>JAZUDZ010000024.1:0-2061 GCA_045639905.1 Acutalibacteraceae bacterium
ACAACGGAAATCGGATCACTGGCAGCCGCAAGGGCACCGATGCTCATGCTCATCACGAGCAACACCGTCACCACCAAGGTGCAGTACCGACGGAACGCTACAGACAGTTTGCCGGCTTTTTTGAGTTGATTAGTTTTTTTCATTGTTTTGTACCTCCATTTTTCTTTGTAGTAATTTGTCGAATTCTTCTTCTGTAAATATGAGAACATCATGACGCGGTAAAGATGCGTTCTCCGCCATTTTTATCAGCGAGTTATAGGGCACAACCGAAGCAAAGCTTCTTGTGTCCTCGCCGTAACGAAAGGGGAGAGCTCCGCCGTCCGATGTTTGTTTGATGTTAGGATGTCGTAGAATGTCATACTTGCTGTCTTCAACCGGTCGTTCACCACGGATAAACAAGAGGGCCTTGTCGTTATCGATAAGGCGTACCTCCGTTGCATCCAGCAGTTCACGTCCCGATAATTGCCAGTTAGTCGAATAGGTTCCGCTTCGGCCTTTGGACTGACCGTAGGTGTTCATGTCAATGGTTTCCTTGCCCAGCAGTTTGGAAATGTACTCGTGAGTGCTTTGCTCGTTTCCGCCCAGATACAACAGTTCGTCGCAGTTGCCGACAATGGATTCCCATTGCTTTTCAAACAACGCTTTTAACTGTGCCATATTCTGAATGATAATGGAAACGGAAATTTCACGAGAGCGCATCGTGGAGAGGAGCTTATCGAACTCATCCGGTAACGCTACGTTGGCAAACTCGTCAAGGATAAAGTGAACGTGGACGGGCAATCGTCCTCCGTGAACGACATCCGCTTGATAGTATAGTTGCTGGAACAGTTGCGTATAAAGCATACCGATAATGAAGTTGAAAGAACTATCGTTGTCGGGAATAACCGCAAAGATGGCGGTCTTTTTCTCGCCAAGGGTTTCCAGTTCCATCTCATCGGATTGGACGATATTCGCAAGCGATTCTAAGTTGAATTTTTCCAGACGGGAGATAAGTGTGATTTGAATGGATTTAAGTGTTTTGCCAGAGCCGGAACGATAGTTGCGGTAATACTTCAACGCCACATGTTCTGGATTACGCATTTCCAGTCGCGCAAACAAAACATCTAAAGCTGACTGATATTGGTCGTCTTCCTCATGTACTTCGCCAGCGCGAATCATATCCATCACCATCGGAAAATTCTGTTCGTCGGGTGGTGCTTCGTAATGCAGATATAACACAAGCGCCAGCAAGAGCATCATTGCGGCCTGATCCCAAAACGGATCCTGGCTTTGTGAACCTTTCGGCGTGGTGTTTTTGAAAATGTTTGTCACAAGACGCTGAATGTCGTTGTCCGTTTTTAGGTAGACAAAAGGGTTGTAGCAAAAGCTCTTTTCCATATTGATTAAGTCAATCACTTTTACATCGTACCCGTTCTCTTTCAGCATCTGGCCTGTCGAACTGACCAACTCACCCTTCGGATCCAAACACACATACGATGTAGCACATTGCATAATGTTCGGTTTTGCATAGAACCTGGTTTTACCGGCACCGGAGCCACCAACCACGAGGACATTTAGGTTTCGTCTGTGAACACGACCATCCAGACCGATGGATATATTTTGCGTGAGAATCTTATTGCTATCTTTGCGAGGATTTGCATACTTTCGGTTGATATTGCTCGGCACGCCCCATTTAGCCGAGCCATGTTCCTCCCGTTTGCGATAGTTTCTGTCCGTAGAAAGAAAGATGGTGATTCCAAAACCATAAAGTAGGAGCAAAACGAGGACAGCCCGAAGACTGTCCTCGCAAAGCTCTATATGGAAAGGATTATTCATAATCGCACCAAAATTCTGGATAAGCCCGAGTAGGCCATCCTTCATAGTCGGTGCAATCAAAAGTCCTAACCAGACTACTGGAATCACTCCACAAAAATACATCAGCAGATTCTCTTTTGAAAACTTATCTCGCCTCACGGCCTTGCTGTCTCTTTTGCTTTTTAGTAGGGGCGTTAATAATCTTCAAAATGAGATCATCTACATCTTCAGTAGGTCTTCCATCCTCTCGCAGATTGGTTCGAAATT
>JAZUDZ010000025.1:0-9963 GCA_045639905.1 Acutalibacteraceae bacterium
CCTTTTGGTGAAAGGCGCAAGACAGGTCGGGAAATCGTTCATTATCCGGGAGTTCGGAAAAGACAATTACAAAAGCGTCATTGAAATCAATTTCTATGAGCATCCCGAATACAAAACGATTTTTGACGGCGATTTGACTGCCACGGAAATCTATAAAAGAATTTCGCTTCAAGTTCCGAACGTTAAATTCATTGAGAACGACACCTTGATATTCCTTGATGAGATTCAGCATTGCCCCAACGCGAGAACCGCCATCAAGTTTCTTGCCATTGACGACAGATACGACGTCATATCCTCCGGCTCACTTCTCGGGCTTTACTATAAAGACATCGTGTCCATCCCCGTGGGATATGAAACGCCGATTAATATGTACTCTCTTGATTTCGAGGAATTCTTGTGGGCGTACGGTTATGATGATAAAGCCATCGAGGCCTTGAAAGAGTATTTCACATCAAAAGAGAAAATCCCGAATTCTATCAACGACAAGTTCCGTAAGATATTGCGGGAGTATCTTGTCGTGGGCGGTATGCCGGCAGTTGTTAATACGTTTTTTGAAACGAACAGTTTTCAGGAAACATATAATAAGCAGGTCGCCATTCTGGCGGAATATGAAAACGACATCAAAAAATACGCCAAAACCACCGACAGACAAAAAATCCGAGATTGCTACTATTCGCTTCCGCGACAGCTTTCAAAAGAGTATACGAAGTTTCAGTATAAAACGGTGGACCCGAAAGGTTCCTCCAAGAAATACGAAAACTCTCTCGATTGGTTAATTGATGCGGGAATGGTTCAAAAAGTCTTGAATGTATCCACGCCGCTTTTACCGCTTATCGGCTACGAACAGCCGAATCAGTTCAAAATTTATGCAACGGATATCGGTATCGCCACTGCGATGTTTGGCTTCCAAACGCAGGTTGCATTGATGGAGGACACGTTGGTCGGCCCGGCAAAAGGCGGTATCTATGAGAATCTGATTTTTGATATGCTGGTTAAGAGAGGATACAAGCCGAATTATATCAAAAAGACAGACAGCACACAGGAAATCGAGTTTTTGATTGAACAGGATTGTGCGGTAATACCGATAGAGGTAAAAAGCAAAAAAGGCAGCACCGTGTCCTTGAATCAATTTTTGAAAGAATGGCAACCACCATATTCTTACAAGTTGACAGGAGCCAACATGGGCCATACCGACACGAAAATCTCGATGCCGCATTATTTGACCATGTTTATTTGATTGAAAACAAAAAATCACCCCATCCCCCGGATTGCTCCGAGAGATGGGGCTTGCTTTTACCTATAAATCAGTCGCTGTTGGTTTTCATAGTATAACAGAATTTGAGCGTGCCTTCACCGAACGTGCGGTAACAAAAGCGCCCCTCCTCTATCGTGGCATACCAGCCGTTAGCCACCTTTTCCACCGACGGAGACGGCTGGTCCGACGGGAATTCGCGATACGGCTCCACCATCACATTGCCGTCGCCGTCAAACAGTGTGAAATAGGCGTGGTCTTCCACCTTGCCGTAAAAGTAGTTTTTCTTTGTAACGGGGTCGGTAAAACAGCCCTGCCACTCGCATCGTTTTCCAAGCTTCGGGCGTTGCAGCATGAGATCCGGCTCAGAAGCATCGTCTTTATAGTTTTTCGGATATCCTTCCGGCGGCGTATCCAACACCACGCCATTTTCTAAATCCAAATACAGCGTTTCTATTGTTGCAAAGCCGCCCTCATCGTCTTTGCAATAGTCTGTGACCGCATAGGCGACCTTGTCGTCTTTACAATACACCACCGCCGAACTATCCGAACGATCCCAGGATTTGCCGTTCAAAAACTCCTCGAACAAAGCGCCGTCAAAATGCGCCTTGCGTTCACCCGTGGTTTTCCATACGTCAACAGAGTTATCCATCGATAGCGCAATCATATACTCTTTTCCGGTATAGCACTCACGGCAATCATCCAATTCCCGTACCCACGAGCCATCCGGAGCAGCAAGGGTAACAAAACATCGAGGCGCATCAAACTGGTTTGCAAAAGCGGGATTAGGGCGGTCCAGCACTAAAAAACCGCCCGCGTATCCGATGGTTTGGTAAATCGGGTCGGTCACCAGCTCGCCCTTACTCGACACAAGACCATACAGATACAAAACCTCGCGATTCAGGCCGGTCTCGATCGATTCCTTGCCGCAATATTCTATAAGCGCACCGTAATCGTCCCGCGCTTGGAGACCCTCACCCTTGGTGTAGCCCTCATGGAGCGTATAGGTCTCCTCCGGCGGGTCATAGGGTGTCAGCTTCGAGTAGTCCACATGGACCGCCACACCCGCAGAGGTATCGGATACCTCGGAGGTCTCCGCCGTGTTTTTTCCACAGCCTGCCGCCGCCAACATCAACGCGGCGAGCAACAAACAAAGCAGTTTTTTCATACTATCACCTTTGAACAATTGTAAAATCAGTCGCTGTTGGTTTGGATTGTATAACAGAATTTGAGCGTGCCGTCCGAAAGCGTACGGTAACAAAAGCGTCCGTCCTCTACCTCGGAATACAGTCCGGCACAGACATCTAAGAATCTCCGGTTCTCCACCACCATATTTCCGTCGGCATCAAACAGCGTGTAATAGGGAGGATGGTTACCGACGTTGCCGTAAAAATAGATCTTGCCGGTAAAGGGGTCGGTGCTGTAGCCAACCATCTCGCACCCCTCCACTTTCGGGCTTTGGTCCATAATATTGGGCTCTCCAACCTCCTCGTACACATAGTCTGCCGGATATCCCGCCGGCGGCGTATCCAACACCACGCCGTTTTCTAAATCCAAATACAGCATTCCGCCGGAACAAGTCGCATACGCGATTTTTTCGTCCTTGCAATACACCCATTGCTTATCCGTATGATACCAAGATTCGCCTTGCAAATACCCCTCGAACAAGGCGCCGTCAAAATGCGCCTTGTGACCGGTTTCGGAATCCCACATATCGATGGAATTATCCATCGATGCCGTAATCATATACCCTTTTTCATCAAAACAGCAATCGCGGCAATCCGTTAAATCCTGCACCCACGAACCATCCGGAAAAGCAAGGGTGACAAAAATTTGAGCTGCGCTCTCATCGGTTTTGCAAGCGGGATTGGGCCGTTTCAACACTAAAAGGCCGCCCCTATAATCGAAGCTTTGGTAAATCGGGTCGGTCACCAGCTCACCCTTGTCGGTCACAAGCCCATACAGATGCAAAACATCAACATCGGTGTGGACCACGTTCTCTTCCTTACCGCGATAAGGAAGCAGCGCACCGTAATCGTCCCGCGCTTTGACACCCTCACCCGGGGTGTAGCCCTCGTGGAGCGTATAGGTCTCCTCCGGCGGGTCATAGGGGGTCAATTTCGAGTAATCGACGTGGACCGCCACGCCCGACGACGTTTCGGACACTTCCGACGTTTCTTGCGCGGTTTTTGTGCAGCCTGCCGCCACCAGCATCAACGCGGCGAGCAACAAACAAAGCAGTTTTTTCACAGCTTATTCCCCCACGTCCATGACACTGACATAGCCCTCGTGCGCGACGAGTTTTTGACCCTCCTCGCTCATGATCCAATTATAGAGGATTTTCGCCGGAGCATCTTCCGCAAGACCGGCTTTAATCACCACGTAGGAATCGTTGATAAAGGGATATTCCCGACTGCGAATGGTGGTCGGGTTCGGGTCAACGCCATTCACGGCGATGATTTTAAGCCCGTCCGCCATTTTCATATCGTGGGCATAATAGTAGACGGAATAGCCGATGGCGGCGGCGGAATCGTCATACGCGCCGACGGCTTCTATCAGCCCCCACATAGACTGCACAACACAGTCGGAGTTTTTCGGCTCCATCATTTTGAGGTCGCCCATAACGAGCTTCTTCATCGCCGTTTGGCTACCGGCCTCCTCGTTGCGCTGGAACGGCATAATTTCGACATCGTCGCCGCCGACCTCTTTCCAGTTGGTAATTTCGCCGGTATAGATTTTTTGAATCTGCTCGGTGGTCAGGCTGTTGACCGGGTTATCGACGTTCACAACGAACACCAGACCGTCCACCGCGAATTTGGAAATCTCCCACTCAAAGCCGGCTTCCTCTTTCTCCTTGTAAATGCTCTCCGGCGGCGCGCCGGAAATGAGCAAATCCGCTTGGTCGCTCATCAGTTCCCGATACGACTGCGTCGTGCGGGAGAAGTTCGTGAGGTCGGCGACCTCCTCGCGGGTTTCGCCGAGCATCACGCTGGCAATCGCCTGCCCAAGCGGCACCATCGCCGTCGAGCCGTTCAAACGCGGAAAGTTTTCACGGGTAAACTTGAATTCGGCGGAAGACGCCTCCGCTTTGCTCGTGTCATCCTGGTTGCCCGTTTTCGCGCAGGCAGTAAGGCACAAAAGCATCGCCATCGTCAAAATGACGGCAATCATCCGAATCGTTAAGGTTTTTTTCATAAAAAACGTCCTCATTTCAATCAAAATTTGTTTTTATCTTTGCAAAACCGCTTTATTTTATCATACTTTTTCGCATTGTCAATTCATTTTTTTGCTTTTTTTCTGGTTTTTCGCAAAGTTTTCCTTTCCTGTGAAAATCCGCTGTTTTCCCCTGGAATTTCCATTTGACACCCGCGGTCATACCCCTTACTAAATTTTCTCTCAGAGCCCGCATATTAAGAGAGAAACAGAGCCCCCTGCTTTGTGCAGCAAGGGGCTCTGTTTTAAACTTTCACGCGCCGAGTTTGTCAATCAGTCCCGCCAGGAACTTACGAAGCATCAACACGTCTTTCATATCAACCGCTCCGTCTTCATTCACATCGGCATTTTGAATGTTACACTTTGCGTTCATACCGGCGAGATACTTGCGCATGGTCAACACGTCTTTCATGTCAACCGCTTCATCTTCGTTTGCATCACCGAGCGCCGTATCCGGATTGACCGGATCATCCGGGTCTACCGGATCCTCCTGAGCGGTGGCGTTTTGGGGTTCGGTGAAAATGTCGAAGCTACGTGCGTTAAGACCGTTTCTGTAGGTATATTCCTTATCAACAGCAAAGGCACCGTCGTTCAACAAAACCGTTGGCTCCTTGGCAAAGACATACCCTTCATCGGCAATCAATGTACCGCCGAGTGCATAGAGTGTATTCTCTTTAAATGTATCGTCGTCTTCCAAATTGAACATACTGCTGTAATCATACCAGCACAGACCGTCCTCTGCAAAATGATACGGTAAGCCCTCGGCAATGGTAAGATTCAGGTAGTCGCCCGCTTTGTCGCCGACAACCGGGTTGCAAATTCCGTTAATTTCGATTGTGTCAATGACAATGTCGGAAATGGCTTTCGATTCTCCGGAAACGAGGAAAGAACCCGCATCGGAACCTTTTCTGTAGGTATGTTCCGTATCGACTTCGAACTCGCCGCCGTTCAAAAGAATCGTCGGACGATTGGTAAAGATATACCCTTCGTTTGCAACCAGCACGCTGACAATCGAATAGAATATGTCCGGTTCAAACTTGCTGCTGTCCCTGATTCGAACCATGTCAGCATAGTTGCACCAATATGTATCTCCCTCCGCAAAATGGTAGGGTG
This sequence comes from Acutalibacteraceae bacterium, assembly GCA_045639905.1. Taxonomy (GTDB): domain Bacteria; phylum Bacillota; class Clostridia; order Oscillospirales; family Acutalibacteraceae; genus RGIG426. The sequence goes on from JAZUDZ010000025.1 coordinate 5,579, forward strand.
CATCTTCCGGAATGGTAAGATTTAAATAGTCGCCCGCTTTGCCGCCGTAAACCGGAACGCAGAACCCGTCAATCTCAATGGTGTCAATATAACCGGAGACGGCGTTTTGCAATTCACCCCAAATATGGAAAACGCGGGTGTCAAAGTCATCTCGTTTTGATCTTCCTTCAAAGACACCAAACTTGCCGTCGTTCAAAAGAATCGTCAGATTTTTGTCAAAAATATATCCTTCGTCGGCAACCAAGGTCCCTCCGAGTGTATACGGTTTACCCGCTTCAAATATACCGTCATTGTCCATACGGGTGCTGTCGGTATCATTCATCCAATAATAGCCACTTTCATCAAAGTGATAGGGTGCATTTTCAGGAAGAACAAGATGTAGGTATTCGCCGACTCGGCCATTCGTAATCGGATAGCAGAAGCCGTCAATTTCGATGGTATCGATGATTTCCTTGTAAGCGGAAAACTCCACCGCGGCAAGACCTTCTCCCGAACGGAAACAAACCAGGTCGCCGTCTGTGTCAAAATACTCACTAGATGCCACGTTCCCCTCCTCATCAAAAGACGAATACACCATAGCCGTCACTTTGACGGGGAATTTGCACTGCAGGCTCAGTTCTGTTCCGGACAACAGCTGGATCTCCTGTTCATCGTTAAATCCGGAAAACAAAACGCTGCCGGAGCAGGAAATCGGATTGCTGATTCCCGTTTCACCGCAGATACCCGTTTGCAAATACAAGCGTCCGGTGAAGGCAATTTCCACTGTGGAAGAGGATTCAAAAATTGCTATGGAATCCCCCGTCTCGCTGTCACCGGAGTAAATGGTAAGACTGCCGTCGCCTGTCAGTATCGGCGGGCATTCGTTACCGCTGCCACGAACAAAAATCGCACAACAGGAGTCGATCATCGTCGCAATGCTTTGATACAACATATTGAATCCCGTCAAATGGATGGTGATGAACTGATCGGCATATACGGAACAATTCGCCTGTGCGTCTATCACATACATACAACTTAAAAGGGTGGTGTTGCTGAGGGAAAGCGTTTTGGTCTCATCGTCATAACGCACACGACCGTCACCCAGAACATCCGCGGCGTTTGTCGTATTAACCCATGTTTGTCCCACCATCAAATGAATACCGCTGTCGAATGTGGACTCGGGTATAACCTGACTCATTTTTGTCCAAATATCGAATTTTTGGTTACCGGACCTTCTGCTGACGGAAAAGTCAACAGCGTCGGTCGAACCGTTAATCGTCACCGAAACTGTTTCCGCAAACACATACCCGGGAGTGGCTCTGAGTTCAATATGGGCTGCATACGGAGTACCCACAACAAACGCTTCCTGGTTTGCCATGTCCGTTTGGTTGCTTCTGTCAACCCAGCAATGCTTCGATACCCTATATTCGGAATTTTCCGGCAAGGTCACATGAAGCAAGTTTCCGGCCGTTCGTCCGGGAATGGCCGCAACATCCATACCGGATAGATTGATTTCGGTAATGGGTGTCGGCTCAACCGCCTTTGTTTCAGGCGTACGTATTCGGAAAAACATCCCGTCGGCGGTCCATACAAGATTCCACCCCATGTCGTCAGAAACGAGCGTACCATTGACACGAACAACCGTATTGGCACCAAAGACATACCCTTGAGCGGCGGTCACGGTGATTCTGCGGCTATAGGTTACTCCCGCAATGAATTTATTGTCATTCGTGTCTCCAATCCAGAAGTTTTCATTCGCAGAGGCCTTTTTATAGAGAGCATTCTCGGGAATGGTATAGTCAAGAGGATCGCTTACCGTCTCGCCCACTATCGGCAGAAAATCCACATCCGTCAGATTGATTTCGGCAATGGTCGGTATCGGCTGAATCGACGATGTCCAAACAACACATCGGTCGCTGCTAAAGAACGAGTAGGCCTGATCGACACCAAAACCTGAGATATAAGCACCCGGGTTGCTGCTGAATGCATACCCTTCTTTCGGGACAAGCTCCCATACTGCGGAATAAGACCCGCCCTCAAGAAAGACATCATTGTCCGTCATCACACAATATTCAGACCGGTTATACCAATAATGTTTCACACAGGTAAACAGCTCATACTCGGACACTTTAGACGACAAATAATCTCCCACATGGTCGCCTACACGCGGTGTCGTCTCCCCGCTGATATTAATTCTTCTAATTAGGGGTCTCTGCACAAATACGGGTTCCGACCAAATAATACATTCGTTCGCGGAAACGCTTGTACGAGACATATCGGCGTTTGCATCCCCCTCATTCAGCAAAATATCCAACCCGTCGGTAAAGAAACAGCCTTCCTTCGGAACGAGTTTCCACACCAAGGAATACTCATACCCTCCGATGAAATCCTTTCCATCTTCCATTCTTTCTTCATGATCTCTATTGTACCAATAGCAGTCTATACAAGTATACGGTGCATTGTCGGGCAGCACATACGACAGGAAGCCACCCACAGTATACTCCGCATCCGGACGAAGGTCGGCACCCGCAATGCTGACCCCGTCAATCGGCGTCGTTGGCACGGAGGCGGAAACCGATGGTGTCCAAACCGTGCACTGATTCTCTCCAAACGAAGAGTTGTGCCGGTCTATCTCATCGTCGCCGTTGACTAAAATACTCAAGTCCTTACTAAAGACGCACCATTCGTTCGGTGTAAAAACCCATACCAAAGCGTATACATCATCGGCCGCAAAGGTTTCATTCTCTCCCAGCGCGGCGGACTGACTGATATTATACCAGTAATGACTCGTACAGGTATATTTTGCACCACCTGGCAAATCATACGACAGGAAGTCTCCTGCTTTCTTTCCTATAACCGGCAAAAGATTGGCACCCGTCACGGCGACCTCGTCAATCTCCGTTATCGATATGACGGGAGAAACCGATGTTGTCCAAACCGTGCACTGATTTTCTCCAAACGAGGAGTTATCCCAGTCTATCTCATCATCGCCGTTGACCAAAACACTTAAGTCTTCATTAAAGACGCAACGTTCGTTCGGTGTAAAAACCCATACCAAAGCGTATACATCATCGGCCGCAAAGGTGTCATTCTCTCCCAGCGCGGCGGACTGACTGATATTATACCAGTAATGACTCGTACAGGTATATTTTGCGTCATCCGGTAATTCATATGACAGGAAGTCTCCTGCTTTTCCCCTGGCAGCCGGCGTCAGATTGGCGCCCGTCACGGCGACCTCATCAATCACCGTTGTCGGCATGGTGGGAGAAATCGATGTTGTCCAAATAACGCATTGCGTCGTTCCAAAAAAGGAGTTGTCCGAATCCAGGTCAAAGCCGTCATTGACCTGCACATTCAGGTCCTCTTTAAAGGCACACCATTCATTTGGAATAAGGTGCCACACCATTGCGTATAAATCTCCTGCCGCAAAAGTATCATTTTCCTTCATCACGACGTCCTTGCTTGCGTTGTACCAATAATGGTTGTCGCAAGTATATTTTGCGTCGTCCGGCAATTCATACGACAGGAAGTCTCCTGCTTTCTCCCCGACAACCGGTGCCAGATTGGCACCCGTCACGGCGACCTCGTCAATCTCCGTCGTCGGCGGCACGATGGGGGTGATCCTCTTTGTCCAGAAAACGACTACATCATCAAGAATCCATGTATTCTCTTTGTCCAGATTTTCTTCACTATCGTTCAGCAAAATGTGCGTGTTGGAGGCAAAAGAATATCCTTCGCTCACGCCGATTGTCCATTCCAGGGAATAGGAATCCCCTTCTTTAAAGGTGTCATCATCTGCGAGCATTTTTCCCGTGGTGTCGTCGTACCAATAGTGCATGTTGCAGGTATACGGCGCACCATCCGGCAGTTCAAACCACATATAGTCGCCTGCCCGCTCCCCCACGGTAGGCGTGTCATCCGTATAGGTAATGGTGATCTCGGAAATTTCAATTTCCGCCGCGGAAAAAAGCGGTGTCACGGTCACAAGCATCACCATGCAAAGTACGATGGCAAGAAGTCGCGTTGTCAGCATTCTTTTCATTTTGAGTTCCTCCTAGAACGGAATGTTGTGTATTTCTCAAAAATCATATAATCTAAATATTTAGATTATCACACTTTACATTTTATGTAAAGAAAACGGGACCGGATTTTTCGTTTCCTTTTCGAATACTGCATATGCTGCATAGTATTTCTTGCTTTATCTTAAAAATTCGGCAGAATACTCCCACCTCTAAACGAAGTGAAGGTGGCGAGATGAATGCCGTCCGTTTCTGTGTGAACAAATAACGAAATATGATTCTTCTTTCCTTTTGTGAATGTCATGTGGAAAATTTTCCACATGCAAAGGTGTATTCTTACATTGTAAATTTTGAGGAAAGGAGGAACATCTATGTATTTGACTGTCA
>JAZUDZ010000026.1:0-238827 GCA_045639905.1 Acutalibacteraceae bacterium
CCACTTAGTTAACACTTGAAGTGGGGGCTTCTGGGAGCCATTTGGCTCCGTTTAAGAAGTTTGGTATTTAAGTTTCCACCTGATTTCAGGCCACCCTTATTCTTACAGGCGTGTCCACGTCGCCTCTATCGTATAGGATTCGCAGATCCACAACGTTACTTTTTCTCATAATATTCAGTGCACCGTTCACATCGGCATTTAAGATTTTTCCATCGGATGTTATGTAGAGCCCTCTGTGCTTTCGTTTGCCACTGAATTCATAGCTTTGGTTATTGTTTTTGTCATAGACCGGGATGTAGTCTTTGTCCCAAAACGATGCTTTGGATGTATAGCTTTCTTCTTGTAAGATGAGGTCTATGCCATATCGCTTGCAAAGATAGGTAAGCTTGCTTCGAAGAGAACCAAATGAAGCATTCACTAACATTTGATTGTTGGATTTCCCGAGACGTGGTTTTTGTTGTAACGTCGGGTCAAATCCAAGCACGATGGTACCGATGTTGTTTGATGCACAGTAATTAACAACATAGGATGCTGCTTTACTGATGATATCATTGACTTTATGATATCGATTCAAGGATAGTCTTGCCTGCCGGTTGGTTATTCCTTTACCGAAATGCTGTTTATCCTTAATGCTTTGCAAACGGGCATTCTCTTTGTTATACCACTGATTAATGGATTTGAGTCTCTTCCCGTCCAGAATGAATGATTTTCCTTTATTGGTAACGGCGGTAATTAAATTATTCACTCCCACATCAATCGCCAGTGCATGTTGTTTATCTAAATCTACTTTGATGTCTTCAGCTTCGTACGTATACTGAATTTCAAAGAACCTGGCATTGACTCTGGGGATGATTCGAATTTCTTTGATTTTTTTATCAACCAAATTCGGTGGTATTGTAATATAGATGTCCCCATGTGTCTTTCGATACCGAATGGAATATGGAATCTTCAGTTTATTGCCGTTTATGCAAATCATCTCAATAATGAGAGTGGAAAAGCCATCTTCCGGGAGATAGCCGGGAAGACGACATTTTTCCTTATATGTTCCATTTTGAACTTGTTTCAGCAAAGCAAAGAAAGATTGAAAGTTCCCGTCAACTTTTCTCATGATTTGCTGTGCCATATTGGAATTCAAAAGACGATAGTTTTCGGATGATTTGAGCTTCTTATAGTTTTCGTTATAATGCAAATACTTTTTCTCACTGAAAAAGTACTGCCGAATATTATACGTTGCTTCATTAACGAGATTCTTGGCAATATGACAAAGTTCTCGAAGATTCCGATAGTCATTCTTTGTCAAAGACTTAACCTGTTGTTTGACAGTCAAATACATAGATGTTCCTCCTTTCCTCAAAATTTACAATGTAAGAATACACCTTTGCATGTGGAAATTTTTCCACATGACATTCACAAAAGGAAAGAAGAACCATATTTCGTTATTTGTTCACACAGAAACGGGCGGCATTCATCTTGCCACCTTCACTTCGTTTAGAGGTGGGAGTATTCTGCCGAATTTTTAAGATAAAACGAAAAAGAACCAAGTTGAAATCAACTTGGTTCTTTTTATGGAGCGGCTTACGAGGCTCGAACTCGCTACCTCCACCTTGGCAAGGTGGCGCTCTACCAGATGAGCTAAAGCCGCATCGACTTTTGAAGTATATCACTCTATGTGTGTACTGTCAACAATCAATTTGTGTTTTTTAATAAGAATCAGTTGCTTTTTCTAGAAAAGCAACTGATTCAATTTTGTTTTTCGATTATTTGCAAGTTGTTTTGTTTTGCTTATGTTGTTTACGCTTCGGAAAAGCTGCACGAAGGTTAAACCCTTCACCATCGTCCGGGTCGAAAGCCAAAAGATATAATAGTATAGGGGTATGGTCAATTTCCATAATGTGATATTCCATAGAAATCTTAATTGCAACAATAGCAAGCAATCCTAATCGAATAAATCGTTTTTTCTCGCATTGTCTAAAACACATATATAGGCAAATAAACATTACGCCTAAGAATACGAGAAGACCATACCGTAAGAGAATATTGATGTAGGAGCAGTCAAGAAAAAAGTATTCTTTTGGAGGTTCTGTGTTCATCTCAATCAACTGCCCAAACGGTAAAATGTCAAAGCGGTTAAAGCCCGTTTGGCCGAGAACCAATCTTCCACTAATCAAACGGTTAATGAGATTTAATACGGGGTTATCGTCAGAGTAGAAGACGGAAACGATAGTCATGACGAGAGCTATTATCGGATAGGATAAAATACATCCGATTTGCAAAGGCTTGGTCATCAAATACTTATGGTTTTGAGATTTCTGTGATCTGATTTTGGCCCAAAGGAGAAATGCGAAAATTAAAGAAATTGAAATAACAGAGGTGCGCGCATGACAAAACACGTAAGAAAAAACAGCAAATACGCCTACAAGTCCTATTTCATAATAGGAAATGTGTTCTTCACGAAGCCATGCCCAACAGGCGGTGAGGAAAAACAAATGAGTTGGAGGCCATGTTGTATAGATGAAACCAAAACCGTGACGAACAATTCCATTTGAACGATAAAACAATGTGTCTTCGAGAATGCCGGTACAGCTAGAAACAAAGATGATGAGAAATAAGGTTATTGATGCTAAAACATAGACTTTTACGAGTTTTTTATAATCAATATTATGAGCGCAAAAAATAAAAATGGCAAACCAAAAGGGTTGTGCATAATCAAACAAAAAATAGGGAATTAAAAAGATAACCAGGATAACTAACCCTGCAATTATTTCTTCTTTTTTCCACACAAAATGGCCTGTGGAAAGTTTGAAAAGCGACAAAACAATCAGACCAATGTTTATTACAACCAGGAACGGCAATACCATATTAGAAATAAAGTAAACAGTCTGATATATATAGTATGGAATTTTAAAAGAGCTACCAAAAAACATGGAAGACTCATAATATTTAACAATGAGGACAAAAGTCAGCATGGTAAAATATATGTATTGATAAGTTTTCCACAGTGGTTTTTCATACTTGGAAAAAACACCATCTTTTATAATACTTTGAAACAATTGGCTACCTCCTAGTCGAACAATTCATCATTTGTTTTTTCTTGGTAAGAAGATTTGTATTTTAGTATAAGATATAAGACGATGGAGGCGATAACAGCAAGTGCTGCAACAAGCTGTGATACGCGCATGGTGCCGAGCATCAAACTGTCTGTACGTAGACTTTCAATGAAGAAACGGCCGGTTCCATACCATATAATGTATAAACAAAAGATTTTTCCCGAAAAGGTATAAGCCTTTACGGATATGATGTGTAGCAAGACAAATCCTAATAGACACCATAGGGACTCATAGAGGAATGTCGGATGAACCGGAAGTGCTGTGTCATATCCGGTCCCATGGTATCCTGCTGCAATAATATCTCCGGACATTCCCCAGGGGAGTGTCGTGTTTCTGCCAAAAGCTTCCTGGTTAAAGAAGTTTCCCCAGCGTCCGAGTGTTTGTCCAATCAAAAAACCAAGTGAGGCCAAATCGAACATGGGCCATAGTTTGACCTTTCGAAGCTTACACATCCAAATGCCGGTGATAAAAGCAAAGATGATACCTCCATAAATGCCCAAACCACCTTCCCAAACTTTAAGAATGGATATCGGGTCGGCAAAGTATTCTGCTCGGTGGGTACTGAAAAGCACATAGTATAAACGAGCTCCGATAAAAGCAAATAAAATAGATACCAGTACAACATCAAACATACTGTCCGGATTTATGGACATAGATTTCGCTTTTCGAAAAGCATACAGTCCTGCCAATAAGAAGCCGCAGGCAATCATAACGCCATACCATTTAATTGTAAAAGACATCCCCAGCATTTTAAAACTGACTAAAGTGTCAGAAACGGGGAATTGCCATCCGAGTTTTGGAAAAGATATATAGTGTTCCATAGGGCAATCTCCTTTTCGTTGAGTAAAATATAGTACAAATGAGCCGAAGTGTCAAACAAAAACAGCACATACGGAACAAATGTTCTATTTTTTGTTGACTTTTGTAATAAACTTGGTATAATTGATGTAAAATAACTGAATGCGAGGTTAGAATAATGTCAGATACAGCGAAGTTGAAGGCAGAAAAAGAAGCAAAACAGAAAGCCTTGGAAATTGCATTGCAGCAAATTGAGAAAAGTTATGGTAAAGGGACTGTTATGCGCCTTGGCGAAAATTCCCGTATGAATGTTGATTCCATTCCGACAGGTTCTTTGATGCTCGACAGAGCACTTGGAATTGGCGGACTGCCTCGTGGGCGAATTGTTGAGATTTATGGTCCTGAAGCGTCCGGTAAAACGACCTTGGCTTTGCATGCAGTTGCGGAGGCTCAGAAAAAAGGCGGCGAAGCTGCTTATATTGACGTGGAACATGCGTTGGATCCGGTGTACGCGAAAGCTCTTGGCGTTGATGTTGATTCTTTGCTGATTTCTCAGCCGGACACAGGTGAACAGGCTTTGGAAATTGCCGAAGCTTTGATTCGTTCTGGAGCTATTGATATTATCGTTGTAGACTCTGTTGCCGCACTGGTTCCGCGTGCTGAAATTGAGGGTGAGATGGGCGATAACCAAGTTGGTGTTCAGGCCCGTATGATGTCGAAGGCTATGAGAAAACTGGCCGGTGTTATTTCCAAGTCCAATTGCTTGGCCATCTTTATTAACCAGCTTCGTATGAAGATTGGTGTTATGTACGGAAATCCCGAAGTGACTGCCGGTGGTAATGCTTTGAAGTATTATGCCTCTGTGCGTTTGGATGTACGTCGTACGGAAACACTGAAAGTCAGCGGTAATCCGATTGGCTCTCATACGCGTGTTCGTATCGTTAAGAACAAGGTTGCTCCTCCATTCAAAGAGGCGGAGTTTGATATCATTTATGGTGAAGGCATTTCCCGTGTCGGCGAGATTCTGGATATGGCTGTTACTGCAGATTTGGTTCAAAAATCTGGTGCCTGGTTCTCTTATAAAGGTGAGAGAATTGCACAAGGACGCGATAATGCCAAAGATTTTCTGAAAAAGAACCCTTCTATTGCCGATGAACTGGAGCAGGCTATTCGTAGTTTCCTCGATAAAGAAAAAGAGGCTAAGGAAGAAGAGACAAAAACCATGGTGGAAATTCCACTTGAGGAAGCTCCGAAAGTGACGGCCGCACAAGCTAAGAAAAAAATTGATATTGTTGTAGAAGACTAATATGAGTGAAGAGCAATTCATCATTGTTTCTCGAGAACAAATTCGAGGACATTGGACAAAATTGACATTTGAGGATGGTTCTGAAATCAACATTGACCGCGATGTTCTTTTAGAATCCGAATACGTCACAGAAAATGCGCTGACAGCTGAACAGTTGTCGGCGCTTTTGGCATTATCTTCAAAGCGGCGTGCCATGAATAAAGCTTTTTGGTTATTGAGCAAAAGAGATTATTCTGAGAAAGAGCTGAAAGATAAGTTGTATAAAGAGGCTGATGCCGAAACCATATGTGTGGTTTTGGAATACTTAAAAGACCGTGGCTACATTGATGATGAGTCTTACGCAAAAAGGCTTGCTGAAGATTACAAAGAGTTTCGTCATTATCCGAGCCGGAGAATTGTAGAAAAGCTTTGTGAGAAGGGAATTTGCCGCGAAACCGCCAAGATAATTGTTGAAGAAATGACAACGGATGACGAGGCCTCGGCTATTGCTTTGCTACATAAAAAATGCTATACTCAATCTATGGATTTACCATCTCGCCAGAAACTTCAAAATTATCTGGTTAGACAGGGATTCAGCTACGATGTGATTCATTCGGCCATGCGTCAAATTGATAATGGGGAAGATGTATGAAATATACTGTTGGAATGGTATCTCTTGGATGTCCAAAAAACCAAATGGATGCAGAATTGATGCTTGCAAAAATTGAAAATAGTGGCTATTCCATTGTTGCAGATGCTGCACTTGCGGACATTGTTATCGTAAATACTTGTGGCTTTATTGAAAGTGCAAAACAGGAAGCCATTGAAACAATTTTGGAATTTGCTGAACTGAAAAAGGAAAAACGTATCAAAAAGATTATCGTAACAGGTTGCTTAGCTGAACGATACAAGGAAGAAATATTGAAAGAACTTCCGGAATGTGATGCGGTCATTGGCCTGGGAGCCAACCATGATATTGTCAAGATTATCGAAGAAGTTTCCGCCGATAATCAAGTGGAAAAATTCCCTCCGAAATCCTGCTGGCAACTAGATGGCAGTCGCGTTCAGACAACTCCTTATTTTTTTGCTTATTTAAGAATCGGCGACGGTTGCAGTAACTGTTGCACTTATTGTGCCATTCCGAAAATTCGAGGACCTTTCAGAAGTCGTGATATGGACATATTGGTGGAAGAGGCCTCGGCTTTGGCGCAAAATGGAGTAAAAGAGCTCATTTTGGTTGCACAAGATACCACTCGGTATGGTATGGATTTGTATGGAGAATATAAGCTTCCTGAACTTCTGAAACGCCTCTGCTCAATTGAAGGAATCAAGTGGATTCGGATGCTGTATTGCTATCCGGAATGTATTACGGAAGAACTTCTTGATGTTATGGTGTCGGAAGAAAAAGTAATTCCGTATATGGATATTCCAATTCAGCATGCCAGTGGTCATGTTCTTAAAGATATGAATCGTTCCGGAGATTTTGAAAGCCTTAAAAATCTGATGGAGCATATTCGGAAAAGAATTCCCGGAATTACCCTTCGGACAACTGTCATGACCGGATTTCCCGGAGAAACCGAAGAGGATTTTGATCAGCTTTGTGAATTTGTCAAAGAGATTCGTTTTGAACGCCTTGGCTGTTTTGCTTATTCGGCTGAAGAGGGAACCGTTGCTGCTAATTTACCGAATCAGGTTGCCGATAAGGTGAAACAGAACCGTGCGGATTTTGTTATGGAACTTGAGGCTGATATTATTGCCTCTCAAAACGAAGAAAAAATTGGTCAAACCATTGATGTCTTGATAGAAAGCTACGACCAAGTAGCAGAATGCTGGTTTGGTCGTTCCGTAGCGGATGCACCTGACATTGATTGTAAAGTATTTTTTGCCGGTAAAGCCGGAGATTTCCGTGAAGGCGATTTTGTTAAAGTGAAAGTTTTTGACTATATGGACTGGGATTTAATGGGCGAGGTGATTGACAAATGAATTTGCCGAACAAACTGACATTATCTCGTATTGTGATGACGCCGATATTTTTATTTTGCTTTTTGGTGTCGTTTCCTTGCCATTATTTAGTTTCCCTTGTTGTTTTTGCGATTGCCTCCTATACGGACCTTCTTGACGGTAAAATCGCACGTTCTCGCAATATTGTGACGAATCTTGGAAAGTTTATGGACCCCATTGCCGATAAAATGCTGACGACTGCAGCTTTCATAGGTTTGCTGGCTATCGATAAGATGAATCCATGGGCATTATTTATTATTCTTCTCCGTGAGTTTGTTGTAACATCCGTTCGTTTGGTTGCCGCTGAAAACGGTAAAGTTGTTGCCGCAAATATGTGGGGGAAAGCGAAGACGGTTGCTCAGTATATTGTAATTATTTATATGATAGTGGCACTTCAAGCTGCCGAGTGGTTTGATCTTGGAGGATTTAACCAGTTTGTGAATGTTTTCGGACAAATTGCCATTTGGATTGCTGTCCTAATGACGGCTATTTCAGGCATTTTATATTTTTGGCAAAATCGAACTTTCTTTTTGGAAGGAGAAATGTAAAAATGGGTGAAGCTGCAATTCGCAAGGATAAGGTAAACTATTATTTGGATATTGCCGAAGCTGTCGGTGAACGTGGCACATGTATTCGCAGACAATACGGCGCTGTTATTGTGAATCATGATGAGATTATTTCCACCGGATATGTGGGGGCTCCAAGAGGCCGTAAAAACTGTGTGGATTTGAAGCGCTGCATTCGTTCCGAACTTAATATTCCCCGCGGGGAACGCTATGAGCTTTGCCGTTCTGTCCATGCGGAAGCAAACGCCATTATTTCGGCTCCTCGTGAGAAGATGATCGGGGCAACCTTGTATTTGACAGGACTGGATTTGCCTGACAGAACTTATGTCCAAAATGCATGTTGCTGCAGTATGTGCAAGCGCATGGTCATCAACGCCGGTATTGAGCGCGTGATAGTTCGTGATACCAAAGATACCTATACGATTTTCTATGTTGATGACTGGATTGAAAACGATGAGTCTATTTCCGGAAAACTTGGCTATTGATGGTGGGATATTGTAATGAGTAATAAAAAAGAAACAAAGTCCAAACCAAAAGAAAAGGCTCCTGTTGATGAAGCGACTCTTCTGGCGAGACAAATTGCGCTTAAAAAGATTTTGTTGACAGTTCTTGCAATGCTTGGTGTTTTGATTATTATTTTTGCGATTGTAATCATTGTGGATAATAAGAGTGGACATGGAGAATTGTCGGAGAATTCAGACGGCGAAATTTCCTGGTTACATGATATTGCTTTTGGCGATTCTATCACGTATGAAGATGTGAAGGATTATGACTTCACGTGCTATGTGTCTTCCAATAAAGATAATTTTGAAGCAACAAAAGCCATAGAAGGAAAAGATGCGGTCTTGCTGTATTCTTTGCTTTCTTGTAACGAATGGAAAGACGCGAAACAAAGCAAGCCTGGCGAAGATATGCTTTGTCTATATTTTTGCTTTGGGAAAGAGAAAGACAAAAATGCTTTCCAGCAGGTGTATATTGGAGACAATAACGAAGTGGCTTATACGCATACATCTGTGGATATGAACATCAATATTGCTTCTATTCCTGAAGGCGTTTTTGATGCTGTTTCAGAAGCGGTCGGTAAAATAAGTGAATAAGAAAAATGCATTGCTTAGAAATTTTTCCAAGCAATGCATTTTTTATATACCTGAGGCGGATATCATATCCCGCCATACATTGTGATAGGTGTTTCCCGGAACATAACCATTATATGTAAGCTGTTCTTCTTCTAATTCCGGAATGGAATCAATTTTGTTTTCGGCAAAAGCACTCAAACGGTCTTGGGCATATTTGATTCTGCCTTTGATACCGCTTAAACGAATGTCCAAAATTTCGTATCCAAACGGTTTGTACATTTGAAGCCATCTTGTTTGTATGGCCTTATGAAGCCCATCCGTGTATTCAAGAAGTGTGTTTAAATCGTTTTCTGCGTAGCTTTTAAGTAAAGCCTTATCAGAATTCATATAAGCAGTATGAAGTTTCAAACCGATTTCCGCTTTGATAGATAGGACTTTTGCTATGTTTTCCCAAACGGCAAACATGTTTTCATAATAGGGATTCTGGATTTTCGCTTCGTTTAATTTAGCAGCAAGTTTTTCGTAGTATGCGTTAAAGCCTTCTGTTACATGTTTGTCAAACAGCCCGGATAGGATGTCTTGATACAGTAAATAACGAGATGGATCTACCAAATGCATTTTGTTTTCTTCAAGTGGCGAATCTAAATCTTCACCGAGAAGAATGTCGTCAAAGTTCGCCTTCGTGCATGTCTTAAACCGCTGCTGCAGTTTTTCATTGCTTACATGGATATCGTATCGCATTTCTGCAAAAAGCTGAACAACAGGATGAGCGGCAAATAAATCGGCTTCGGCGCCATTGTCTCCCCATAAAGTAACGAGCGTCTCGTCGATGTGATTGTCGTAGCAAATTTCAAGTGCGCGTCTGCTGACATCGAGACTGTATGTGGTTCTGGGAGCGTAGCCCGTGAACCGCCATCCGGCTCCGGCAAAGATTGTGTGATTGTTGATAAACTGAGCATGACGCTTGCAATTGCCGTCGACTCGCTCGGATTTCTCCGTACAATAATCCCAGTAAACCATATCCACATTTTCGGGAATTTTTTGGAGGAGTTCATTTGATATCGGTTGATCGTAGCAGTCACCGGTTTCGTTTTTAGCCATTTTAAAGAACATATCGCTCCAAATAATAGGAGAGAAACCATATTTGTTGCAAATATCTTTCACACGATTCAGATGCTTGCAGAACAAATCAAAGGCATCGTGATTGCCGTTTTTGTTTTTGAAACGACCTCGACCCAAATTTTCGGCCTCGTCCATACCGATATGAATGCGGTTGCTTCTAAAAGCATTTCGGCAGGAGACAATCATTTTTTCGACCAGTTCATAGGTCTTTTCTTCATCAATCATCATGATGTCGTCAATATCCCAAATATCACGATAAACGAAGCGCCACTGGAACATGTTATTTAAATGGGCTAGGGTTTGAATGCAGGGAATCACTTCAATGCCGAATGAATAGGCGTAATCGTCAATGGCTTTAAGTTCGCTTTCCGTGAATCTTCCGCGCATATACCCGAAGTACGGTTCATCTTTGATCTCATATGTGTCTTCGGTGTAAAGCATAAACGTATTAAAGCCCATTATGGCCAGTTGTTCGATATAATCCTGAACGGTCTTGACTGTAGGCACCGCATTGCGGGAACAGTCAAGCATAACGCCTGATTTCTTAAATTTTTCCGTTTCTTCAATTGTGAATAAGTCAGTTGCTTGTTCGGCGGCAAGTCCCAACGCTCTAAAGACAGCTACCTTTTCTTGGACAGAAATAAACAAGGTGTCTTCCGTTTTCTTTACGGAGATTCCTTTTGGATTATTAATGTCAACAATCAGCTGTATGCCATCATCGGAAGTATCTATACCGAGACGATGGAGGATGGCTAAAATTTCTTGGGTTAATCCGGATCCGTTTATTTTCACGAAAAACACCTCATTTAATACTATTTAATTTTAGAATTTCATCTTATCATATAAGAAAGCACTGACTTCGGAAATAGGCATGCGAACCTGGTCCATTGTATCACGGTCGCGTACGGTAACACAGTTGTCTTCCAAGCTGTCAAAGTCAAAGGTGATGCAATAGGGTGTTCCGATTTCATCTTGACGACGATACCGTTTGCCAATAGAGCCAGACTCGTCAAAGTCAATCATATAATCGCAGGAAAGCTGATCATATACTTTGCGGGCATCCTCAGAAAGCTTTTTGGAAAGCGGGAGAACCGCAGCTTTGAAAGGAGCCAGTGCCGGATGGAAGTGCATGACAACACGCGTATCTTTTTCATCAATTTGTTCTTCATCATAGGCATCGGCAAGAAATGCTAAGAAGGAACGCTCGACACCGAGAGACGGCTCAATAACGTAGGGGATATAATGTTCGTTCGTTTCTTGGTCAAAATATGAAAGGTCTTTGCCGGATGTGTTTTGATGCTGTGTTAAATCATAATCCGTACGGTCCGCAACGCCCCACAGTTCGCCCCATCCAAACGGGAACAAGAATTCAAAATCTGTGGTTGCTTTTGAATAGAAGCAAAGTTCTTCCGGGTCGTGGTCACGCAAACGAAGGTTCTCCTCTTTCATTCCCAAGGAAAGAAGCCAATCGCGACAGAATCCACGCCAGTAATTAAACCATTCAAGGTCTGTGCCCGGCTTGCAGAAAAATTCAAGTTCCATTTGCTCAAATTCTCTTACGCGGAAAATAAAGTTTCCTGGAGTGATTTCGTTTCGGAACGACTTACCGATTTGTCCAATACCGAACGGTACTTTTTTACGGGAAGTTCTTTGAACATTTGCAAAGTTAACAAAAATACCCTGTGCGGTTTCCGGACGTAAATATACGGTATTCTTTGCGTCTTCCGTAACGCCTTGGAAAGTTTTGAACATAAGATTAAACTGACGGATATCAGTAAAATTGTGCTTGCCGCAGCTCGGGCAAGGGATTTCTTTTTCTTCAATGAAGTTTTTCATTTCTTCCTGAGAAAATGCATCAATCGGCTTGTCGAGAGTGACGTTATTTTCACTGCAATAGTCTTCAATAATTTTATCAGCACGGAAACGCTCTTTGCATTCGCGGCAGTCCATTAACGGGTCGGAAAAACCGCCGAGGTGACCGGATGCCACCCAGGTTTGAGGATTCATGAGAATCGCCGCATCCAAACCGACATTGTAGGGGGATTCTTTGACGAATTTTTTCCACCATGCCTGTTTGATGTTGTTTTTTAGTTCGACACCAAGCGGACCGTAATCCCAGGTGTTTGCCAATCCACCATAGATTTCACTTCCTGCATAAACGAAGCCACGTCCTTTGCAGAGAGCCACTAATTTGTCCATCGTTTTTTCTGTGTTTTTCATAATAAATTATTCCTCCTTCTCGCATCTGGCTGATGCGCGAAAACTTATTGTTATTTTATCATTTAATATATAGTGTGTCAATGATTTGGACCATAGAAAAAGCCTTGTAACCAAACGGTTACAAGGCTTTTGATATAGAAATCAGTTGCAGATGATGGTCTCGGTATCCGGATCGAACAAATGAATTTTGCTGTTGTCCAAAACGATATCAATAACATCACCCGGACGACCGGTCGAAGTCGGCTCAACGCGAGCGGTAAAGGCATGTCCTTCGATGTTCAAATACAAGAAGGTTTCAGCACCCATAAGTTCGGTAACTTCAACGTTGGCAACGCATTTGCTGTCAGCCAAGGATTCGAGATAACGGGGCTCATCGTGTACATCTTCCGGACGAATACCCATAAGGACCGGCTTGTCAACATAAGCATCCAAGTTGCCTTTTGCATTTTTGGAATCCGGGAGCGGAATGTCATATTTGACACCGCGTTTTGTTTTGGTATCTTCAGAACCAAACTGGACAAAGAATTTACCGTCTTTCTTAATCAGCACACTGTTAATGAAGTTCATTTGCGGGCTTCCGATAAATCCGGCAACGAAGGTGTTGCAGGGGAGGTCATACAAATGTTGCGGAGTGTCAACCTGCTGGATGAAACCGTCTTTCATAACAACGATACGATCAGCCATGGTCATAGCTTCGGTCTGGTCGTGGGTAACATAGATGAAAGTGGTGCCGAGTTTTTGATGGATTTTGGAAAGTTCCGTACGCATCTGGGCGCGAAGTTTGGCGTCCAAGTTGGAGAGCGGTTCGTCCAAAAGGAAGACTTTCGGCTCACGGACAATGGCACGACCCAAAGCAACACGCTGACGCTGACCACCGGACAAAGCCTTCGGCTTACGATCCAGCAAGTGAGCAATATCCAAGATGCGGGCAGCTTCTTCAACACGACGCTTGATTTCATCTTTCGGAGTTTTACGAAGTTTCAAACCGAAAGCCATATTATCAAAAACTGTCATATGCGGATACAAAGCATAGTTCTGGAACACCATGGCGATGTCGCGGTCTTTCGGAGCGACATCGTTGACCAAACGGTCACCAATGTAAAGCTCGCCAGCGGAGATTTCTTCCAAACCGGCAATCATACGAAGAGTAGTGGATTTGCCGCAACCGGAAGGTCCGACAAATACCAAAAACTCTTTATCTTTGATTTCAAGGTTGAAGTCAGAGACGGCGGTTACGCCACCCGGATACTTCTTGTAAATGCTTTTTAATGAGACACTAGACATGTTTCTCTTCCTCCTAAATTATCTAGAAAGAGGTGTTTGTGCACACTCTTCTTAATTTACTGTGTCATTATACCATTACGGTACGAGGATTTCCATACTCGTAATTGCCGAAAAAAGATAGATACTTTTGTTAAATATTAACAATTTTACTTACGATTAGGCTGTATTTTCGTATTTTTTCAATTGTTAATGATATCCACAATTTCAAGTGATGTAAGGGGTCGAAATTCTCCAGGATGCATTGTATCGTCTAATTCAACTCCGCCGATGGACTGACGATGGAGTCTATTGACCCCAATATCGTATGTACCAAACATCCTTTTAACTTGATGATATTTCCCTTCGTGAATGGATATCTTGACGTGGAGCGGAGAATCTAAAACAGAGATGATAGCCGGTTCGCAAGGAGTTCCGTCTGGCAGGTGTGTTCCTTCCGAAAACTCTTTGATGATTTCATCATTAACAGGAGCATCCAATTCGGCTATATAGGTTTTCCAAACCTCGTTTTTGGGAGATATGATTTTATGTGCCCACTCACCGTCGTCCGTGATTAAAACGAGTCCGGTCGTTGTTTTGTCAAGTCTTCCGGCTGGAAACAAATTGCGATGTTGATAGGCTTCCGGAAGCAGGTCGATGATTGTTCTGGCTGTCTTGTCATTTGATACACATAAAACGTCACCCGGTTTATTCATCATGAGATAGACATGGCCCACGAATGAAACGGGTTCGCCTTTGAAACAGATGACATCTGTTTCCGGATTGATTTTTTTAGAGGCATCACGGCAAACCAATTCGTTGACGGTGACTAGGCCGCAGCGAATCACTTTCGTTGCATCGGCGCGCGAATGAATTCTTTGGTCTGATATGAATTTGTCAAGCCTTTGTGTAGGCATATTGTTCACCTCAAAAAAATCCCGCCTAGCCGTAAAATGTCTCAATAACCTGCTACCAAAAAGCAGGTGGGTAAATGCCCGATGTGTTCTGAGCTTCCAACGTCCCATTTGCATGGGGAGGCCTGCTCTCCGACACCGGAGACAAGATCCCTATTAAAAGTCTGTAGTAGGGTTATATGACATAAGGTCCGCGTACTAGGCAGGTATTATATTATTCTTCTTCGTCTTCAAACAAATCTGCAAGACGTTCCTCAAAAATTTCGGCAATCTCATCAAGAAGTTCCTCGTTTTCGATGGGAGCCAAGATGGTATTGTCATCTTCTTCCAAAACCTGAACCGGAATGATTTCCATATCTTCATCCAAAAATTCCTGAGAGTCTTCCGGACAAGGGAGAAGGGCTAAGAATTTTCCATCATCGGTTTCGATTGCGTCCAGGATTTCAAATTCATGAACCTTTCCGTCTTCATCTTCAACCGTGACGATTTCCGGATCATATTCTTCTTCCATTACATTGTTTTCATTCGTATTTTCAGACATCGTTAAATCCTCCGTTTATCATAAATTCCATTCACATTTTACTTGTATTTCCGTATCTAGTCAACATTTACTGCGTTTCCATTTGTGTTTTTTAAGCATTATTTCAAAAATTGGTTTAATTTATGTAATATCCGTTTATATTTGTTGCTTTTTACCCACTGTTAAGGTATAATCTATAAAGTTATTTTATTATGAATTGGAGGGATTTTAAGTGGGACGAGAACTTGCAAAAAGTTACGATCCGCGTGAAGTTGAAGATCGAATTTATTCTTTCTGGGAAGATAATGGGTATTTTCATGCGGTAGTAAATCCCGATAAAAAACCTTATACAATTGTTATGCCTCCTCCGAATATTACCGGACAGCTTCACATGGGGCATGCTCTTGATAATACACTCCAGGATATTTTGATTCGTTGGAGAAGAATGCAGGGATATGAAGCTCTTTGGGTTCCGGGAACGGACCATGCTTCCATTGCCACGGAGGCTAAGATTGTGGAAGCAATGAAAAAAGAGGGGATTACCAAGGACGACCTGGGCCGTGAAAAGTTTCTCGAAAGAGCTTGGAAATGGCGTGAACAGTACGGTGGACGTATTGTGTCCCAGCTCCGCAAAATGGGTTCATCCTGTGACTGGGAGAGAGAACGTTTTACCATGGATGAGGGCTGCAGCAAAGCTGTACGCGAGGTCTTTGTTCGCCTGTATGAAGAAGGAAAGATTTATCGCGGTGAGCGAATCATCAACTGGTGCCCGCACTGCATGACATCAATTTCCGATGCTGAAGTGGAATTCGAAGAAAAGGATGCTTTCTTCTATCATCTACGCTATCCGATGGCGGACGGTTCCGGTTATTTGGAACTGGCTACGACTCGTCCGGAAACCATGCTGGGTGATACGGCTGTTGCCGTTCATCCGGATGACGAGCGCTACAAGGCACTTGTCGGCAAAAATGTCATCTTGCCGATTGTGAATAAGGAAATTCCGATTATCGCCGACGAGTATGTCGAAATGGATTTCGGTACCGGTGTCGTTAAAATTACGCCGGCCCATGACCCGAACGACTTTGAAGTCGGTGCACGCCATAATCTGGAAGTGATTACCGTCACGACCGATGACGGCTTCATGAATGAACTTGCCGGCAAGTATGAAGGTATGTCCATTATGGAATGCCGCAAAGCCATTATGGAAGATCTGGAAGAGCAAGGCTATGTGGTGAAAATTGAGCCCATGAAACATAACGTGGGTAGCTGCTATCGCTGCCACACCGTGATTGAGCCTCGTGTTTCTCTGCAATGGTTTGTTAAAATGGAAGAACTGGCGAAACCGGCCATCGAAGCTGTCAAAACCGGCAAAACCAAGTTTATTCCGGAACGCTTTGACAAAATATATTTCCACTGGCTTGAAAATATTCGTGACTGGTGTATTTCCCGTCAGCTCTGGTGGGGACACCGTATTCCGGCCTGGTACTGCGAAGAGTGTGGCGAGACGATTGTTTCCCGTGAAGACCCGACAGTTTGCCCGAAATGTGGTTGTAAACATTTGCACCAAGATGAGGATACCTTGGATACTTGGTTCTCCTCTGCACTGTGGCCGTTCTCTACTATGGGGTGGCCGGATGACACGCCTGAATATAAGTATTTCTATCCCACGGAGACAATGGTTACCGGATATGATATTATCTTCTTCTGGGTTGTTCGTATGATGTTCTCCGGTCTTGCTTATACCGATGATGTCCCGTTCCATACCGTCTTTATCCACGGCTTGGTTCGCGATTCTCAGGGGCGCAAAATGTCCAAATCTCTTGGCAACGGTATTGATCCGCTTGAAATTATTGACCAGTACGGTGCGGATGCACTTCGCTTTACGCTTGCGACCGGCAACAGTCCCGGAAACGATATGCGTTTTATGCAGGATAAGGTGGAATCCTCTCGTAACTTTGCCAATAAAATATGGAACGCTGCGCGGTTTATTTTGATGAACCTGGACGGCGATGTACAGCTCGGACTTCCGGAAACACTGACACTGGAAGATAAGTGGATTGTGTCGAAAGTCAACACCCTTGCAAAAGCCGTTACCGACAACCTTGAAAAGTTTGAGCTCGGCATGGCCGTACAGAAGCTCTATGACTTTATTTGGGATGATTTCTGTGACTGGTATATTGAGCTTTGCAAAACCAGATTACAGGGCGATGGAAAAGAAAATGTTCGTCGTGCGCTCATTTATGTGATGACCAATATGCTGAAGCTGCTGCATCCGTTTATGCCGTATATTACCGAAGAAATTTGGCAAAGTATTCCGCATGACGGTGAAACGTTAATGCGTTCGGAATGGCCGCTGTTTGATGAGGCACTGAACTTCCAAGAGGAAGAACGGGAAATGGAACGTCTTATGGACGCCATTCGCGCCATTCGGAATCGCAGAGCCGAAATGAATGTTCCGCCTTCCAAGAAAACAGACCTTTATGTGGATACAACCTTTACGGATACATTTGTAAAGGGAAAAGCCTTTATGGAACGCTTGGCCTTTGCTTCCGGCGTTTATATGGAAAGCGGCGCCGAGAAAGAAGGCATGGTCAGTATTGTCACAGCCGATGCGACGATTCGTATTCCGATGGCTGAACTAGTTGATTTGGAAGCCGAACGAGCCCGCTTAACGAAGGAAAAAGCCAACGTTCAGAAACAGCTTGACGGTATTATGGCTCGCTTGAATAATGAAGCATTCACAAGCAAAGCTCCGCAGAACATTGTCGATGGGGCTAAAGAGCAGGCTGCAAAACTTCAGGAAAAACTTGATTTGCTTGACAAAAGTCTTTCTGAAATGAAATAATTGATATAACAAGGGAAGAGAAATCTTCCCTTGCATATGCGGGCGTGGTGGAATGGCAGACACGTTGGTCTTAGGAGCCAATGCTTACGCGTGCAAGTTCAAGTCTTGTCGCCCGCACCAAAACGGATTCGCTGATGCGAGTCCGTTTTTTGTATATAAAAAAGGAGTTCCCTTAGAACTCCTTTTAAACAATGATTCGGTTTTACGGGATATCCGTTGAAAGCTCGTCAACAAACAGTGTTTGTTGGTCCGGATTCTCGCACGGCTCTTCTGACGGAAGTCTGTCAAAATATATATCATGAACGCTGTGGTAAATTTCATTAAACTGACGGTTTTTTCCTTGGTGAAGTGCGGAAATATATTTGTGAGCTTGATTGGCAACTTTGGGATCGACACGGGCCACTGTAGCGACGCCGACATTCGAGCAGGTGTCGGAAATCCGTTCGATGTTGGAAAGGATATCCAAAAATCCCGTACCGGCCACGATATTGCATTTTTCATCACGAAGGCGGGCCAGGTGGTTATCATGTAGAGCGTTTGTTAAATCGTCCATTACTTCTTCGAGCGGTTCGATTTTCCGAGCGGCTTCTACATCTCGTTTTTCAAAAGCAAGCTGTGTGTATGCCAAAATTTCATCCAGTAATTGTCGGATAACATCCAGTTCTTGTTGCGCGGTTTCGGAAAAAGCAACATTCTTTTCCTGCATCGTTTCGGCAGCTTCTGCAATGTTGACCGCATAATCGCCAAGTCGTTCAAACTCGTTTGTCAGTTTGTAATACTGGTCTAAAATACTAATATGATAATTTCCGCGAATGTGCTGGGACAGTTTTACCAAATAACTGGAAAGCTGGTCGGTGATATAATCGAGTCTCTTTTCTTCTGCTTTGATATTGTCGAGAGACTTAACATCATATTCTTTGAGCAAATTCTGAGAGGCATTAACATTATCCTTTGCAATATGAAGCATGTTGGTCAGAACATCGTAACAACTCCGAAATGCCAAAGCCGGAGTAGAGAAAAAGGTGGGATTTAACGCTTCTATATCGGTTTGATAGGCATTAACTTCCGTATTTTCGTCCTTAATTACTTTTTTCGCTATCTTTGAGTATACACCAACGAGTGGCAGTAAGAGAATGGCGCAAGATAAATTAAAGACCGTATTTGTGTTGGCGATTCCACCGGCAGTGAGAGGTAAATCCCAAAGAGTATCCAGTGCGCCGAACATGCGAACCACGTTTACGGCTATAACGACCAAAATGGTTTCGCTTAAGTTAAATAAGATGTTTACCAGACCGACGCGCTTGGCATCCGGTTTTGCTCCGATAGAGCACACGATGGCCGTCGTAACGCAGTCGCCGAGATAAATACCGCAAAGGATAATGTAGACGGCTTTAAACGTGAGTTCCTGACCTGCGCTGGAGAAGGCTTGCAAAATACCGACGGTCGCGCTGGAACTTTGGAGTATAAAGGCAACACCGGCACCGGAAAGATACCCGAGAATCGGTTTGTCACCAAGGCTTGTGAAAAGACCACCAAGGCTATCCTGGAAAGAGGAAACGGCGTCCTTCATGGCAAGAAGGCCATAGAACAAAAGACCAAAGCCGATGACAATGGTTCCGATGTTGTTTGCATTCTTAAAGGAAAAGCCCATAATAATGACAATACCTACAATCATCGCAATTGCAGAGAGTGTGTTGGGAGTAAATAGATTTAATAGAGAATCCTCATCGCTTTGTACGTCCAGCAGTCGAATGATTTGTCCCGTAACGGTTGTTCCGACGTTGGCACCGACGATAACACCGATTGAGTTTTCAAATCGGATAATGCCCGCCGCAACCAGGCCGGATGTAATAACAATACACGCAGTGGAGGACTGGATAATTCCGGTGACAATCAACCCGAGTAAAAAAGCCTTGATAGGGTTGTTGGTGACTTTTTCCATGACCACTTTAAGGGTGCCGGATGAACTTTCTTTTAAATTATTGCTCATGATGCGCATGCCATAGAGAAACATGGCAAGACCGCCGAGCATGGCTAAAACGGAAAAGAATATATGCATGTTTGTTTCCTTCTAGTTTGTAGGTTATCGCAATCATACTTTTACGTATAACGGATTATACTTTTACATATAACGGATTATACTTTTGCGTTTAACAAATGTCAAGAACATATATCCTTATAATACCGCATAAAATAATTTTAGGGATTCTTTACTTAGTGAAGAATCCCTAAAAATACATCGATTGTGAGCCAAATGAGCCCTGTAAATAAACTAAGTCCACCCCCAACAACAAGGGCGATGGTCCCTTTGATGCATCGGTTTTCTTTGAGGGCCAGTGTCATTATGGTTAGTACATCCAGTACAAAGAAAAACTGACAGATTGTAGCGAGAACGCAAACGAGTGGGCTGTGTAACTGTTGACGATTGCTTTTTAAAATGGCTATTACGGAAAAGAAGCTTGATCCCAGCAGATACAAAAAGCCAAACAGCAAGAAAATCGTCCATGCGGGTGTGGGGCCGATTGGGGATGCAGACGAACCGTTCGTTTTAAAATTGGAAAGTAAAAGAGATAAACTTCCGATTCCGTAAAACGGAACCATGAGATATTTCATTAAAACGGCATGACATAAAAGGTGCTCTTCTGATGCTGAAGATATTTTTCCCGCCGTCAAAACGATGCGCAATACCGCAAACAGAACCGGAACACAGAAAAGAAGAAGCCGTATGTTCACCGGAAGAACCGTTAGCGTTTGACCGAGAACTGCTGCCAGATAGCATAAAACTGCATACAGGATAGAGAAAATATATGTTTTGTTGGATGGTGTAATCATATGTTCCACGACCTTTCGTATTTCATATACGGATTTTGAAAATTTGCAGTTTGATGGTAAACGCCAATTTTTTGCGGTGTTTCTTCTAAAAAACAAAGGACTTATATTTGATATCTCAAAATATAAGTCCTTTATATTGGCGGAGAAGGGGAGACTCGAACTCCCGCGCCGGTTACCCGACCTACGCCCTTAGCAGGGGCGCCTCGTCACCAACTTGAGTACTTCTCCATACTGTTTGTTGCCGCCGTCTGTTAGCGCTATTCAATTAGGGAAAGGATGGCGGAGAGGAAGGGATTCGAACCCTTGGCTCTACTCGAGTCACTAGTTTTCAAGACTAGCTCCTTAAACCGCTCGGACACCTCTCCGTGTGCGTTTGTTATCATATCATTTCAGTGATGGAATGTCAACAGGAAAATGATACTTTTACGTGCAAATTATATGCATAAAATGAGCGTAATATTTATGAAAATTTGACCGAATTTATCACTTGACTTTTTGCAATATTACAGTTTGTAATAAATTAGTTTTCCACCGTTTTTGGTGGAAAACTCTGTGGGAAATGTGGAATAACCCCATTATTTTGCCATTTTTTGCATCAATTTGTTTGTGTTTCCACAGTTGTGAGTGTGGAAAATATTCACATGATTATTACAAAAGGTGTAATAAACTTTACTTGCTGTTTGGTATATTTCCTGTCAGAAAATGCACCGAGCGTTCAAGGGAATCTTTCGAGTTTCCCCAATCGGCATTTTCGCCGGTGTTGCGGTAGTCAAACATCTTGCAAAAATGACTGACATCTTCCTGTAAAGTGTCCAGTGTCTTTTTGGAGAGAGAAGCGGCTTCGCCGCAAAATTCATCTTTCCAGCGACGACTCATTGTTTTGGAGGCAGCGTCTGTTAAATCGGCGAAATGATGTAGGCAAAGGGTTTCCTGTTCCGCAAATAAGTGACGAAAATCGTAGTCTCTTTCCCAGGTGACGCATATATTTCGGAGCATCTGTTCCATATTGGTTTCGATTTGGTTGCAAATAAAACAGGTTTCCAATGCCTCTTTCGCTGCTTTTCCTTTTTTGATGTTATCTTTGGGGAGACCTTTAAAGACTCGCTTTTCAATGGATGCCAGGTGGCTTTCCATCATCAGCGCCACACTTAAGCGATTTCGTTTATTCAGCATTTTTTCAAAATGGTGAAAACAAAAGCCTTGCTTGTTGGTTTCAATTCGAACGTCCGGTTCCATCATGGCTGCACCTGTTATATAGTCTACGGTACGCTCTTCCAGCATTGCATAAAGACGGCAGATAGGGCAGCCGTCTTTTGGTTCAAATATTTCTTCCAGAGGAATGGTTGTTAAATCGCTACGCATGAAAATGTTCTCCTTACTGTAACTGGGATAAACGGGGATCGGGACTGAATCGCTCTACGGTATCGCATAATGCAATGATCAGGAAAAACGCTCCGACCAGTTTCGGGGTAAAGAGCGGGTAGTCCATTGTGCCGAATAAAAGCAGTGCACATAGAGATGCGGCGCAGGCAAAATTGTAGCATTTTCCCGCTTTGTAAATAAACAGGAAACGAATGTGATGATAGGTGGCTCGAACGGCACACAAAAGGAAGCAGAACAGTGAGATTATACCGCCCTCCAAAAGAAGCTCTAAGTATAAGCTGTGGGCGTGTGTGATTCTCGGCATCTGAATGGATTCCATAAAAGTATGAATAGAGCCGGTGCCCGCACCGTATCCGAAAATGGGTCTTTGGAGAATGGCATCCCAAACGGAACCCCAAATTTTTATGCGTTCGTTGATGGAACTGTCACTGGCATTTAAGGTTCCCATTCGGGCAGAGAACACATTCGGCAAAACCAAAATCATGGCTGCAAACAAAAGGAAGGCACCAAGATGAAACAGATAAACCTTCCTTTTCAAATAAGAAGGATTAAAGATAAAAATGGATACGAGTATGGCTAAAATGCAAATATAGCTGGCTCTGGAGAAGGTAAATAATATACTGAACAGTCCGAGGACCAAAGCACAGATACAAAACGGGGTGGTGTACTGCTTTTTGGAACGCATAATGGCTGCTGCCACAAAGGGGAAGAGAACCACCATATATTCCGCAAACATATTGGGGTTTGATGATGTTCCGCTGATGCGACCGGCATAGGAATCCAAGTGAATATCAACAGGAGAAAGCTTATACACAAATTGATCCAGTCCATGCCAAAGCTGAAGAGCGGATCGGTCCCATCCGAAGAGTGTGGAACCGAAATACTGAATGCATCCGATAAGGCCCATAAGACCGAATACGGCACTCAGCAATACGAGAAACTGAAAAATACGACGTCTGGATTTGAGAATGGTTGTCAGTGAAATGTATAAGCAAAACATAAGAACCCACATGCAAAAGGTGGCTAAAGTTGAGAGGCGATTGTGGGAATAAAAGACGGAAAAGAACATGCACAAGATATAAATCCAAATCAGTTTTCCATTTATACCGACATGGAGTGCTTCACCGCTCTTGCTGGCATCTTTATAGGCGAATACCAAACTGAGAATAGCAAGCGGCGGAGCGCAGTATTCCGGAAAAAAGAATATGCCGAGAATACACAAAGCCGAATAGGTCCAGGGTAATTCTAGCAAATTACGCAAGGACGCCAATGCTTGTTTCATGGTTTCGCCTCCAATCCTGTAAATTTCTCAAATTACTATACCACAGACATCAGCATTTTAGCAAGGTAACATTAAAATATTTTTCTATATATAAAGAAAAAATACTTGCTTTAATGGTTTTGTTGTGGTATATTGATTCGGACATCGCACGTAAAATCATAAAGATTGGTTGGTGCTACTTATGTTTCGGTAGTGGCCGGTCTGATTTTACGGAGGAAAAAAACCAAGGAGGATATTTATTATGTCAGTCGTATCTATGAAACAATTGCTTGAAGCCGGTGTTCATTTCGGACACCAAACCCGTCGTTGGAATCCTAAAATGGCTCCGTACATTTTTACCGAGCGTAACGGGATTTACATCATCGACTTGCAGAAAACCGTAGGCAAATTGGAAGAGGCCTACAACTTTATTCGTGAAACTTCCGCTAACGGCGGCAACATCCTGTTTGTCGGTACCAAAAAACAGGCTCAGGATTCCGTTCGTGAGGAAGCCGAACGTGCCGGTGCATACTATGTCAACGCCCGTTGGCTTGGTGGTATGCTTACCAACTTCCGCACCATCCGTAGCCGTGTTGCTCGTTTGAAACAGCTCACCGGTATGAAAGAGGATGGTACTTTCGATCTTCTTCCGAAGAAAGAGGTTATCAAACACGAACTCGAAATTGAGAAACTTGAGAAGTTCCTCGGCGGTATCAAAGACATGGAGAAACGTCCGGCCGCTTTGTTCATCGTTGATCCTCGCAAAGAGAAAATTGCTGTTTCCGAAGCTAAGAAACTCGGTATTCCGGTTGTTGCCATTGTTGATACCAACTGCGATCCGGAAGATGCCGATTACGTAATTCCTGGTAACGACGACGCCATCCGTGCTGTCAAATTGATTGCCGGTGCCATGGCTGATGCCATCATCGAAGGTCGTCAGGGTGTGGACGCTGTTGCTGAAGAGCCTGCCGTCGATGCCGAAGCTGCTTCCGAAGAAGCCGCTGAATAATTCAAGGAGGATATAGATTATGGCATATACTGCAAAAGATGTTGCCTCGCTGCGTGAGAGAACCGGCGTTGGCATGATGGATTGCAAAAAAGCTTTGGCGGAAGCCGATGGCGATATGGACAAGGCTGTTGAAATCCTTCGTGAAAAAGGTCTTGCTTCTGCTGCCAAAAAGGCCAGTCGCGTCGCTGCAGAAGGTGTTGTTGTTGCTTACTATGACGAAGCCGCTCAGGTTGCCGCTATGGTTGAAGTGAACTGCGAAACCGACTTTGTTGCTCAGAATGAGAGTTTTGTTGCTCTTGCTAATAAAATCGCAAAAACCGTTGCCGAAAAAGATCCGGCTGATGTGGATGCTCTCTTGAAAGAAACCATCAGCGACGGAAATGGTACGGTTGAAGAAGCCGTTCAGGAACTTTTCCTGACCATCCGTGAAAACATGAAAGTGCGCCGTTTTGTCCGTGTGACCGGTAAAGTTGCTTCCTATGTGCACGGCGGTGGTAAAGTCGGTGTTTTGGTTGCGTTTGATTCCGATGCCGCTTTTGGTGATGAATTCAAAGCCATGGGCAAAAACGTTGCCATGCAGATTTCCGCCATGAGTCCGGAATTCCTCAGCAAAGACGATATTTCTGCTGACGAACTCGCCAAAATGAAATCCATTATCGTTGAGAGTTCTTTGAACAAACCGGATACACTTCCGAAACCGATTCTTAACGCTTTGATTGCCAAAGCTTGCTCTGAAAAGGTTTGGAGCGATGCTGATATTGCTGCATACGAAGAGCAGAAAAACAACAAGTTCCTCTTCAATTTCCTCTCCAAAGAAGCCGTGGCTTCTCTTGCAGAGCTTGCCGTTGCCGAAAGAGATTCTTTTGTTAATGACAAAATCTTCTCCGGTGCTGTTGACGGACGTTTGAAGAAACAGCTCAAAGAAGTTTGCCTCCTTGAGCAGGGCTTTGTTCGTTCCGATTTGTTTGACGGTAACGTCGCCGGTTATGTTGCTGATGTTGCCAAAAAACTCGGTACCACCATTACACCGGTTTCCTTCGTTCGCTTCGAAAAAGGCGAAGGTATTGAGAAAAAAGTGGATGACTTCGCAGCCGAAGTTGCCAGCATGATCAAATAAGATCAAGTTAATTTGTTTCGTGCCGGATTCTATTGAGAATCCGGCACGTTTTTTCTTTCAATAATTTGCAAGATTTTGTGGTATATTAAAAATGTTCAGTTGAAAAACACAATATATATGGTATAATATATTAATAATGCGCATAATATTTATTAGGAGGGAGAATCGTGCCGAATATTCAAAGAATTTCCCCACAGGAAATACAAGAGCAAATGCAATATGTGGACAAAGTTCGAGAGTTCTATATACAACGGCTGGATGGGCAAAGTCCTACGGCATGTATTCGAACCTTCGGTTGTCAGCAAAATGTTGCCGATTCAGAACGGTTGGCCGGATGGCTTTCTGTAATGGGCTTTTCCTTTACAGATAACGCCGAAGAGGCAGACGTGATTGTTTTTAACACATGCGCCGTCAGAGAACATGCGGAGGATCGCGTGTTCGGCAATGTCGGTGCTCTTAAATCGGTTCGAAAAAACGGACTGAAACCGACAATTGTTCTTTGCGGCTGTATGATGCAACAACCACATATAGCCGAAAAAATACAAAAAAGTTATCCATTTGTTCGTTTGGTTTTCGGTACGCATCGTTTACAGGTTTTTCCGAAACTTCTTTGCAATGTGCTGCTTCGTGACAAGCGGAGTGTTGAGATTTCTTCCGAGGAGGACGGCTATATTGCCGAGGGGATTCCGATTGTTCGTGACAGTAAAACAACGGCCTGGGTTTCCATTATGTACGGATGCAACAATTTCTGTTCCTATTGTATTGTTCCTCATGTGCGTGGTAGAGAACGTAGCCGTAACCCGGAAGATATTCTTGCGGAAGTTCGAGACCTGGTTGCGGCCGGATATAAGGAAATAACGCTTCTTGGACAAAATGTGAATTCCTACGGTAAAAGCGAACATTTTGATGTTGATTTTCCCGAATTACTTCGACGGATTAATGCAATTGAAGGGGATTTTATCATTCGTTTTATGACATCGCATCCAAAAGATGCCAGTTTGGAGCTTTTTGATACGATTCGAGATTGCAAAAAGATATCCCGTCATTTTCATTTGCCTGTTCAATCCGGTTCCAATCGAATTTTGGAATTGATGAACCGTCGCTATACAAGAGAGCAGTATTTGCATTTGGTGGAAGAAGCCAAAAAGAGAGTGCCGGATATTGCTTTTACCAGTGATATATTGGTTGGATTTCCGGGAGAAACCGAAGAAGACTTTTTGGAAACACTCGATTTAATCCGACAGGTTGGGTATATATCGGTGTATACGTTTATTTATTCAAAACGAGTCGGGACTCCTGCAGCATCCATGCCGGACAACACGCCGGACAGTGAGAAGGTTGAACGGTTATCTCGTGTTGTAAAACTTCAGGAACAAATCGCGGCTGAACATTCCAAATCCATGGAAGGAAAAGTTGTTCCGGTTTTACTGGAATCCATTGCCGATGGTTTTGTGGAAGCTCGTATGAATGATAACGAAGTGATTCGTGTAATGGCGAGCTCGGAAGATATCGGCAAACGTGCCGATGTGCGTATCAGCCAGACATCCAACTGGATTTTACGCGGTGAAATTGTGAAAATTTATGATTGAAATAAAGGAGAATTTTGTTATGAATCCAGTAATTGATTTAGCTCGTGAACTTGGTGCGGCCATTCAGCAGGATGACCGGTATTTGCGTATGCAAATTGCCCAAAAAGCCGCTGATGACAATCAGGAACTGCAGTCTTTAATTGGTGAGTTTAACCTGAAACGTATGGCTGTGTCCGAAGAAATGAATAAGGAAAACAGCGACCAGGCAAAAATGGATGAACTCAGCCAGACGGTGCGTGACTTGTATCAAAAGATTATGGATAATGAATCCATGAAAACCTATAACGCAACAAAACCGGATTTTGAACAGCTTATGGATGCTGTTGTTCGTATTGTTACGCTTTCTGCTCAGGGAGAGGATCCTCAGTCGATCCCGGAGCATGAAGAATCTTGCGGTGGTGACTGTGGTCACTGTGCCGGTTGTCACTAATTGATTTACCCAATTTTTTATCAGAAACGGAGAGACGGTCATGGCAGAAATGACACCCATGATGGTTCAATATTTGGATATTAAGAGTAAGCATCCTGATTGCATACTCTTTTTCCGCTTGGGTGACTTTTATGAAATGTTTTTTGAAGATGCCAAGCTTGTATCCAGAGAATTGGAAATTGTTCTTACAGGAAAAGACTGCGGTATGGAAGAACGTGCTCCTATGTGCGGCGTTCCTTTCCATAGTTATGAACGTTATGTGGCTGAACTTGTCTCTCGCGGATATAAGGTTGCCATTTGTGAACAAATGGAAGACCCGGCTTTGGCAAAAGGACTTGTCAAACGTGATGTAATACGTATTATTACTCCCGGTACGGTCATTGAAGGCAGTATGCTGGAAGAAGGAAAAAACAACTATTTGTGTTGTGTCTATCAGCATCCGTCTGGTGAAATTGCCGTGACATTTGCCGATTGTTCTACCGGTGATATACATGAGACGTTAATCCAAGGGGAAGATATCCAAGAGCGCCTGTTCAGTGAACTTGGACGTTTTTGTCCTTCTGAGATTTTGATTAACGAGTCCTTAGCCACCAATAAACCTTTTATGGAATTTGTTTCATCTCGTTTATCTGTTTCGGCCGAGGTGCGTCCTTCAGAGGAGTTTGACGACTGTTCTTGCAAGGAACAGGTCCTTTTGCATTTCGGTTTGAATTCACTGGAGGCAATTCATCAGAATTTGACGGACGCTTACGTTCCGTCCCTCGGCGCTTTGTTATTTTATTTGAGGAAGACGCAAATGGGCGGTCTGGAAAGACTGAACCATTTGGATATTTATGCCGATTCCCAGTTCGTCCATTTGGATTTGTCAGCCAGACGAAATTTGGAGCTTCTTGAAACCATGCGCGGGAAGGAAAAGAGGGGCTCCCTCCTTGGTGTTCTTGATAAGACGAAAACGGCTATGGGAAAACGTCTTATGCGCACGTGGATTGAGCAACCTTTACTTCAGCCCGTGGCAATTGACAGACGTTTGAATGCCGTTGAGGAACTGGTTAAAAACACGGTTCTTTGCGGTGATTTGACGGAACTGTTGCAAGATGTATATGATCTTGAAAGAATTATGACGCGAATTGTTTACGGTAGTGCAAACGCGAAAGAACTCCGTTCTCTTGCACAAACAATTCATGCAACAGGTCCCATTAAGGAATGCCTGTCGGCTGTTCATTCTGCAGCGCTGCAGGATATTTATGAGCATATTGACCCGCTTTCCGATATTTGTGATTTGATTGAGTCATCCATTGTTGACGATCCGCCGTTTTCCGTTAGAGAAGGCGGTATGATTCGTGAAGGATATAATGCGGATGTGGACCAACTGCGATATGAGATGACAAACGGAAAAGATATTATTGCACAGGTGGAAGCATCGGAACGTGAAAAAACCGGCATTCAAAAACTGAAAGTCGGATATAATCGCGTTTTTGGTTATTATATCGAGGTTCCACGTTCCTTTGTCGGGGATGTTCCGGAAGAATATATTCGTAAACAAACCCTTACCAGTGCCGAGCGTTATATTACACAGGAACTGAAAAACTTGGAGTCCCGTGTTTTAGGTGCGCATGACCATGTGGTTGAGCTTGAGTATCGCTTGTTTACGGATATTCGAACAAGAATCGCCGGTGAACTCAATCGTGTACAAAGTACCGCCTCCGCCATCGCACGTCTGGATGTATTTTGCTCTTTTGCTTCGGTTTCCGTTAAAAACCGTTATGTGCGTCCGGAAATCAATGTGGAGGGAATCATTCAAATTCAAAACGGCCGTCACCCGGTTGTGGAGTCTTTGATGTCTATGCCGTTTGTACCGAACGACACCTATCTGGATCGAGGAGATAATCGAGCTGTTATATTAACCGGACCGAATATGGCAGGTAAATCCACTTTTATGCGTCAAACCGCATTGATTGTGCTTATGACACAAATCGGATGCTTTGTCCCTGCCGACAAAGCCAATATCGGCGTCGTGGACAGTATATTTACACGCGTCGGTGCATCGGATGATTTGGCGTCCGGTCAATCCACATTTATGGTTGAAATGAACGAAGTGGCAACCATACTCAAAAACGCTACAAAAAACAGTTTGATTGTATTCGATGAAATCGGACGAGGTACTTCGACCTTTGACGGAATGAGTATTGCTCGTGCCGTTTTGGAATATGTTTCCTCTCCGAAAAAAATCGGTGCAAAAACATTGTTTGCAACCCATTATCACGAGCTCACGTCTTTGGAAGGAGAACTGGATGGTGTTGTGAACTACAATATTGCTGTAAAAAAACGTGGAGATGATATCACATTTCTTCGTCGTATTGTTCGCGGGCCGGCAGACGACAGCTATGGTATTGAAGTTGCAAAACTGGCTGGTGTTCCGAACGATATCGTACAGCGTGCAAAAGTTATTCTAAAAGGTTTGGAAAGTGGAGACGGAGACATTTCCGTTCCGAAGTCCATGGTGAAACATACTGAAGAGACCAGTGACCAGATTTCTTTACTGGATTACGGAACGCACCCGGCTCTTGAAAAACTACGTACTCTTGACGTGAATACGCTGACGCCAATTGAAGCGCTTCAAACGTTATATGAGCTTCATCAAGAATCACAAAACTGATAAGGAGGGACGCAAATGGCAAAGATTCATGTGCTTGATAAACATACTGCGGAGTTGATTGCTGCCGGTGAAGTGGTTGAGCGGCCTGCTTCGGTTATTAAGGAACTATTTGAAAATGCCGTGGATGCCGGTGCGTCTGTTATTACGGTTGAAATCAAAAACGGTGGTGTTACGTACATGCGCATCACCGATAATGGTTGTGGAATTTCCAGAGAGGATGTTCCGACAGCTTTCCTTCGTCATGCAACCAGCAAAGTCCATGTGGAAGAAGATTTGGATCATATCGGAACACTTGGATTTCGTGGCGAGGCCCTTGCATCTGTGGCTGCTGTTTCGCGTCTGACGATGCAAACCTGTGCCGACGGGGATACAATTGGCACACAGTATGTTATTCAGGGCGGAGAAGAAATTCTTTGTGAAGATTTCGGATGCGCAACGGGAACGACGATTGTCGTTGAAAATTTGTTCTATAATGTACCGGCCCGAATGAAGTTTCTTAAAACCGATATGGGAGAGGGAAATGCCGTTTCCGGTGTTATGGATAAACTGGCTTTGTCGCACCCCGAAATTTCGGTTCATTTTATTCGAGACGGGAAAGATATCTTGCATACCTCCGGAGACGGAGACCTACACGGATGCATTTATGCTGTCTTGGGTCGTGATTTTGCGTCTGGTTTACTTCCGGTCGATTATACATTAAACGGAATCCATGTTTATGGTTTTTGCAATCGAATTGAAAAGGCCCGTTCCAATCGTACAATGCAGTATTTCTTCATCAATGGCCGTTATGTGAAGACGCGAACCGGCTCGGCTGCATTAGAACAGGCGTTTAAAGGTTCTATTATGGTTGGTCGTTTTCCGACTTGCGTTTTATATCTGGAACTTCCGGTGGAAACGGTTGATGTCAATGTTCATCCGACTAAAATTGAAGTTCGTTTTATGAATGAAAAGCCAATCTTTGATGTCATCTATCATGGTATTAAGTCCGCCATTGATAGTCAGAACACCAGAAAGGAAATTTCTTTCACACAGCATCGTGCCGAGAAACCGTCGCATGAACAGTTGTATATGTCGGAAATGATTTATCAGACTAAAGAAGAAAAACAGTCTGAATCCTCTTCGTCGGGGGTGACGTCGTTTTTCAGAGGAGTCCCCGAAACTCCCGTGCAGTCGAAACCATCATTATCTGAAATTTTGGATGAGGATGAGGAGCCTGTGGATACAAGTGCTCCGTCTTTCCCTCCGATAAAATCCGTTGATATCCAGGTGGAAGAAGTGCTTCCGAAACAGGAAATCAAAGAAGAAATATGTAAGCCGGAGCTAAGTCCCATTGTGACAATCGTTGATCCTAATACAACGGCCGTTCGATTTATCGGCGAGATATTTAAAACATATATTTTGGCTGAAATGAACGGGTGTCTTTATTTGATTGATAAGCATGCGGCTCATGAACGCATTTTATACAACAAACTCCGTGAAACGGAACATACAGACTCCCAGCAGCTTTTGTCTCCTGTTTCCGTCTCATTGTCTTCAGCTGAACAAGAAGTCCTTTTGAATGCGCGTGATTCTTTGGAAAAGGCCGGATATGAGATTGACGAGTTTGGTGAAAAAGAAATATTGGTACGTGCCGTTCCGATGATGCTTTCCGGTGAAGATATTACGTCTTTGATGGAGGAAATTGCAGGCAATTTACTTAGCGGAAAGCAAACGGTTGACGTGGAGCATCTGGATTGGCTATACCATAACACGGCTTGTCGTGCTGCCATTAAAGCGGGGAATCATAACCAATCGGTTGACTTACAGCTTTTGGCGGAGACGGTTCTTCACGATGATTCCCTTCGGACTTGTCCTCACGGTCGTCCGGTTTGCGTGGAATTATCTCAAAAAGAAATTGAGAAACAGTTTGGGAGAATCCAATGAAAGATCATCCGGTACTTGTGATTGCCGGACCGACGGCATCAGGAAAAACAGCTGTATCCGTTGAAGTTGCCAAGCAGCTTGGTGGTGAGATTATTTCTGCAGATTCTATGCAGATTTATGACACGATTCAAATTGGTACGGCTCGTCCGACATTAGAAGAAATGCAGGGGATACCTCATCACTTACTTGGATTCCTTCCTTTGTCGGAGTCTTATTCGGTCGCACAATATGCCGACGATGCCCGTGCTATCATTTTAGACTTGGAAAGTCGTCATAAACTTCCGATTTTTTGTGGTGGTACAGGTCTATATCTTCAGGCTGTTCTTGAGAATATTCAATATACAAAAGCGGAAACGGACTTTGCCCTTCGGCAGACGCTTCTTGATGAAGCGGCCCGCCTTGGAGGCGAGCAGATGCTTGAAAAACTTAGGAAGTTTGATCCGGAAACGGCATCGATTTTACATCCAAACGATATTACGAGGATTGTCCGTGCCATTGAGGTTTATGAAACCAGCGGACAAACCATTTCCGAACAAAAGAAAGAATCAAAATCTGTTCCGAGTCCTTATAACGCACTATATCTCGTTTTGGATTTTCACAACCGTGAAACGTTATATCATCGTATTCATACCCGTGTGGATCGTATGATGGAAAACGGCTTACTTGATGAAACAAAACGGGTTCTTGGCTTACCGGATGGAAAGACAGCTTTGCAAGCTATTGGATATAAAGAATTGTTCCCTTATTTGCAAGGAGAAATATCCCTGGAGGAAGCCGTTGAAAATTTAAAAAAATCCACAAGACATTATGCAAAACGGCAACTGTCTTGGTTTCACCATGTAGAAGGCGCACAAAGTCTTTATGTGGATGACTACCGTTCCGTTTCAGACCTGGCTCATGAGATTGTGAATCGGTTTAATGATTATTTAAATGAAAGGGGAGAAAACAATGAATAAGTTTTTACGTGTTGTGGGTATAGTGACTTTTGTTGTTTTGATTCTTTTATACACGATTTATCAAGTTGTTCTCTCTCTTTCCTCGAAAGTTGAATTGGAGACGGTCGTAAGTCACACGGCATATAATTCCATTGATGTTAAGGGGATTGCGATTCGCAGTGAAGAAATCCTAACATCCAATGCGAATGGATATGTTTACTATACTCTTGAGGATGGTGCCCGTGTTGCCAAAGACGGTACAATTGCAATGGTATATCCCTCGGAAACAGATGCTTTAAATACTCTTCAAATCAACGATTTAAGCAACGAGATATCCAATCTGCAAACCTTACAGATGCAGGGGAGTATCAGTAAAACAAACCTGGAAACGTTAAATGAACAAATTGAACAGAAGCAAGAAGAGATGATGTATCATATATCTTCTGGTGAGTATCAACTGGCTTCCGGATATCGGGAAGAATTAACAGAACTTTTAAACCGTAAATTACTGCTAACAACCGGCGAGTTTGACTTTTCTGCAAAAATCAAACAGCTGCAAGGTCAGCAATCGACTTTGGAATCTTCTTCTCATAAGGCCGCAACCGGTGTGGTAATTTCTCCGACAGCCGGTTACTTTGTCTCGGCGCTGGACGGTTTTGAAGATGTTGTGGATTATAACAAGGTCTCTTCCTTGACGGTTGCGAAAGTCAATGATTTGATCAACAAAAAACCGGAAATAAAAACCCAAGGCAATCAGGTCGGCAAAGTGGTTGGCAATTATGAGTGGTATATCGCTTGTGTTGTCCCCACGGAAAAGCTAACTAATATTACCGAAGGGGCTTCTT
Organism: Acutalibacteraceae bacterium; assembly: GCA_045639905.1. Classification (GTDB taxonomy): domain Bacteria; phylum Bacillota; class Clostridia; order Oscillospirales; family Acutalibacteraceae; genus RGIG426. The sequence continues at coordinate 33,695 of JAZUDZ010000026.1, forward strand.
TGTCTGTTCGATTGCCGTTTGTATCGGATGAAGATATTCCGGTTACCGTTACGGTTATCAATCATGAAAAAGACCAGTCTATGGTTTTGATGAAATGCTCGTATATGTCAGAATCCCTTTCCAGCATACGTGTAGAAGAAATTCAGATCGTGTTGAACGAGTATACCGGGCTTTATGTTCCCGATTCGGCACTACGTTTTGAGAAAGATACAAACGCCCCCGGCGTGTTTGTTTGTTCCGGAACGACGCTGGAGTTTAAATACGTTAACATTTTGTATCATAGTCCGGCGGGCAAATATAATATTTGTGATGCGGATCCGACAAATAAAAACTCCATTGTAGCCGCGGCGAAAAAAACAGATTCCGATTCCAGTATGGATGAAGATACGTCCGAAGAAATTGAGCCGGAGGAAACAATGGAAACCTCTACGGAAGAAACTCCGAGAACTTTCAAACAGTATTTGGCTCTGTATGACGAAATCGTAATTGGAGGCAAGAATTTATATGAAGGAAAAATTGTTCGCTAATGCGATTGAGGAAAACGTTGCTCGAATCCGAGAACGAATAGAGAATGCCTGTATCAAAGCCGGACGTGATGTGTCCGAGGTTACGCTTATGGGCGTGAGCAAAACGGTTGAAGCGGAGCGTGTAAATCAAGCAATTGCTGCCGGAATTCATGTGCTTGGTGAAAACCGCGTTCAAGAACTTTTGCAAAAGAAACCTTTGCTTCATTTAGACGATGTTTCCATACATCTTATCGGTCATCTTCAAACAAATAAGGTGAAGATGATTGTTGGGGAAGTTGATTTAATTCATTCCGTTGACAGTGTTCACCTGGCAGAAGCCATTGAAAAAGAATCGGAGAAGAAAGACCTGGTTTCTCATATATTGGTGGAAATCAACATTGGAGAGGAATCCAGCAAGTCCGGTGTTTCATTTGACCAGACCTATGAACTGATTGATCAAATCAGCCGGTTCCCACATTTGAAAATTGATGGGTTAATGTGTATTCCGCCAATTTCGGAAGACCATACGGTTGTACGTCAATATTTTTCTAAAATGCATCAAATGTTCCTTGACATTGACTCTAAAAAAATAGATAATGTATCTATGAGTATACTATCTATGGGTATGTCATCTGACTTTGAAGATGCCATACGGGAAGGGAGTACGATGGTTCGCGTCGGTACATCCCTTTTTGGCGGTAGAAATTATAATATTTAATTTTGGAGGAAGAAAAATGAGTTTTTTAAAAAACCTGTTTAGCGATGAAGACAATGACAATTTAAATGAAGTTGTTGAGGAAACGGAAGACGATGTGATTTCTTCTAATGATCCTGCTCCGATTACCCGTGTCGACAAACAGCCGCGTAATGTTGTGAATGTTAGCACGACCGCACAGCTTCAAGTGGTTTTAACCCGTCCGGAACGTTTTGACGATGCCAGTGGTGTTGCCGATCATTTAAAAGCGAAACGTACTGTCGTTCTTAACTTGGAAGCAGTTAACAAAGATGTTTCCCGCCGTATTCTTGACTTCTTGAGCGGTGTTGCTTATGCCAATAATGGTTCTATTAAAAAAGCGGCGAACTGTACTTTTATTATTACACCGTACAATGTTGGTGTGCTCGGCGACGAGATTCTTGAAGGTTTGGAAAACAACGGTTTCTATTATTAAATTGTCCTCGAAAGGGACCGTTTATTGCTTATTCATAGGAGGAAATGCAAATGTTTACGATTGATCAAATTAAACAAGTTACATTCACGGAGAAAAAGGGCGGATACATGGCTCAGGAAGTCGATGATTTTATCGACGGTGTCCTTGAAACCCTTGAGGCTGCCAATGCAGAAAACTTAGCCAATCGTGGTAAGCTTGATACTTTGGCCAGCAAACTTGTTGAGTATCGTAATAAAGAAGATTCCATCAATGCTTCTATTGTCAAAGCTCAGACAATTTCTGATTCTATGATTAAAGAAGCCGAGGAAAAAGTATCGGCTATGATTGCTGAAGCTGAAGAGAAAGCTTCCTCCATGGTTGCGGATGCCGAGCAGAAAGCAAATGCACTCATGGAAGATGCCACCAGCAAATCCAATACTTTGATTTCTGACGCGCAGGAACAGTCTTCTACAATGATTCGTGAGGCGAATGAACAGGCTGAAGCAACAACATCCTCTGCACAAAATCGCAGTGATGCTCTTTTGGCGGAAACCGAAGAAAAAGTTGCTAAGATGCAAGCGGATGCGGATAAAGACATCAAAGATAAGCTTGCGGAACTTGAAAAGGAAACGATTTACAGAGAGAACTGCATTGCCGAACTTACAAATGCTGCGGTTGATTTTAAAGAGAAATTATTTGGAATCTATGAAGAGCATTCCAAGGTGATTAATCAACTCCCATCCAAACGGATTGACATGAAAACATATGTTGAACCCGTTGTAGAAGAGCCGGCACCTGTTGTCGAGCCCGCGGTTACCGATTTGAATGACGAAGTTGCTGATTCTTTTGTTTCTCCGGTTTATGAGATTCCCGACGAGCCGGTGAATGAAGTTGCTGACTTTGGCGCTCCGGAAGAGAATTCATTTGATTTTACAACCTCTGAAGAAGATTCTTCCGAAGTGGTAGAAGATGTGTTTGATTTCGGCGCATCTGACACGGAGGATGTTCAGGAAGGGAACGAATCAGACGCATTTGACTTTACATCTCCTGTTGCTGATGCATTTAATGAAACTTCTTTAGATTTCACGACTCCTGAAATCCCGGATGCAGAAATTTCTTTTGATGCTCCTGCAGTTGAGGAAGAGCCGACTTTTTCTTTTGAAACTCCCAGCGAGGATGAGAACGCAACCGAAGAAGCCACATTTGATTTTGGTGGTTCTGTATCCGATATTTCCTTTGATTCTATTGGAACTGATACATTAGGTGATGGCTTGGAATTTGGCACATCCTCTTTTGATCCCGACGAAAATACCGATATTTCTTTCGGACCTGCTTTTGGCGAAGAAAATGAAGGTAGTGATATTTCCTTTGGTCCCGCATTTGGTGCGGATTCCGACAATGATCTCTCTGTTGATGCATTTGATTTTAAATTAGACGACATTGAAGATATTGATTTGCCGAAATCCGACGATCTTTTGTGGCCTGAAGAGGATTCTCCGAAATCCGATTTTAGTGACTTGCAGTTCGGCGATGATGTCGACACCGGTGCCGCTTTTAATCCGTTTGGTGCCAGTGACAACTAAGTTTTGATTTTAAAAGCGGCGTACCGCTATTGGTATGCCGCTTTTTACTTGCATAGGAGGCTAAACAAATGACCAAATTTGCTTGGCTTATTTCCAAAATTAAGAAACAATTGGGATGGACAGTGTTTGTGGCCTTCCTTGTTTTTGCAGACCAGCTGACGAAAGTTTGGGCATCAATTCATTGTATCAATTCTCCGGTAAGTTGTATTCCGGGTGTTTTTGATTTCCGTTATACGGAAAATACGGGAGCAGCATGGAGTATTCTTTCCGGAAAAACGGTTTTACTTAGTATTTTTACCGGAGTACTGTTGTTAGGTCTTTTGTTTTTGTTATTTAAAGGTGTTTTTCGCCAACCGCTTGAATGGATTTCCATTGTATTAATTATTGGCGGGGGACTTGGTAATTTAATTGATCGTATTTTTCGTGGTTATGTAATCGATTTCATTCATACTTTGTTTATGAATTTTCCAGTTTTCAACTTTGCAGATTGTTGTGTGTGTGTCGGCGCGTGTTTGATGCTGCTGGCCATACTCATCTATGATAGAAAAGACCGAAAGGAAGGGACTTCTCTTGGAACAGAAACAGCTAGTAATTCCGGCGATTCTGTCGGGAGAACGTCTGGACAAAGCGATTGCGCAACTTCTGAATGTGACACGGTCCACAGCACAAAAATGGTTGGAGAACGACCTGGTTCAGATCAATCAGATAACGAAAAATAAGAAGTATACGGTTTCTGAAGGCGAGTTATTGAGTGTAACAATTCCCGATACACAACCGAGTGAATTGGAAGCGGAAGAAATTCCGCTAAACGTTGTCTATGAAGATGAGCATTTGCTTGTTGTGAACAAGCCAAAAGGGATGGTAGTTCACCCAGCTCCGGGACACAGTGCCGGTACGCTTGTGAATGCTTTGATGGCTCATTGCGGGGATTCTTTATCTGGTATCGGTGGGGTTGCGCGTCCCGGGATTGTTCATCGAATCGATAAAGATACCAGCGGGCTTTTAATGGTTGCAAAGGATGATTTTGCACATCAAGGCTTGGCGGAACAGATAAAGGCACACACCTTTACACGTGTTTATGAGACAATTGTTTGCGGTCATCTAAAAGAAGATAAGGGAACGGTTAATCAGCCGATTGGAAGACATCCTAAGGACCGAAAGAAAATGGCTGTTGTTGAAGGACATTCTCGTCCGGCTGTATCACATTTTGAGGTACTGGAACGTCTTTCCGGCTATGATCATGTGCGTGTAACTTTGGAGACGGGAAGAACTCATCAAATACGAGTGCATATGGCCTATTTGGGGCACCCGGTTTTGGGAGACACGGTTTATGGTTCAAAGAAACCGGTTGCCGGGCTGGATGGACAGTGCTTACATGCAAAAAAAGTCGGATTTGTTCATCCGATTACCGCTCAATATTTGGAATTTGACAGTGAACTTCCAGATTATTTTACCAAACAACTAGAACGACTTAGAGAACATTAAGGATGGTGTTTCAATATGGAGTATCAATTTTCTGAAGGGCTTAAGAATTTGCAGCCTTCTGCAATTCGTGAAATTTTAAAGTATGCATCAGGGTCTTCCATTATTTCTTTGGCTGCGGGAAACCCCTCTCCGGAAGCTTTTCCCAGTGAGAAAGTTGCGGAGATTTCCAATCGTTTACTGACGGAAAAGCCGATTGATGTTTTACAGTACAGCATTACCGAAGGATATGCCCCGCTGCGCGACCATGTGAAAACACGTATGAAAACGGTTTACGGTATCGGTTCGGAAGATGATGATGTAATTATTACGGCTGGTGCACAGCAGGTTATGAGTTTGCTTACCAAAACCACATGCAACAACGGGGATGTTATCATATGCGACAATCCTGCTTTTATCGGTGCGCTGAATATGTTCCGTTCTCTCGGATGCCAATTGGTTGGTGTTGAGCTGGAAGCGGACGGTCAGAATTTGAATGCTTTGGAAGAGGCTTTGAAAGCCAATCCGAACGCCAAATTTATCTATACGATTCCGAATTTCCAAAATCCGATGGGAATCACGGCCAGTTTGGAAAAACGTAAAGGTATGTATGCACTTGCAAAGAAATACGGAGTTTTGATTTTAGAAGATAACCCGTACGGAGATTTGCGGTTTGACGGGGAAGATGTTCCTTCTATCAAATCATTTGATACGGAAGGTATTGTAGTATATGCCGGTTCATTTTCTAAAGTGGTGGCCCCCGGTCTTCGCGTTGGGTTTGCCATTGGTCCGAAAGCTTTGCTTGCGAAGATGACCGTTTCAAAACAGGGAGAAGACGTTCATACCAATATTTGGGCACAAATGATTTGCGATGAGATTCTTCAGGACCATTTTGACGAGCATCTTAAGTTCCTTCAGAGTTTGTATCGTGAGAAGGCCCATTTGATGATGGATCTTATTGAAAAGCATTTGGTCCCATATGGTGTTAAGTATTATCCGGTGGAAGGCGGATTGTTTGTTTGGTGTGATTTGCCGAAAGAGATTTCCATGAAGGAGTTTTGCTCTCGCGCTGTCCAGGAAAAACAGGTGGCTGTTGTTCCCGGAAATGCATTTTTACCGGATGAAAATAATCCGTGTAATTCTATTCGTTTGAACTATTCTACACCGACCAATGAAAATATGTGTATTGCGATGGCTCGCCTTGAAGAACTACTGAAAGAAATGACAAAGTAAGAGGAAAAGATTATGGAAGAAACTGTACAGAAAAAACGGGCATTAAGTTTTATTCAGCCGACCGGTATTCCTACGTTGGGTAACTATCTTGGTGCTCTTCGCAATTGGGTAACCATTCAAAATGAAACGGATATGGAATGTGCATTCGCCGTTGCGGACCTGCATGCTATTACCGTTCGTCAGGAATCGGCTGCATTTCGCAAACAGATTTATGAAACCTATGCTTTGCTTTTGGCTCTTGGATTAGATCCGGAAAAGAATATGGTGTTTGTTCAGTCCCAGGTCCCGGCCCATACGGAGCTTTCCTGGCTTTTGTCCAGCTGTACCGGATTTGGCGAACTGTCTCGTATGACGCAGTTTAAAGATAAATCGCAAAAACATGCTGACAATATTAACCTTGGATTGTTTTCTTATCCAACTTTAATGGCTGCCGATATTCTTCTGTATCAAACGGATTATGTTCCGGTTGGTGCTGACCAAAAACAACACGTGGAACTTACAAGAACACTCGGTGAACGGTTTAATTCGCTTTATGGAAATGTGTTTAAAATTCCCGAACCGTATATTATGAAAGCTTGTGCCCGTGTGCGTTCTCTTCAGGATCCGACTAAGAAAATGTCTAAGTCGGATGAAAATGTCAACAGCTTTATCTCTTTGCAAGATGATAAGGATACGATTTTGCGTAAATTTAAACGTGCTGTAACCGATAGCGAGGCCTGCGTTCGTTATGCAGAAGGCAAAGACGGAATAAACAATCTGATGGAAATTTATTCTGCCTGTACCGGCAAGTCCTTTGAAGAGATTGAAAAAGAATTTGACGGAAAAGGATACGGTGATTTTAAAATTGCCGTTGGTGAGTCGGTTGCTAATGAGCTTGCTCCGATTCAGGCTCGTTTATTTGAATACATGAAAGATAAGGCTCAGTTGGAAGCACTGATGAAAGACGGTGCTCAAAAAGCACAATGGGTTGCTTCCAAAACAGTCTCCAAAGCCAAGAAAAAGATGGGCTTTGTTCAAGTTTAACTTTTAAAAGGCCCCGTTTTACAGACGGTGCCTTTTCGTTTTGGAAAGGTGGTGGCAAGATGGATCATTTTGAACTGGTAGCGCCATATTCTCCGACGGGAGACCAACCGGAAGCAATAGAAAATCTCTGTAAAGGAATTGAATCCGGGTACCGTGAACAGACTCTACTCGGTGTAACCGGTTCCGGTAAAACATATACGATGGCTAATATTATCGCCAAAGCCAATCGTCCGACGCTGGTATTGGCTCATAATAAAACTCTTGCCGCTCAGCTTTGTAGTGAATTTAAAGAGTTTTTTCCAAACAACGCGGTTGAGTATTTTGTCAGTTATTATGATTATTATCAGCCAGAGGCTTATGTTGCCACAACGGATACATATATTGAAAAGGATTCGGATATTAACGACGAAATTGATAAACTGAGGCATTCTGCGACATCGGCGCTTTCGGAAAGACGAGATGTAATTATTGTCGCCAGCGTTTCCTGTATTTACAGCTTGGGTGACCCGATTGATTATCGTAGTATGGTGATTTCTCTTCGGCCCGGTATGCAACTTGAACGAGACGGCTTTATTACGAAACTTGTTTCTTTGCAATATGAGCGCAATGATGTGAATTTTGTGCGAAATAAGTTTCGGGTTCGTGGGGATGTTGTGGATGTGTATCCGGCCTATGCCTACGACACAGCACTTCGTGTGGAATTTTTCGGTGACGAAGTTGACAGGATTTGTGAGATAAATCCCCTTACCGGTCAAATAAAAGAAGAAATCACACATGTTGCTATCTATCCGGCTTCTCATTATATTATTCCACCCAATAAAATGGAGCGTGCCATCACGCAAATCCGAAAAGAAATGGAGGACCGTGTTCTCTATTTCAAAAACGAAGGGAAATTAATTGAGGCTCAACGAATTCAGCAGCGTACAAATTATGATATGGAAATGCTGCAGGAAATTGGAATGTGCAAGGGAATCGAAAACTACAGTGCCGTGTTTTCGGGAAGAAAACCCGGAGAACCTCCTTATACGTTGATTGACTATTTCCCGGATGATTTTTTACTGTTTGTCGATGAATCGCATGTAACTTTACCGCAGGTTAGGGCAATGTATGCCGGAGACCGTGCCAGAAAAACATCTCTTGTGGATTATGGTTTCCGTCTGCCCAGCGCATATGATAATCGTCCGCTGAATTTTGACGAGTTTTATCGTCATGTGAATCAGGTAGTTTTTGTCAGTGCAACTCCGGGCGATTTTGAAAAGGAAAAATCATCTCAGATTGTGGAACAGGTGATTCGTCCGACCGGACTTTTGGACCCGGAAACCTTTGTTAGACCTGTTGAAGGGCAGATTGATGATTTATTGGCTGAAATTTCCAGTCAAGCAGAAAAAGGGGAACGTACCCTGGTCACGACCTTGACAAAGAAAATGGCAGAGGATTTAACGGATTATTTAAATACGGCCGGTGTGAAAGTTCGATATATGCATCACGATGTTGATACGATGGAACGTATGGAGATTATTCGTGATCTTCGACTGGGCACATTTGATGTTCTTGTTGGTATAAACCTTTTACGTGAGGGACTTGACTTGCCGGAGGTTTCTCTGGTGGCTATTTTGGATGCGGATAAAGAAGGGTTTCTGCGTTCGGAAACAGCCTTGGTTCAAACAATCGGACGTGCAGCTCGAAATGCCGATGGCCGTGTTATTCTATATGCCGACACCATAACGCCTTCGATGGAGCGCGCTTTATCCGAAACCGCAAGACGTCGTAAGATTCAAATGCAATATAACGAAGAGCACGGAATTGTTCCGAAAACCATTATGAAGGACGTCCGTGATGTTTTGGAAATTACAAAGCATGATGTTAAGGATCAGAATGGACGTCGGATGACAAAAGCAGAAAAACAAAAATGGATTGAAGAAATGAAGAAAGAAATGCGACAAGCATCAAAAATGCTCGAGTTTGAGCATGCTGCATGGCTCAGAGATAAAATCAGAGAATTACAAGGAGAAGACTGATGGCAAACGAAAAAATCGTCATAAAAGGCGCTCGTGTGCATAACTTGAAAAATATCAATGTCGAGATTCCAAGAGATAAATTGGTTGTTTTATCCGGTTTGTCCGGTTCGGGAAAGTCTTCCTTGGCATTTGATACCATATACGCAGAAGGACAGCGTCGTTATGTGGAAAGTCTGTCGTCTTATGCCAGACAGTTTTTGGGGCAAATGGACAAGCCGGATGTGGATGTGATGGAAGGTTTATCTCCGGCCATTTCTATTGACCAGAAAACCACTTCCAAAAACCCTCGTTCTACTGTCGGAACCGTTACGGAAATATATGACTATTTGCGTTTACTTTACGCCAGAATCGGTATTCCGCATTGTCCTGTATGCGGCAAAGTTATCAAACAGCAAACGGTAGATGAAATTGTTGACCAACTTTTGTCTCTTGAAGAAGGAACTAAAATCCAATTGATGGCCCCGATTGTTCGCGGACGAAAAGGGGAGTATGCGAAAGAGTTTGAAAACGCCCGGAAAAATGGTTTCGTCAGGGCTCGTGTGGATGGTGTCATCTATGATTTAAGCGAAGATATTTCACTTGATAAGAATAAAAAGCATACCATTGAGATTATGGTTGATCGCTTGGTTGTCGGTCCTTCGATTCGTACGCGGCTTGCCGATTCTGTTGAAACCGCCACCGCTCTTTCCGGCGGTCTTTTAACGGTTAATGTAATTGGCGGTCAGGATTTGGAATTTTCTCAAAATTTTGCCTGCCCGGAGCATAATGTTCGATTGGAAGAACTAGAGCCTCGTATGTTCTCATTTAACAATCCTCTTGGAGCATGTCCTACTTGTTCCGGTCTTGGTGTTACGATGACATTGGATCCGGAATTAATTTTTAAAGACAAGAAGAAATCCATCCGAAACGGTGGAATTAATTCTGCCGGTTGGTCCTTTATGGACGGTGGAAAGGTCTCGAAAATGTATTTTGAGGCGGTTGCCGCCTATTGTAACTTTTCTTTGGATACTCCTATTTGTGAACTCCCGGACGAGGCGATTGATGTTTTATTATATGGTACTCGTGGCGTTCCGATTATGATGGAAAGGGACAGTTATAATGGTCATAGTACCTATAATGCACCTTTTGAAGGTATTGTGAATAACCTTGAGCGCCGTTATCGCGAAACGAAAAGCAACTGGATGCGTGAGGAAATCAGCGGTTATATGCGTGAAAATCCGTGCCCTGACTGTAAAGGTCAAAGACTTCGCGCCGAAGTATTGGCCGTGACCGTTGGCGGAATAAACATTATGGATTTGTGCGATTTGTCAGTTTCAGGTGCTATTTCATTTTTCGATACATTACAGCTTACGGAGACCGAGCATAAAATCGGCGACGGAATAATTAAGGAAATTTGCAATCGTTTAAGGTTTTTGAAGAATGTAGGGCTTGAATATTTGACACTTTCCCGTGGCGCCGCCACGCTCTCCGGTGGAGAAGCACAGCGTATTCGCTTGGCAACGCAAATCGGAACCTGCTTAACGGGTGTTTTATATGTTTTGGACGAGCCCAGTATCGGTCTTCATCAGAGGGATAATGATAAGCTTCTCGGTACATTACAGGAATTACGAGATCTTGGCAATACCCTTTTGGTGGTTGAGCACGACGAAGATACGATCCGTGCCGCTGACTGGATTGTTGATATTGGCCCGGGGGCCGGCGTCCATGGTGGACAGGTTTTGTATTCGGGAGAAGTGGATGGTCTTAAAGATTGTAAGAAATCTATTACCGGGCAGTTTTTGAGCGGAAAAAGAAAAATAGTTGTTCCTGATACCAGAAGAGAAGGAAACGGGCACGAACTTTTGATAAAAAAAGCCTCGGAGCACAATCTTAAAGATATTGACGTTTGTTTTAAACTCGGTGCTTTTAACTGTGTGACCGGTGTTTCCGGTTCCGGAAAATCGACACTTATCAATGAGATTTTGTACAAAAAACTTGCATCCGAATTGAATCGTGCTAAAACCCATCCGGGCAAGCACGACGAGATTCTCGGCACAGAATATCTTGATAAGGTTATTTGTATTGATCAGTCACCCATTGGGCGTACTCCGCGTTCCAATCCCGCAACCTATACAGGTGTTTTTTCAGATATTCGAAACTTGTTCGCTATGACTCCCGAAGCCAAGAAACGCGGGTATTCATCCGGTCGTTTTTCGTTTAATGTGAAAGGCGGACGCTGTGAAGCTTGCTGCGGTGATGGTTTGGTGAAAATTGAAATGCATTTTCTATCGGATATCTATGTTCCTTGTGAGGTTTGCGGAGGAACTCGATTCAATCGTGAAACTTTGGAGGTAACCTACAAAGGAAAAAACATATATGATGTTTTGGAAATGACGATTGAAGAAGGTGTGTCGTTTTTTTCGGAAATTCCGAAAATTCACGACCGTCTTAAGGTGATTCAGGATGTGGGACTCGGATATATTAAAATCGGTCAGCCGGCAACCACATTATCCGGCGGTGAGGCTCAGCGCGTAAAACTTGCTGCCGAACTTTCCAAGCCGTCAACCGGTAAAACCATCTATATTTTAGATGAGCCGACAACAGGACTTCATTCAGCGGATGTAGAGCAGCTTTTGATTGTTTTGCAAAAGTTGGTAAATCTTGGAAATACGGTTATTGTGATTGAACATAATTTGGATGTGATTAAATCCGCAGACTACATTGTTGACCTCGGTCCCGAAGGCGGGGAACACGGTGGCTTGGTTGTTGCCAGCGGCATCCCCGAAGAAGTCGCAAAGGTCAAAAAATCGTACACAGGCCAGTATCTGAAAAAGATGCTGTAACGGGGATTTTTTGTAGATGTTTTCGATATGTTTTAAAGAAGCAAGGACGTTTTGACGTCCTTTTTCTTTTGAATTTTTAGAGAGTTGTGCTATAATGTATTATGTAAAATTATGTAAAAAGGAAGTTATGAATCATGAGTGAATGCACACATAATTGTGAAACTTGCGGACAGGCTTGCGGTCATCGCGGAAACCCGGAAAGTCTTATTGAAAAACCGCATGAATTGTCTTCTGTAAAAAAAGTAATCGGCGTTGTTAGTGGTAAAGGTGGCGTTGGTAAGTCTCTTGTGACATCATTACTTTCCGTATCCATAAATCGTCGTGGCTTTCATACGGCTATTTTGGATGCGGATATTACCGGGCCTTCCATCCCGCAGGCTTTTGGAGTTCATGATCGTGCCATGGGGAATGAACTCGGCCTTTTACCGTGTCGCTCTAAGACCGGGATTGACATGATGTCTGTGAATCTTCTACTTGAACATGAGTCAGACCCCGTTGTTTGGAGAGGCCCTGTTCTGGCTGGAACTGTTAAACAATTTTGGTCTGATGTTATTTGGAAAGATGTGGATTATATGTTTGTAGACATGCCACCCGGAACGGGGGATGTTCCACTGACGGTTTTTCAGTCTCTTCCGATTGCCGGTATTGTTATTGTTACCTCTCCTCAGGAACTGGTTTCCATGATTGTTGAAAAGGCAGTGAAAATGGCTGAACTTATGCACATTCCTGTTTTGGGTGTTGTGGAAAATTTGTCATATTTTGAATGCCCTGATTGTCACGCCAAACATTCCATTTATGGCGAAAGTCATGTGGAAGAAGTGGCAAAACTGCATGCGATTCCTTCTGTTTCAAGAATTCCGATTGATAAGAAACTTGCTGCTGCTTGTGACAAGGGAACGATAGAATTGTTTGAAGGCGATTGGCTTGAAGGACTTTGCGATGAACTTGAGAAGGCCGCTCCTTCTGATGCCGTATGACAGAACATGAGAAAAAAGCCAGAGATTTATTCTTAAGCGGAGCAAATTGCTCTCAGGCCGTTGCGGGGGCTTTTGAAGATCTTGTGGATTTGGATTTGAATACGCTATATAAAGTTTCGTCGTCTTTTGGTGGTGGAATGGGACGCCTTCGTGAGGTTTGCGGAGCTGTGTCCGGTATGCAATTGATTCTCGGACTATTGGAGGGTTACAGCGATTTTGGTGATAAATCGCTTAAAACCAAACACTACTCAAAAGTACAAAATTTAGCACATGATTTTGAAAAAATACATGGTTCTATCGTTTGTAAAAATATTTTGAATCTGAAGGGTCCGGATATTCCCGAACCATCCGAACGAACACCGGAGTTTTATCAAACACGTCCGTGTCTCCGCTGTGTTTGTGATGCTGCCAGAATATTGGACGAATATTTGGAAAGGAATGTGAAATCAAATGAAGATTAATTTCATTGGTGCCTGTCATGAAGTTACGGGTTCTATGACGCTGCTGGAAGCGGCTGGACTTAAAATATTGGTCGACTGCGGTATGGAACAGGGAAGAGATATTTATGAGAATTCGGTTCTTCCGATTGCTCCTGGGGAACTGGATTGTATATTACTTACGCATGCTCATATTGACCACTCCGGTCGTTTGCCGGTTATGACAGCGAATGGTTATAACGGGCCGATATATTCTACCGGTGCTACCGCAAAGCTTTGCAACATTATGTTGATGGATTCCGCTCATATTCAGGAATCCGATGCTGAATGGAAAAACAGAAAAGCAAAGCGGTCCGGTAAAGAATTGTATGTTCCGATGTACACACTCGAAGATGCACAGCATTGTTTGTCACAGTTTAAGCCTTGCGAATATAACGAAGTCATTACGGTTTCAGATTCTGTTTCCGTTCGTTTTTTGGATGCAGGTCATTTGCTCGGTTCTGCTAGTATCGAGATTACGGTTACCGAAAATGGTGAAACAAAAGTGGTTCTTTTTTCCGGCGATGTTGGTAATATTGACCGTCCGTTGATTCGGGACCCTCAAAAACCGGAAAAAGCAGATTATGTAATTGTGGAGTCTACATACGGGGACCGTATTCACGGCGAGAGACCGGATTATGTTTCCCAGCTTGTTCGTATTTTGCAAGAAACTTTTGATAAGGGTGGAAACGTCGTGATTCCGTCCTTTGCTGTGGGGCGTACTCAGGAACTTCTTTATTTGATTCGCGAGATTAAAGAACAAAAATTAATTTCCGGTCATGACCGCTTTCCGGTATTTGTTGATAGTCCTCTTGCTGTTGAAGCAACTTCTATTTATAGTGGTGATTTAAATAACTATTATGATGAAGAAACACTGAAATTACTTGCCCTTGGCATTGAACCGATTAAATTCCAGGATTTACGTGTATCAATTACCAGCGATGAGTCTAAGGCTATTAATGAGGACAAAGAGCCGAAGGTTATTTTATCTGCTTCGGGAATGTGTGATGCCGGACGTATCCGTCATCATTTAAAACATAATTTGTGGAGAAAAGACAGTACCATTCTTTTTGTCGGATATCAAACAGAAGGTACGCTTGGACGTATTTTGCTGGATGGCACTGACCGGGTTAAACTGTTTGGCGAAGAAGTTATTGTGAATGCAACCATCGAGCAGATGGATGGTATCAGTGGTCATGCTGACCGAGATATGCTTCTCGGATGGGTCGGGAATATCTCTCCCCGTCCGAAAACAGTATTTGTTAACCACGGCCAGGATACGGTTACTGATGTCTTTGCGGATAAGATTAAGGAGTCTTTCGGTATACAGGCAATTGCTCCATATTCCGGTAGTCGTTATGAACTGGGTGAAATGCCGGTATGTCTTGAGAAGGGAAATATGACTCGACTTGAGAAATCTGTTCAAACGGACAAGAAGACAAATTCCGTTTTGGAGCGTCTCCGTAATGCCGGTCGTCGTCTTTGTGCCGTTATTGAAAGAAACAAAGAATGTTCCAATAAAGATTTGGCTAAATTTGCCGATCAAGTCACACAGCTTTGTGACAAATGGGACCGTTAAGGGAGTTGTTGATTTGTAATGATGAATACAGAATATATCAGTACGTGCATTCGGAATGACGAGGAATTATTTATCCGTCGAAGCGAGGATAAATATCATGCACAAATCTATAAAATTGCGGAAGCGATTATTAAGAATCGAGAAGAGCGTCCTATTGTTTTACTTTCTGGACCCTCCGGCTCGGGAAAAACCACGTCGGCATATTGGCTTGAAAAGTATATGGACGGTTGTGGAGTTGAAACAACGACCATATCCATGGATAATTATTTTAAGACACTGTCTGAAGAAGAATTCCGTTTGGCCGATGAAGGAAAGCTCGATCTGGAATCTCCTGACCGTGTAGATAATGACCTTTTCAATGAGCACATGGAAAAACTCTTTAACTGTGAACCGATAGAACTTCCGACGTTTGATTTTCCAAATCATAAACGTTCTGATGTTACAATTCCGCTTCACAGAAAAGAAAATGAGATCATTATTGTTGAAGGCATTCATGCATTGAACCCGGCTGTCACGGGAGACAGCGATGATTTTGCTTCTCGTTTGTATGTCAGTGTTCGGACTCGTATTCAAAACTCGAATGGAGAGTCTTTACATCCGAAATATGTGCGTGTTTTGCGTCGTATGCTTCGTGATAAAATACATAGAGCCAGAGATCCGAAAATCACTTTGGAAATGTTTGATAGTGTGCAACGTGGGGAAGACTTGTATATTATGCCTTATAAGTCCCGTGCTACATATTCGATTGACTCTTTCCATGATTATGAAGTAAGCGCTTACAAAGATATACTTCTTGAGAATGTCAGAGAACTTAAGGAGCAATATCCTTATTTAAAACCGGTTGAGGTTATATTTGAAGAATTGGAATCTATCCCGACCGACCATGTTCCGGCAGATTCCTTAATGAGAGAATTTGTTGGAGGCAGTATTTTCCATTATTAAGGAGAGAGTCTCTTGCCGAACAACATCAAAAAAAGAGATATAGATAAAGTTCCTGATTTGGAAGCAACCAATCGGGACTTTTGTCTGTATGCAAAAAAATGCGGCGGGTGTCAGCTGCAAAATATGGACTACGAGAGACAGCTGGCCTATAAACAAAGCTTGGTAGTTCGTTACGTTGGCAAGTATGGAAAAGTTCGTCCGATTATTGGTATGGAGAATCCTTTTCATTATCGGAATAAGGTCCAAGCTGCTTTCGGGCTTACAAGAGGTGGCCGTATTGTATCCGGTGTTTATCAGTCAAGCAGTCATCGTATAGTGAATGTGGATTCATGCATGATTGAAAATGAAATTGCTGACAGGATAATTGTCGATATTCGCAAGATGTTACCGGATTTTGGTATCGTTCCTTTTAATGAGGACAGCCGAAAAGGGTTTTTACGTCATGTTTTAGTAAAAACGGGCTTTTCCACGGGAGAAATTATGGTGGTTCTTGTTGGCGCCACCAATATCTTTCCTGCTAAAAACAAGTTTAAAGAAGCCTTGCTAAAAAAGCATCCTGAAATCACGACGATTGTATTTAATGTCAATCCGAGAAATACCAGCATGCTATTAGGCGATAGAGAAGAAGTCTTGTTTGGTTCGGGTTATATTGAAGATATTTTGTGCGGTTGTCGTTTCCGTATTTCTGCGAAATCCTTTTATCAAATTAATCCGGTCCAAACTGAGAAATTGTACTCGCTGGCTATTGATTTTGCCAATCTGAAAAAAACGGACCGTGTTCTTGATGCTTATTGTGGCGTTGGAACCATTGGACTGATTGCATCCGGTCATTGTGGTGAAGTTCTTGGCGTTGAAATCAACCCGGACGCTGTAAAAGACGCCATCCAAAATGCTAAAATCAATCAAATTAATAATGCCTATTTTATTGCTGACGATGCCGGCAAAATGATGGTTGAACTGCAAAAGAATCATGAACATATTGATGTGGTTTTGATGGACCCGCCAAGAGCGGGGAGCAGTAAGCCGTTCTTATCGTCTTTATGTTTGCTGCAGCCTGACAAGGTAGTATATGTTTCTTGCAATCCGGAAACACTTGGTAGAGATTTATACTTTTTAACAAGAAATGGATATAAGGTCAATCGTATTCAGCCGGTTGATATGTTTCCATATACCAGCCATGTGGAGACGGTATGCTTGATATCAAAAGTGTGAGCAAAAGGAAGATGGGAGGATTAATATGAAAGAAATAATCAAATTAGCTGAAGCAGGTGAACCGTGGGCAATGTATGAATATGCAAATTATCTTCGCTCGGTCGAAGGTAAGTGGGATACTGCTTTAGGATGGCTTGAAAAAGCTGCAGATCTTGGATATGATGTAGCTCAATTTGAGGTGGGGTGTACTTATAAATATGGGTGGCATGTTAAAAAAGATTATGAGAAAGCAGTATATTATTTTAATCTAGCAATAGGACAAGGTAATAAATCAGCTATGTTTGAATTAGGTGGTTTATATGAATTGGGTTTTGGTGTTGAGCAAAATATGGAGAAAGCAAAAGAATTATATCAAAAATATAAAGCAGACGTAGATTGATTTTTAATGTTCATTTGATGATGATATGTTATCTCCTACATAAGGGGTAGATATGTTCCAGTGTTGTGTCGAGATTCACGGCATTGTCCCACCCCATGTGGAGACAGTTGTTTTGGTGTCACGCAGTTAGGAATAATGTGAATATCTATGAAAAACATGATAACTGGCATTAGAATCGGATGTGCTTTGCTATTGCTTTTCTTCCCAACATTTTCTGTTGCGTTTTATATACTGTACATCGTTGGAGGTCTCAGTGATGTTTTTGACGGTATAGTCGCAAGACATTTTGACGGTGAGACAGAATTTGGGGCAAAATTTGATTCTATTGCCGATATAATTTTTGTAGGAATTGTTTTGATTAAAATCTTGAATACAGTTTCTATTCCGATGGGGATTATTCTCTGGATTGTTACTATTGGATTGATTAAGTGTATCAACATTGTTGTTGGATTGATTTTTAGGAAAACCTTTGTTTCAGAACATACATTATTGAATAAAATATGTGGAATTATGGTGTTTGCGTTTCCTTTATATATTGACCGGTTCCCTGGGTGGATAGAGCTGTTGCTATTCATTTTGACTTGTCTAATGGCAACAGTCGCATCCATACAAGAGGGCTATTTAATCCTTTGCGAAAGCGAACACAATTGAACCACTACTATAATAGTGGTTTATTTGAATGGTTAATTTGGTCTTTGACCTTATTAAATATTTTATTTTAGGAGAGTGCTTTTTGAACAAGTACGAAAAAACGGTGATTGTTGCATAACCGGGAGGTTTGCAGACAATTACACAAACCTCCCGCAGAAATGCATTTGAGTTGACAAATTTCAGGAGGTAAAAAAATGAATAAAAACAACATAATCATTCGTTTAGAAAAGAAAGAAGAATACCGACAGGTTGAGTCACTTGTTAGAGAGAGCTTTTGGAATGTATATCGTCCCGGCTGTTTAGAGCACTACGTGTTAAATCAGCTTCGGAATGATGAGGCATTTGTGAAAGAACTTGATTTCGTGATGGAGTTAAATGGACAGCTGGTTGGGCAGAATATGTTTATGAAGGCTGAGATTAATGCTGACAATGGCTCTATTATTCCTATCTTAACAATGGGCCCGATTTGTATTATTCCTGAGTTAAAACGTCACGGCTTTGGAAAACGATTACTTGATTATTCGTTGGAAAAAGCTACAGGGTTAGGGTATGGTGCTGTTTGTTTCGAAGGAAATATCAAATTCTACGGTAATAGCGGTTTTGGTTATGCCAGTGATTTCGGAATTCGGTATAAAGGACTTCCGGAAGGTGAAGACGCATCGTTCTTCTTGTGTAAGGAATTAACACCCGGGTATCTTGACGGGATTTCCGGCGAATATGCAACGCCAAAAGGCTATTTTGTGGATGTTGATGAGGTGGAAGAATTTGACAAATTATTTTCACCCAAACAAAAATTAATTCTCCCCACACAGTTATTCTAAATGAATTGATAACCATCTAGGTTGATAGCGGAGATTCTATATGTTTCTCCGCTTGAAACCGAATCGGTGAATACATCATTTAATATATGAATGAATCTTGGAGAAGTCGATGCAACTTAGAAATATACAAAATTCGGACGATAAGATTCTATTTGATATCGTTCGTCATAATTTGAAAATTCATGACTTGGATATTCCGGGAACTGTATATTTTGATCCTGAACTGAAATGCCTGAGTTCTTTTTATTTAGCTGATCCGTTCAAAAGGAAATACTGGGTTTTGGAAAAAGATGGAGAAGTGCTTGGAGGCATTGGCCTTGCGGAATACGATCAAATTGATGATTGCTGTGAAATACAGAAGTTATATTTGATTGACCGGGTTAAAGGGCAGGGCTTTGGGAAATTGCTTGTTCAAGAAATTGAAAAAACAGCGAAGGAACTCGGATATAAAAGAATCTATGTGGAAACACATACGAATCTCGATATAGCAATAAAACTATATAAGAAAATGGGTTATACACCAATTGATAAACCGAAAACGGTAGTACATAGTGCGATGAACTGTTTTTTGCTTAAAGATTTAAATGTATAGGACTAGAGGCGTGAACATGCAAACAAATAAAAAGCAAAACAATTTAAAAAAGATGGTCAGCTACTATAAGCCTCATATGGGACTTTTTTTAGCCGATATGTTATTTGCAACAGTTTCCGCTGCCGTTGCTTTAACCATTCCTTTGATTGTTCGATATGTCACATCTACCTTAATCTATAAAGATACAAATCAGATTATTAAAGAAATCATTGGAATTGTTATTGCATTTTTCGTGCTACTGGCTATTGATTTTGGCGCAAAGTATTTCATTGGTAACTATGGTCATGTGATGGGCGCAAAAATTGAGTACACCATGCGACAAGAAATTTTTGACCATATGCAAAAATTATCTTTTTCCTTCTATGATGATGCCAAAGTCGGCCGGTTGATGAGTCGTATTACAACGGATCTATTTGAAATTACCGAGCTATTACATCATGGTCCGGAAAATATCATTTTATCTTTTTTGAAACTTGTTGGTGCATTAATCATCTTGATTAGTATCAACGGCTATTTGGCAATTGCTGCCTTTGCAGTCATTCCTTTTATGTTTTGGTTCGCGTTTGTTTTAAATAAGAAAATGCGGTCTGCTTTTAGAATAAACAGGGAACGCATTGCGGAAATCAATGGACAAATCGAAGACAATTTATCCGGCATTCGCGTTGTAAAATCTTTTGCTAATGAAGAAATTGAAAACCAAAAATTCAAATTCGGCAACGATAATTTCCTTGAGTCAAAAAAGAATAACTATCGATATATGGGCATCTTTCAAGCCGGCGTGGCGGTTTTTACATCCTTGATTCAAGTGTGTATTATTGCCACCGGCGCCATTATGATTGCAAATCAAAAACTTAGCATTAGTGATTTAATTACATTTTTACTGTATATTGGAGTTTTTACGGAGCCGATTCGTACAATTGTTGATTTCACGGAAATGTTTCAAAATGGATATACCGGTTTTGAGAGATTTCGCGAAATTATGAATATTGAGCCGGAAATCATAGACCTTCCGAATGCGGAAACACTTAAAAATGTCAAAGGAAATATTTCATTTTCTGATGTTTCTTTTCGGTATAATGATCGGTCAAACATTGTTTTAAGTCATGTCAGTTTGGATATAAAAGCAGGTTCCTATACTGCACTTGTTGGAAGTTCGGGTGCGGGAAAAACGACGCTTTGTTCTCTAATACCGCGGTTTTATGATGTGAATGAAGGTATGGTATCTATCGACGGAGAAGACATTCGCAAATTTACTTTGAAAAGTCTTCGAAATCATATTGGTATTGTACAGCAGGATGTCTATTTATTTGCCGGAACTGTGCTTGAAAATATTTTATATGGTCGTCCGGGGGCTACACGTGATGAGGCTATTCAGGCTGCCAAAGATGCGAATGCACATGAGTTTATTATGTCCCTTCCGGACGGCTATGATACCGATATCGGACAGCGTGGAATCAAACTGTCCGGTGGTCAAAAGCAACGTTTGTCAATTGCGCGTGTGTTTTTGAAAAATCCGCCCATATTAATTTTTGATGAAGCTACCTCTGCACTAGATAACGAGAGTGAGCATGTTGTTCAAGAGTCTCTGGAAAAACTGGCGAAGGGAAGAACAACCCTCGTTATTGCCCATCGCTTGACGACAATTCGAAACGCTGAACGTATTTTGGTGTTAACGGAAAATGGAATTGCGGAAAGTGGTTCTCATGAAGAACTTTTAAAACAAGGCGGAGTTTATGAAAAACTCTACCGGATGTATGAGTATTAAAGAAAAGGGTTTCTATTATGATTCAAATTCGATTGGCCAATGTCTCTGATGCGGAAAGTTTGCTTTCCATATACGCTCCTTATGTGAAAAACACGGCCATTTCTTTTGAATATGAGCCGCCGACATTTGAAGAGTTTCAAAATAGAATAATAACCTATGGAACTATGTATCCATATTTGGTTGCGATTGACGGAGAAAAAATTGTTGGTTATTGCTACGCCTCACCTTTTCGAACCAGAGAAGCATATAAATACTCTGCTGAGGTTTCTCTTTATGTAGCAATGGATGAGAGAGGCAGGGGAATTGGCACGATGCTGTACAAAGAGTTGGAAAGGCTTTTGGCTTTACAGAATGTTCGGAATATATATGCTTGCGTTACCTGCTCAAATCGTGTATTTGACGAGCATTTGACAGATGCTAGTTTACGGTTCCATTCCCGATATGGATTTCATAAGATTGGAATTCATGAGAATTGTGGATATAAATTCGGAAAATGGTACGGAATAACATGGTTTGGAAAAACACTCAATTCTTCTGAGGCCACTCCTGACGCCTTTATAAAATTTGTTGATCTTGAGAAGTAATATTTGAATTTGGGGTGTTAAGTGTGAATTTATCGTTTAAGAAAGATGATACGCTAGTTGTGAAGGGCATTGCAATTGTTTGGATGCTGATTCATCATTTGTGGGGGTTTCCTTCGCGTATTGCCGGTGGGGAACTAAAACACATATTTACAACATTTGGTCAAAGCACCATTGGTTATTTGGGTGCGTTTGGTAATATTTGCATCAGTTTTTTCTTTTTTCTCGGCGGATATGGATTGTATCAGGCCTATTGTGGGAAATCTTTTGATTTGATTGGTCGTATCAAAAAATTATATCTCAATTATTGGAAAGTGTTTCTGATTTTGATTCCGCTTGGTTTTTTGTTGTTTGGGCATCAACCGGATTACTGTCAGGATTCGGGGATTTGCCATCACTTTGCAACATTTGATTTAAATGAATTCCTGAAAAACTTCTTTGGTATCTCGTCTTCCTATAATGGAGAATGGTGGTTCTTTTTCAGCTATTTGATTGCTTTATTAAGTTTTCCGCTGGTTCGTCATTTGTTTTCAAAACATCATACAGCCACAAACTTTGTACTGGTAGCCATTGGGTATGTTTTGATTCGCAATGTGTTCCCGGCCATTTCCGGGCTCGCATTCTTAAAGGATATTACAGGAAATTTCATATATTCCAATCTATTTTGTCAAACGGTATGTGTCAGTAGCTTTTGGATGGGTATTGCCTGCGCACAGGGGGATTGTTTAAATCGTTTGGCTTGTTTACTACATAAGAATCATTTGCTAAATCCGATTTTGGATATCCTAGTCTGGATTGCAGCAATTTATTTGAGACAGTCCGGGCTTCCCAGTGATTACGCGCTGGATCTGGTCTTGGTTCCTGTTCTTTGCATTGTATCGATCGATTTATTGAAGCGGGTGAAATTCTTATATAAGGGGTTTTATGAGCTTGGAAAGAACAGCATGAGTATGTGGCTAATACATTCTTTCTTCTGCTACTACTTCTATGCTATTGTCAAGCTAGTTGTCGGCGTGAAGTTTGCTGTGATATCGCTGGTTTTGTTAGTGCTTCTTTCTTATGTCGCATCAATTCTTATCGATATATTGTGGAAATGGATAAAGGTATTAGTGGGAAAAATACGGACTAGACTGTTTTACAAGGAGGCAGGTACTGGTGACACCTGATGTTTTTTTATCCGGTTTGCTAAAAGAAATCTATCATTCCGAAATTGATTGTTTTGATTTGTCGGAAGAGTTTTTTGAACAAACAATTACGCAAATCAAAAGCATGAAGATGGACAATTTAAAACTTTCTAATTTCTCCGTTAGTATTATTTTCGCAATGGTTAAAGCAATAGAACAAAAAGACCAGTATACATGCGGCCATTCGGAAAGAGTTGCCGATACTTGTTTAAAACTGTGCAAAAAACTTGAAAAAAACGCTGCGGAGCGTAGAGCAATCTACTACTCTGCACTTCTTCATGATGTAGGAAAGATAGGAATTCCCGAGCAGATAATCAACAAGACTTCCAAACTTACGGATGAGGAATTTGATATCATAAAGCAGCATCCGGTAAAAGGGTCGAAAATTCTGAGTATGATAACGGAAATTCCTGGAATTGATACGGGTGCTCGATATCATCACGAACGCTATGACGGCAGGGGATATCCTGAAGGACTTCAAGGAGAACAAATTCCAGAGATTGCTCGAATAATTCAGGTTGCTGATTGTTTTGATGCAATGGCTTCAAGACGTTCCTACCACGATCCTTATCCTCTGACAAAAATCCGTGATGAATTTGTAAAATTTTCTGGTATTCAGTTCGATCCTTTGATTGCTTCTAAGATGATTGAAATCCTTGACGAGATGACTTCACAGGGGATGGAATTTGCCGATTGATTTGTTTTGAATTTTATTGACTTTATAGGTGCAGAAGTATATAATACGCGAGGCTTTTTGCCCGTTTAACTAATGGATTGTATGGTGAAAAAAATGAAGTATGATGTTATTATTGTTGGCGCAGGTCCTGGTGGGATATATTCGGCTTATGAACTTATCCAAAAGAAATCAGGTCTTAAAATAGCTGTTTTTGAAGCAGGGAATGAACTGGCAAAACGCAAATGCCCAATTGATGGGGTAAAAGTGAAATCCTGCATTAATTGTCCGACTTGTGCCATAATGAACGGATTCGGCGGTGCCGGTGCTTTTTCTGACGGGAAATATAACATTACCAATGATTTTGGCGGTAATTTATATGAGTATATCGGTCGGGATGAAGCAATTTCCCTGATGAAGTATGTCGACGAGATAAACTGCCGATATGGCGGCGCGTTGACAAAAATGTATTCCACTGCGGGTACCGTTTTTAAAAAGAAATGTTTGCAAAATAAATTGACGCTTTTGGACGCATCCGTTCGTCATCTCGGTACTGATATAAACTACGTTGTTCTTGAAAATATGTATACCAATCTGAAGGACCAGGTTGATTTCTTTTTCCGTACACCTATTGAAACCGTGAAAAAGACCGACGATGGTTATAAGGTTTTTACGAAGGACCAAGAGTATTCTTGCAAATATTGTATTATTTCCGTTGGCCGTAGTGGCAGCAAGTGGATGGAAAAATTATGTAAGGATATGGATATTCCGACTAATTCCAACCGCGTGGATATTGGTGTTCGTGTTGAAATTCCTGCCGTTATTCTGGACCATATAACGGACGAACTGTATGAGAGCAAAATTGTTTATCGTACAGAGAAATTTGAGGATCATGTTCGTACATTCTGCATGAATCCTCATGGAATCGTTGTTAATGAAAATACGAATGGCATTATCACCGTTAACGGACATAGTTTCGAAGACGATGATAAGAAAACAGATAACACGAACTTTGCTTTACTTGTTTCCAAGCATTTCTCTGAACCCTTTAAAGACAGTAACGAATATGGCGAAAGCATCGCAAGACTGAGTAATATGCTCGGTGGTGGTGTTATCGTGCAGCGTTTTGGTGATTTGGAACGTGGCAGAAGAAGTACAGTACAAAGACTGGAAGAATGTACGGTTCGGCCAACTTTAAACGCTACGCCGGGTGATTTGAGTTTGGTTCTGCCCAAACGCATTTTGGACGGAATTATAGAAATGATTCATGCATTGGATAAAATTGCACCGGGTGTTGCCAATGACGATACACTTCTTTATGGTGTGGAAGTTAAATTCTATAACATGGAAGTGAAACTGGATAATAATTTGGAAACAAAATACGAAGGGCTTTATGTTATCGGTGACTGCAGTGGTGTTACTCACTCGTTATCGCATGCTTCTGCCAGTGGCGTATATGTTGCCAGACAAATCCTAAACAAATGAGGGACTATATATGAAAGCATGTAAGAAGCTTTTTGGCGGACTTGAAATGAGTTGGCTTTCCGTAATCATTCTTTCGGTTGCCTGTGCCATATTGGTTGTCATTCCGTTAATTATTCCGGGCCTAGATAATCTTTCCGTTCGAAATCCAGGAACCTGTTTTGAGTTTTGGATTTTAATGGCGCTTGTGATTATTGTTAACTGCAAGAAATCGGGTTGGGAAGCAGCAGTCAAAACATTCGTATTCTTTTTGATTAGTCAGCCACTGATTTATTTGCTTCAAGTTCCGTTTTCCATGCAAGGATGGAATCTCTTTCAGTATTATCCGCGTTGGTTTTTCTTGACGTTGTTAACATTTCCCGGTGGTTTTATCGCTTGGTATGTTAAAAAAGGTACTGTTTTGAGTGGACTGATTCTATCTGTTGCACAGGCTATGCTTTCATTTGAACTTGTGATGCATGGTCGGTCCATGGTTATGCACTTTCCGCATCAAATACTGGCTGTGCTGTTCATTATGACGATGGTTATCGTTCTTCCCATGATTCTTTTGAACAATAAAAAATCGATGATTCTTTGCTATGCTGTTACAGCCTTGTCACTTGTCGGTGGTGTCGGCCTATTTGCCCTCGGGTATCTTGGATGAAAGGTTTGATCTTTATGTCTAAAAAACAATCTTTTATTTTGCCACTTGTATTGTTTATTTTATTTATCGGTTTTACCATTTCAGTGATGTATTACGATGTGAAACCGATTGGCCCTGAAAATTCTTGCGTAGGATATGCAAGTCTAAATCAGGAATTTCACGAACTGACAGGTGTTCATTTGGAATTGTATCGTTTGACGGATTTAATCAGCATCATTCCTTTTATGTGTATCGCTGTTTTTGCTGTCCATGGCCTTATTCAGTGGATTCAAAGAAAAAATATGTTCAAAGTAAATCCCGAAATACTGATTATGGGAGCATTATGCTTTTTGGTTCTTGCGATTTATGCATTCTTTCAATTTGTGATTGTAGCTTACCGACCGGAAATCGTTGAAGAAGGTTTAGAAGCTTCCTATCCATCGTCAACAACGGTGCTTTGTTTGTTTACATTTCTTTCTTCGATAATCGGTTTTCATTATCTCCTGGAGAGCAAAGTGTGGAAAGTGACTCTTTATATTATTCTTGCGGGTCTTTGTACATTTATGGTAGTTGCTCGTATTATTTCCGGTGTACACTGGCTTACAGACTTGATTGGCGGTATGCTTTTAAGTCTCGCTTTGGTATCGTTTTACTACGCTTTATGCAACAATTTTATTAAAGAATAATACGGAAAAGACGCAGAATATAAATTCCGCGTCTTTTTTTACACGAGGATTGTTGACTTTAGCGCGTTAAAGTGATAAACTGCTAAACAGTAATTGCTAAAGAAGGGGAATTATATGCTAAAGTTTGAAAACAATTCGTTTGATCATTTAATGGAAGCAGTCGCTTTATTGAATACACCGGAAGAATGCAAGGCGTTTTTTGAGGACTTGTGTACCATTAAGGAAATTCAAGATATGAGTCAACGTTTTGAAACGGCTATTATGCTCAGTAATGGCCAAAATTATCAGACGATATTATCTAGCATCGGAACCAGTACGGCTACGATTAGTCGAGTAAATCGTTGCTTGCAGTATGGGTCCTCGGGGTATAAAACGGCAATTAATCGACTGAAAGAAAAGGAAGAGTAATATATGAATATTCAAGATAATATCTTATTGAACAGTGAAAAAATCATTTTTACCCTTCGTAAGTTGTATGCTGATTATGGATATCAGCCGTATCGTATGAGCAAATTTGAAGAATACGATATTTACGCAAAGAACAAGGATTTTCTGGTTTCGGATAACGTTATTACATTTACGGATACGGACGGAAAATTGCTAGCTTTAAAGCCGGACGTTACATTGTCCATCATTAAGAACAGTCATGATTTACCTGATGTAACTCAAAAGGTTTATTATAACGAAAACGTGTATCGTGTTTCGAAAGGAACCAATACGTTTCAGGAAATAATGCAGGTAGGACTTGAATGTTTTGGAAAGGTTTCCAAAAAAGAGATTATTGAAGTTATCACTTTGGCGTATAATAGTCTTTCCGCACTTTCTGATAAGTTTGTTTTGGAACTTTCGGACCTAAGCATTCTTGAATGTATTGTTTCCAAAATGAATTTGTCGGCTGAACTGACTAAAAAACTATATACGGCGATTTCGGAAAAGAATCTTCCTGAGGTATTGCGTTTGTCGAACCTCAGTGATGAAACAGAAGCCGCTGAAACACTGCAAAAACTTTTAAAAGTATCCGGAACTCCCAAAGACAGTTTAACCCTTTTGGACGCATTTATGGCAGATAACGGGGCATATAGATTGTTTAAAGATACTCTTCAAATGCTAATTGATTCGGGATTCAATGAACATATTTTGGTTGATTTTTCCGTTGTTGATGATATCAACTACTATAATGGGATTATGTTTAAAGGTTTTATACAGGGAATCCCGACGGCTGTCCTATCCGGCGGTCAGTATAATAAACTTATGAAGAAACTTAAGTATAAATCGGAAGCTATCGGTTTTGCCGTGTATATGGACACTCTGGAACGTATAGAATTGGACGATACAGACTCTTCTGATTCTGACGAATATATGAATGTTGCATTGCCGAAAGGAAGACTTGGTGAACGGGTTTATAACTTGTTTGCCTCTATCGGTTACGAATGTCCTGAACTGTTAGAGCCGAACCGAAAGCTGGTATTTGAGAATGCTGAAAAAAAGGTTCGGTACTTTTGGGTAAAACCTTCCGATGTCTCTATTTATGTAGAGCGTGGTGCTGCCGATATTGGTGTTGTCGGTAAAGATATTTTGTTAGAATATGGTCCCGACTTATATGAGCTACTTGATATGAACACGGGCAAATGTGATGTTTGTGTTGCAGCTCCCAAGGGATTTAAGGATGATCCTTCAAAAACCCTTCGTGTTGCTACAAAGTTTTCAAACATTGCGAAGCAGTATTATGCGTCAATCGGACGCGATATAGATATAGTACACTTGAACGGTTCCATTGAGATTGCACCTCTTTTGAATTTGACAGATGTAATTGTGGATATTGTTGAAACCGGCTCAACTTTAAAAGAAAATAATCTGGAAGTGATTGAGAAAATTGTTCCGATTAGTGCGCGGTTTATTGCCAATAAGGCATCGTATAAGTTTAAACAAAAACAAATCACCTCTATTGTTAGTGAGTTTACGAGAATGTTGGAGGAATCAAATTGATTAAGATATTAAAATACGGTGAAATCAGTAATGAGGAAATATTTGCCCGATTTGAGCCTACATCCAGCGTGGAAGGAATTGTATCGGACATTATCGAAAACGTTAAAAATAACGGAGATTTCGCGCTTTTAAACTATACGGAGAAATTTGATGGGGTAAAGCTCAGTTCTCTTCGTGTTACAACTGAAGAGATTCAGGAAGCTCTAACACTTGTCGAGCCTGAATTTCTGGAAATATTAAAAGAAGCCGCTGCCAATATTACCGAGTTTCATAAGAAACAGGTTCCTCCATCTTTTTCTTTTGAAAAAGCAGATGGGGTGGTCATTGGTCAAAAATCGACTCCGGTTGACCGTGCAGGTCTTTATGTTCCCGGTGGTACGGCTGCGTATCCGTCTACGGTTCTTATGGATTCCATTCCGGCAAAAATTGCCGGTGTTCCTGAAATCGTTATGGTGACACCACCGGCAAAAAACGGGAAAGTAAATCCGAATATACTGGCTGCCGCTTATGTTGCGGGCGTTGATAAGATTTATAAAGTTGGTGGAGCACAGGCAATTGCTGCTTTAGCCTACGGAACTGAGTCAATTCCGAAGGTTGACAAAATTGTTGGTCCAGGTAATGCATTTGTTGCCGAAGCGAAAAAACAGGTTTACGGTAAGGTTTCCATTGATATGATTGCAGGTCCCAGTGAGATTCTCATTGTGTCTGACGGAAAGTCTTCTCCGCAATGGCTTGCGGCAGATCTATTGTCTCAAGCTGAACATGACAAAATGGCAAGCGCTGTTTTGGTTACCGATTCTATGGATTTGGCAAAAGCAGTAGCCGAAGAATTGGAAATTCAGATTCCGCTCCTAGAACGTGCCGAAATCGCTCGTTCTTCTGTTGATAATAATGGCAAAATCATTGTTGCGGATTCTCTTGATACTGTGATAGAAATTGCGAATGAAATTGCTCCGGAGCATCTTGAACTGTGTGTAGATGATCCTTTTGCATATTTGGATAAAATCCGTCATGCCGGCTCTGTTTTTATGGGACGGTATTGTCCCGAAGCTCTTGGCGACTATTTTGCCGGTCCCAACCACACATTACCCACTTCCGGAACGGCAAAATTCTCCAGTCCGCTTTCTGTCTATGATTTTATCAAAAAGACACAGTTTACCTATTATACGAAAGAGGCTTTGGATAAAGTCAGCTCCAAAGTTGCTTATTTTGCAGAAAAAGAAGGATTGACCGGCCATTCGAAAAGCGCCACAAGTCGTTCTTAACGGAGGCATCTCATTATGAGTCAGTTTTTTAGTGAAAAGTATTCCGGTTTAACACCCTATGTTCCGGGTGAGCAACCCCAGGATATGCAATATGTAAAGCTTAACACGAATGAATCACCGTTTCCGCCTTCTCCGATTGCTCAACGTTTGGCAAGACAAGCGGCGGGGGATTTACAGTTGTATTCTGATCCTGATGTGAAGCAATTGGCCGCAGCCGTGGCGGAATATTATGATGTCAAAACCAGTGAAATTATGTTTTCCAATGGTTCGGACGATATTTTAAACTTCGCATTTATGGCGTTTTGTGATGACCGGCATCCGGCGGCTTTTGCGGATATTACTTACGGATTCTATTCGGTTTTCGCCGAACAAAACCGCGTCCCGTATTCTGTTATTCCGTTGAATGAAGATTTTACACTGGATTATAAGCAATACTGCAGTATTGATAAAACTATCTTTATAGCTAACCCCAATGCGCCGACCGGTATTGCTTTATCCAGAGATCAGCTGGAAACCATTATTGCTTCAAATCCGAACTCTGTTATTGTTATTGATGAGGCGTACGTGGATTTCGGTGCAGAGAGTTGCGTTCCGCTGATTCATAAGTATAATAATCTTTTGGTTGTGCAGACATTTTCTAAATCGCGTTCTTTGGCAGGCGGGCGGCTCGGAATGGCTTTTGCCTGTGAAGAATTGATTCAGGATTTAAATACTCTGCGTTATTCCACAAATCCGTATAATGTTAATCGAATGACAATGGCTGCCGGCATTGGTGCCATTACGGATAAACAGTATTTTGATTCGTGTAGAACCACGGTTATGCAGAACCGCAAATATACGACGGAAATGCTGGAAAAGATGGGATTTGAGGTTTTACCGTCGTCTTCGAATTTTGTTTTTGCCAAACACCCTTCCATTTCCGGATTGGATTTATATAAACAGTTAAAAGCAAGTGGTGTTTTGGTTCGTCATTTTGAAACGGATCGGCTTAAAGATTTCAACCGCATTACAATCGGAAACAAAGAACAGATGGATATCTTCTTAAATACGGTTAAAACAATACTGGAGGCTGTAAAATGAGAGAGGCTACCATTAATCGAAAAACAGCAGAAACGGACATATCGTTATGGATTGACCTTGATGGGTCCGGTAAAAGTGAAATCGACAGTGGATGTGGTTTCTTGAATCATATGTTAACGCTGTTTGCGTCCCATGGTCGATTTGATTTGAAAGTGACTTGTAAAGGTGATATTGATGTGGACTATCATCATTCCGTAGAGGATATCGGCATTGCTCTTGGACAAGCTTTTACAAAAGCTCTGGAAGATAAAAAAGGAATTCATCGTTATGGTGATACGATACTGGCTATGGATGAGTCGGTCATTTTAACTTCCATTGATTTTTCCGGAAGAACTTTTCTCGGATTTGACCTGCAAATACCAACAGAAAAGGTCGGGGATTTCGATACGGAACTTGTTGAAGAGTTTTGGTACGGATTTGTTCGAAAAGCGGAGTGCGCGCTTCATATTCGAAAGATTTCCGGATCAAATTCCCATCATATTATTGAAGGTGCTTTTAAGTCTGCCGCCCGTAGTTTGCGGGTTGCAGTCAGTATTGATAAAGAATTTTCTAATGAAATCCCTTCTACAAAAGGAGTACTCTGATGATTGCCATTGTTGATTACGGTGTCGGAAATTTGTTTTCTTTAAAAAGTTCTTTTGCAGCAATCGGAGAAGAAGCAACCGTTACATCTGATCCGATTATTTTAGAGGAGGCAGACAAAATTATTCTCCCTGGCGTCGGTGCTTTTGAAGATGCAATTGCAAAATTAAGAGAAACCGGACTTGATGTTGTATTAAAGAATTTGACGGAAAATGGGAAACCGCTTCTTGGTATTTGTCTTGGAATGCAGTTGCTTTTTGACAAAAGCTATGAATATGGTGAACATACGGGTTTGGGATTCATTCCGGGTTCAATTCGCCCGTTGTCGGAACATATTTCACCTGACCTTAAAATCCCTCACATGGGATGGAATCCCTTACATTTTACAAAACCGCATCCTTTGTTTTCGCAAATAGAGGAAGGTGACTCCGTATATTTTGTTCATTCCTTTTATGCTACGGATTGCTTGGAAAATACGATAGCAACAGCTGAGTATGGAACGGTTGTTACGGCAGCAGTTGCCAAAGGCAATATAATGGGATGTCAGTTCCATCCGGAGAAAAGCGGTAATGTCGGATTGAAAATTTTGAAAGCATTTTGTACGATGAGGTAAAGTTTCATGATCATTTTTCCTGCAATTGATTTATATGAAGGTCAGGCAGTCCGCCTGTTCAAAGGGGATTACGCTCAAAAAACAGTGTATAGTGATTCACCTTTACAAGTGGCTGAAGACTTTGCAAGACAAGGGGCAAGCCATATTCATTTGGTTGATTTAGAGGGGGCCAAAACCGGTGAAACGCCCAATCTCAAACTGATTTGCGCGATTAAAGAAGGTTCTGGTTTGTTTTGCGAAATCGGTGGCGGTATTCGTTCCATGGATGTTATCAATCGATATGTTTCTGCGGGCTTAGACCGAGTGATTTTAGGAACAGCAGCCGTTAAAGATGAAGAATTTTTGAAATCTGCCGTTTCCAATTTTGGGGATAAAATAGCGGTCGGAATCGATATTAAAGATGGGTATGTTGCCATAAAAGGATGGACCGAAAGTTCCGGTTATGATACCAATACATTTTGTGAAAAAATGCAGTCAATTGGTGTTAAAACAATGATTTGTACGGATATTTCCAAAGACGGTGCCATGCAAGGGACTAATAGGGAATTGTATAAGGAATTGTCTCAAAAGTATTCTATGCAGATTGTTGCTTCAGGCGGCGTTTCAACGCTTGAAGACATTCAGGCTCTTCGTGCTATGGATTTGTATGGGGCCATTATCGGAAAAGCCTATTATATTGGAGCCATTGACTTAGGACAGGCAATCGAGGTGGCAAAATGATTTCAAAACGTATTATTCCTTGTTTAGATGTTCGTGATGGTCGTGTTGTGAAAGGAACAAACTTTGAAGGCCTCCGTGATGTTTCTTCTCCTGTTGAACTGGCAAAGTTTTACAGTGAGTGTGGCGCTGATGAATTGGTTTTTTACGATATTACGGCTTCTTCCGATGGAAGAAAACTGTTTACGGATATTTTGTGTGAAACGGCGCAAAACGTTTTTATTCCTCTTACTGTTGGCGGTGGTATTAATACGGTTGAAGACTTTGACCGTGTTTTAAAATGTGGCGCTGATAAAGTCAGTGTGAATTCAGGCGCAATTCGAAACCCGAATCTTATAGCCGAGGCTGCTCAAATTTACGGTGATCAGTGCGTAGTGTTATCGGTGGATATAAAACGAGTTGATGGCATATTTCGTGTGTTTGCTAAAGGCGGTCGTGAAAACACCGGTATGGAGGCAATTGATTGGATAAAACGCGGTGTTTCAAACGGAGCCGGGGAAATTGTGGTAAACTCAATTGATACCGATGGCGTGAAACAAGGTTTTGATTTGGAAATGCTGGATGCGGTTTGCAATGCTGTTTCTGTTCCTGTTATTGCTTCCGGCGGTGCTGGAAATATCAATCACTTTATTCAGTTGTTTAAGACTCTTCCGAAGGTAGATGCGGGACTTGCTGCTTCTATTTTCCATTTCGGGGAAGTGAAAATTGCTGATTTAAAAGCGGAAATGAATCGGAATCAAATACCGACAAGATTATAAAGGAGAAAAATTATGGTTGATGTAACTGAACTTAAATTTGATGAAAAAGGGTTAATTCCTGCAATTGTGGTCGATGCGGTTACAAAACAGGTTTTAACACTTGCTTATATGAATAAGGAAAGCTTGGCAATTTCAATGAAAAAAGGACTAACTTGCTTTTTCAGCCGTTCTCGTCAAGAGTTATGGCTGAAAGGGGAAACCAGTGGCAACTATCAGCACATTGTTTCCATTACAGCTGATTGTGATAAGGATGCTTTGGTTGTTTTAGTCGAACCCGACGGACCCGCTTGCCATTTGGGAACGACATCCTGCTTTGAAAATAAAGTATTTGAAAGTGATGAACTTTCCGAGTTTTCTTTGCAGGGTCTTATGAATTTGATTGAAGGCCGAAAAACAGATAAAAAGGAAGGGTCTTATACAACCTATCTGTTTGACAAGGGACTGGATAAAATTCTTAAGAAGGTTGGCGAAGAAAGTACAGAAGTGATTATTGCCGCAAAAGCCGAAGACAAAAAAGAGACTATTTATGAAATATCAGACTTGGCTTATCATGTAATGGTATTAATGATTGAAGCCGGTATTTCCTTAGAAGATATTCATAAAGAACTGGCTTCTCGCCATGTGATTGATAAAAAAGTAAAACAAGAAAAAATGACCTGATAAGGTGTGAACACTATGGATTATAATCAGGAAGCGTTAAAGCTTCATAAAGAATGCCAAGGAAAACTGAATATAGTCAGTTCGGTATCCATAATAAACAAAGATGATTTATCTACGGCATATACGCCGGGGGTTGCAGAGCCTTGCAGACAAATATCCGCCAATCCTGACGATGTGTACACATATACGATTAAAGGAAGAACGGTGGCGGTTATTTCTAACGGAACAGCCGTTTTGGGTCTTGGAAATATCGGCCCGGAAGCGGGATTACCCGTTATGGAAGGAAAATGTGTCCTTTTTAAAGAATTTGCCGGAATTGATGCTGTTCCGCTTTGTATTAAAGCGGATTCAGCTTCTGAAGTGATTGCCTTCTGTAAAGCTGTTTCTCCCACGTTTGGGGGTATCAACTTAGAAGATATCAAAAGTCCGGAATGTTTTGAAATTGAAGAAACTCTACGAAAAGAGCTTAGTATTCCTGTTTTTCATGACGACCAGCATGGGACGGCTGTTGTAGTGACTTCTGCATTGATTAACGCTTTACGAGTTGTTAATAAGTCGTTCGATTCCATTCGTGTGGTTATAAATGGTCCAGGAGCCGCCGGTACGGCTATTTTAAAAATGTTAATGGCGGCAGGTGTTTCGGATATTGTTGCTGTTGACGAGTTTGGTTGTTTGGTTGAAGGCTGCGAGAGAAATGAATCTCATAAGCGGTGGATTGCCAAAGTGACCAACCCTCGGAAAATTACAGGAACTCTCCAGGATGCTATTCAAGACGCCGATGTTTTTATTGGTGTATCCAAGCCCGGTTGTTTAACCGAAGACATGATTCGACAAATGAATAGTAATCCAATTGTTTTTGCCATGGCCAACCCTAATCCGGAAATTATGCCGGATGAAGCAAAAGCTGCCGGGGCAAAGGTTGTTGCGACGGGACGTAGCGATTTCCCGAATCAGGTGAATAACGTACTTGGTTTTCCCGGTATTTTCAAAGGTGCTCTTTCCGTTCGCGCCAAAGATATTAATGATGAAATGAAATTGGCTGCGGCATATGCATTAGCCGATTTGATTAGTAGTGACGAACTCAATGAAGATTATGTAATTGCCTCTCCATTTGACAAACGTGTTGTGGATCAGGTTTCGAAAGCAGTTGCAAATGCTGCAATTAAGACGGGAGTTGCCGGGGGATGAAAGAGATTTCAGCCAAAACAATCGAAGATGCCGTGAAGAGATTATGCATCGATGCGAACTTGTATTTACCGAAAGATGTCGAGAAGGCATTAAACGATGCTTATCTTTCTGAAACATTTCCTCCGGCCAAACAGACGTTATCGATTTTAATGGATAACCTTACACGTGCCGCTGAGCTTCGCATTCCTATTTGTCAGGATACAGGTTCGACTTGTGTGTTTGTTGAACTTGGTACGGACGTTCATATTATCGGTGATTTTGAAGAAGCTATTCAAGAGGGGGTTCGGCAAGGATATTCCGAAGGATTTTTGCGGAAAAGTATTGCTTCTGATCCCATAAAACGAGGAAATACAGGTGATAATACGCCTGCATTTATTACCGTACAAGTGGTTCCCGGGAATACAATGACGATTACAGTTGCCCCTAAAGGATGTGGCAGCGAAAATATGAGTCGTTTGAAAATGCTGAAGCCGTCTGACGGCTTGGAGGGAATCAAGGAATTTGTTATGGATACGGTAAAAATAGCAGGTTCCAACCCGTGCCCACCCATTATCTTAGGTGTTGGTATTGGCGGTACTTTTGACAAAGTAGCTTATCTTGCGAAAAAAGCTCTTTTAAGGCCTTTGAATTTACCAAATAAGAATTCGTTCTATGCTGACATAGAAAAGGATCTTTTAAGCGAAATAAACAAACTTGGAATTGGTCCGCAGGGATTTGGAGGTAAAACAACTTGTTTAGGTGTTTCAATTGAGCAAATGCCGACGCACATTGCAGGACTCCCAGTTGCCGTGAATGTCAGCTGCCATGTTACGAGAAGAGCTTCTTGTGTTCTTTGAGGTGATATATTATGACCTATTCCGTAAAAATCCCGGAGTCTATTTCCGAAATTGAAAAATTCCGTGCCGGTGACCTTATATATTTATCCGGAATCATTTATACCGGACGTGATCAAGCGCATAAACGAATAACGGAATATATTTCCGAAAATCGTGTGTTACCGTTTTCTTTAGAAAACAGTGCCATATTCTATGTTGGGCCTACTCCCGAAAAAGATGGTATGGTTATTGGGTCTGCCGGACCGACAACCAGTGTACGTATGGATTCCTATAGTCCGATTTTGCTTGATCATGGAAACAAAATTATGATTGGGAAAGGCAATCGAAGTGAAAATGTCATTCAGTCGATTGTCAAAAATCATGCCGTATATCTAGCGGCTATCGGTGGTGCCGGTGCCTATTTGTCTTCGTGTGTAAAATCCAGTAAGGTGATTGCATGGCCGGAACTTGGCTGCGAGGCTGTTCGTGAACTCCTGGTTGAAAATATGCCGCTTACAGTTGCAATTGACAGCCTGGGTCAAAATCTTTATGATATAGGTGTTGAAACCTATTTACATTCAGTGAATCTTTAAGGAGTGAATTTCCATAGATATCCCTATATACTGCATTGTTTTATTAATATTGATATTGCTTTCTGCTTTTTTCTCTGCATCAGAAACTGCTTTCTCGAGTTTGAATCAAATTCGATTAAAAGTTTATGAAGATGAGGGGAATAGACGTGCAACGAAAACATTGCGTTTACATGAAAAATATTCTAGTGTTTTGTCCTCTATTCTCATAGGAAATAATATCGTAAATATTGTGGCTACGACAATTGCAACGGTTCTGTTTACTTCAATACT
This sequence comes from Acutalibacteraceae bacterium, assembly GCA_045639905.1. Lineage (GTDB taxonomy): Bacteria > Bacillota > Clostridia > Oscillospirales > Acutalibacteraceae > RGIG426. The sequence goes on from JAZUDZ010000026.1 coordinate 70,638, forward strand.
TGGTAATGACGGACCGGCTATTGCAACCGTTGTCATGACACTTGCAATCTTGATTTTTGGCGAGATTACGCCGAAAATTATTGCTAAGTCGTATCCTGAAGAATTCGCAATGAAGGTAACGCCTCTTCTTCAGGTTTTAATTTATATATTGCTTCCTTTAAATTTTCTCGTTTCTTTATGGAAAAAACTTTTATCATTGCTTTTTCATTTAGATAAAGAAGATACAATCACGGAAGAGGAAATTGTCGTTATGCTTGATGAAGCGAAAGACGATGGTACTTTTGACGAAGACGAGAGTAATCTAATCAAAGCGGCAATTGAATTTGATGATGTGAATGTGGGTTCTATTTTGACACATCGAACGGATATGATTGCGGTCAAGGATACAATTTCGATGGAAGAACTGTATAATGTCTTTGTCGAAAATAGTTTTTCCCGTATTCCGGTTTATCATGATACAATTGATAATATTATTGGAATGATTCTGGAAAAAGATTTCTATCCCGCATTTGTCGAAAAGAATTGTGATGTAAAAAGCTTGATTACCGATGTGGATTACACGACTGAAACCACTCAGATTTCTGAACTGTTATCACAGTTCCAGGCTTCTCAAAATCATTTGGCTGTTGTTATTGACGAGTTTGGCGGTACACAGGGGATTATCACACTGGAAGACGTCATTGAGAGCTTGGTCGGTGAGATTTGGGACGAGCATGACGATGTTGAGGAAATGTGTCATATGCAATCCGATGGAACCTGGCTTGTTCACGGAACAATGCCCATGGAAGATTTTATTGATCAGTTTGATTTGGATAAAAAGGAAGATTCAACCATTACCGTCGGAGGTTGGATTTTATCAAAAATTGGTCACATCCCTCAAGAGGGCGAATCTCTCACTTTCGAAAATATCGATATTGTTATAGTAAAAGTTGTTCGTCGACGGATTATCCAAATTCGTGTATCAAACAATTCAATTAACTAAAAAGCGAGCTGAAGATTATTCATCTTCAGCTCGTTCTTTTAATTTTGAGGTATATAGTTCGGACTTACATAAATTTCCACGATATCACCTTGAGCGTACAAGCTGAAACCAGCTTCGCGCAGCAAGCTAAAGAATGTGCCGTAATACTGGTCTGTGTTTGCGACAACATAGAAATCATAGCGTTCCGGTCTATCGAGTGTTGTGACTCCGGTTTGTTCGTTCTTTTGCAGGTCATTTCCATCTAAAAGGTACAACTCGTCTCGGTTAGCTATATGGGGTAAAAGCCAAGTGTTGCATATGACAGATCCGTCTTCCGGTAATGTTTTCAGCACATTTTCTCTTGTTGTATAGCGTTCTTTATTTAAATGATATTCTTCATAGTAATGGACATTTCCCGAAACAGAGCAAATAGCAAATAATATACTGATACATGCTGCGGCTACTATGACATCCCTGCGTTTCGGGCAGGGGAGTTCTTCAGCATTTCGTAAACTGGCATATAAAAGGAATACGCCTGGTCCGAATAAATACTGGTAGCCGATACTGGAAGCATAGCCATATCCCGCACCAACGACAAGATTCATAATAATAAAAGGCATAACTAGCCAATAACGATATAATTTTTTGGTGAAAAACGGCAAGAAAAGCATAGGAAGGAATATTTGAACTACAAATAGCAGATGCTTCTCTGAAATAAACAAACTGAAGAAATAAGCAGGGTCGGCCAGTATATTTTTGACAACTCCGATAAATCCTTCTTCATTGTTGATGCTAAGTATGCTGAAACGGGACGAGAACATCATCGAACCGTCTCCGTTTTTTTGCATCCATTTTGAAACACAAACAAAATATATAACGGATATCATCAGCATGATGATAAAATGAAAATTCTTTCGAACGGCTTTTCGTGCGGAGCCTGAATAGGCACGATGATCTATGGATTTTTCTCGTAAAATACATGTGTTTTCCGCTATAAAATAACAACATAAGCACATTATATATAACGGGGCGTCCTCTTTAACGGTGCAAATTAATGCCGTTAATATGTACGCCGGAACCCACTTCTTTTCTTCCAAAACATATATAAATGAAAGCAATAACAAAGGAAGAAAAGCGTTTTCGTGAAAATCAAAATAGCACGGAGTTAATAAAGTGATGCTAAAAATATACATCAAACATATCGCAAACAAGCTCACACTTCGATATCCGTGCTTTTTGGCGATTGCATAAAAAGGAATGATACCGAGCATTGCCAAGATTGACTGTGCAACAAGCAATGTAACGGGGGATGGAATCAACTTGTATATGGGAACGAGTACATAGTAAATAAAGGATGCGTGTACATTAAAGTGTGATAAATATGTATCACGTTCACAGGTGGTTATGGCCGAAAGATCTGTAGATAACGAGTGGAACATTTGGCTGAAAATACCAAAATCGTAGGTTGATGTTCCGAATATTAAGTGGTGGCAGCTAGAGGTAATAGCTAAAAATGCTGCCATTGCTCCGGCGGTCAAAAAAACTAATGTACCGGTTGTCAAATGGAGAGTTCGATTGTGTTTTGTTCGAGGGGGAACTAAACGACTGCAGGCATACAAAACAAAGGGGATACATACTAAAGAATAACCTATAACCAAATAGTAGTTATTATTTCTCCAAATGATGCTTGCCATGAAGACCATTAATCCGGAAACAAGTCCAAGAGAATCAATGAACTTTGCTTGTTTGTTGTGCAACCAGTAATACAGTAATGATAATAATATAAAAGGGACAAACATTAAAATTATTTGCTTAAGGAGGTCTATATTTCCGACATACGACTTCCAATCGGCGATTATGGAATAGCGATTCTTTCCGTCAATATGGAGTAGAACATGAAGACCGGATATCCAAAAATAACTTGCAAAAATTCTAAGGAAGAAATTTTCGGTAAGTCCCAGTTTGTCCCATAAAGCAACAAATTGGTTCCAAAACAATCGAAATGATGCTTTTGGGGTCTGCTTTGTGGTTTGGTCGGGATTCACAGTATCATTATCAGAAACAAGATCCAAACCTAATGTACTGTTGGAACTTTCTTCTGCAATTATTTTGTTTTGAAGATTTGACTCTTGCATATGTCTACCTCCCTTAACCAACTTATTATATGTGCAATAGGTAAATAAATCAACTTATAAAGGAAAAAAATCTGGATGTCATGCCGGTTAACTTGAAATATATCAGGTGATTTGTTAAAATAAATAAGATATTTACGATAGAGGCGATTCATGTGATTTACAGCAATACAAGGTTTGATGAAGAACGCGCCCTGTATGGTTTGACAGGTATCATTGTTGACCATTGTCGATTCGAAGGACCTGCGGATGGAGAGTCAGCTTTAAAAGAAACTTCTGATATTCATGTACGGGATTGTTTCTTTGATTTGCGCTATCCATTTTGGCATGTTAAGGATGGTTTTATTGAACGAATTGAAATGACAGAAAACTGTCGTGCCGCTCTGTGGTATGACGAAAATATGCGTATTTCAGACAGTAGAATTAACGGAATAAAAGCCGTACGAGAATGTCAGCATGTGTCATTAAAGAATTGTACGATTCAATCTCCTGAGTTTGCGTGGAAAACAGAAGATTTTTCCATGCAAAACTGTTCTTTGATTTCAGAGTATCCGTTTTTTGAAGGAAAACAGCTAGATATTCATCATTTATCAATGAAAGGAAAGTATTCTTTTCAATATATTGAACAATCTGAAATATATGATTCTGAATTAAAGACAAAAGATGCATTTTGGCATAGCAGCCATGTTACGGTCTATGATTCTGTTATTGAAGGAGAATATCTTGGGTGGTATTCCGATTATTTGAAGCTTGTGCGTTGTACGATTCGTGGCACGCAGCCTCTTTGTTACTGTCATCATTTGGTTCTGGAAGACTGTATTATGGAAAACTGTGATCTGGCATTTGAAAAAAGTGATGTTGAAGCGACCGTTATTTCTCACATTGACAGTATCAAGAATCCCATTTCCGGTCATATTACTGCCTCGTCAATTGGTGATAGTATCATAGAATATGAAACATCTTGCCAAATTACGGCATCTAATGCGTAAAGCGGAACAACTTTACAATATTAGATTCATTATCTTGGCAACATTTCAAAGGAGATGCTCTTACTTGTCTACGCAAATCTCACAGTTTGATAAAATGACGAAAACACCGGTATCAAAACTTGTTATGACACTCTCTGTACCGACAATTATTAGCATGCTTGTAACAAACATTTACAATATTGTTGACTCGGCATTTGTCGGAACACTTGGTACTAGTGCTAGTGGTGCTGTCGGAATCGTTTTTGGCTTTATGACGATTCTTCAGGCTATCGGGTTTACTTTTGGTCAAGGGGCTGGGAGTATTGTATCTCGTTTGCTTGGTAAAAAAGAAGATACAAATGCATCAATTATTGCTTCCACCGGTTTCTTTTGCGCCTTTATTTTAGCGACAGTTACAGCCATTATATGTTTTGTTTTCATAAAACCATTGCTCTATTTTTTAGGTGCTACGGATACAATATTTCCGTACGCAAAATCCTATATTAGTTATATCATTATTTCTACACCATTTATGGTAACCACATTTGTTTTGAATAATGTGCTTCGATTCGAAGGGAAAGCTTCATTTGCTATGATTGGATTGCTGTCCGGTTCAATCATTAACATCGGCGGAGATGCATTACTGATGTTTGTGTTTAAAATGGGAATTCGAGGAGCGGCCATATCAACCTGTGTTTCTCAAATGATTAGCTTTTCCATACTTTTCTGGGCTTTTATTTCCGGAAAAACAACTTCAAAAATCAGTTTGAAATATTTTCGTTTGGATTTTCCAAAAATCGGAGATATTGTCGGGACAGGTCTTCCCAGTATGCTTCGGCAAGGTCTGAACAGTATCGCAACGATTTTATTAAATACTTTATCAAAACCTTTTGGCGATGCAGCTATTGCAGGAATGAGTATTACATCAAGAATTTTCTTCTTGTTTTTCTCGATTGTTATCGGTGTTGGGCAAGGATTCCAGCCTGTTAGCGGTTTCAACTATGGTGCAGGTCGTTTTGACCGTGTAAGAAAAGCTTTTTATTTTACTTTTTCTCTTGCCGAAGCTTTGGTCCTGGTTATGTCTACGATTGTTTTCTTTAAAGCCGGTACCTTTGCAAGGTTGTTGCGTGATGATGATATGGTTGTTTTCATTGCAACCAGAGCGCTGAAACTACAGTGCATCGCCTCTATTTTCCTCCCATTTTGTGTTATAACTGAAATGGTGCTGCAAAGTACAGGAAGTAAATTAGCGGCGTCAATTTTATCGTCACTTAGAGGTGGATTATTCTTTATTCCGGCATTGCTGATTCTTTCACATTACCGCGGCTTAAGTGGAATTCAAGAAGCACAGCCTTTGGCTTTTGTTCTTGCTGTTATTCCTGCTGTTATTATGGCACCACTTTATTTTAAAAAGCTAAAACGTTTTGAAGAACAAACTGAAAAGGGAGTGGAAATACATGGGTAAAGGAAATCGAAACCGCCTTGCTTATCAAGCAGAAAAGATTGAAAAAGAATCAAAACTTGCTGCTGAGAAGAAAAAAAGGAAAAGAACTAAAAAGGCTCTTGCTTTAATTGCTATCGTATGCGTTTTAGCCGTTGTTGTCTCTTGTGGAATTGTTATCTTAAACAATAGAAATATTCAAAACGGAAATAAAATACGCAAGTTAAACACAATATCTACGGACCACTATTATGTTGATGGGGCTATGATGTCCTACTTTATACATAACGAATATATTTCTTATACGAATGAGAATTCGGGTATTTTGAGCACAGTTGGTCTGGATACAAGTGCGAACTTAAAAGATCAAACTTGTAATCTCGAAGGCACTGAACAATCATGGTTTTCCTATTTTGCCAATAAAGCTAAAAACCATGTTCAGAAAATGCTCATTGTTTGTGAGGCGGCTGAGTCTGCCGGGTATTCATTGGATGATGAGGGGAAAGAGTATATTGATACCCAACTCAAACTTTTACACGATCAGGCAGATAAACAAAAACAAGATATTGATACATATATTTCCTCAAATTATGGCATCGGAGTAAAAGAGTTTGATATTCGAAATGCTTTACAACTAGAAACGTTATCTAGTCAATATCAAGCTAAATACAAAAATGATTTATCGTTCACTGACGATGTTTTAAGCAAGTTCTATAAAGAAAACAGTATGTATTTCAACTCGGTCAGTTATTACACAATATCGTTTATTTCGTCTGTTACGGAAGATATGACTTCCGAAGAAATTGCCGATTGTACTAGTCCAACATATAGCTGGGCGAGTGGACTTGCAGAATGCAAATCCATTAATGCTTTTATGGACTATATGAAAGGGTATTATAAACAATATTTCGTTGACCGTGGTCAAAGCTATACGGAACAGGATATTCAAGATCAAATTGATTCAACGGTAACATTTGTATCTGACTACACTTACACAGATACAGAGCTTGGCAAGTGGGCTTGTGATGCTTCTCGTAATATAGGCGATACGAAACTTATCGAAGTTCCTGAAGAGTATAAATATGAAGTGTATATGATTGCTTCTAAACCAAAAATCAAATCATCCATCACAAAGAATTTTGTATCCATTAAGTTTTCTGACGAAACTTACGGAAATGACAGTAACGCTAGTAGTAAAGCTAAAGAAGTTTTGTTTAACTGGAAAAATTCCGATAAAACATTGGACAGCTTTAAATCATTTGCATCCAAGGAAAATGATGAGTTAAATCATGGAATAATGGATAATAAACGTCTTCAAGATTTGACATCAGCTGTTGGTGAATGGGTTTTTGATGCATCTAGAAAATCCGGTGACTGTGAAATTGTATCGGACAAAGATAATGACGATGTGTATTTGTTATATTATATCGGAGACGGTTTCGAGGAATGGAAGGTGACCGCAAAGCTAGAATATGCAAAGAAAGAGTACGATAAAGCTGTTGAAAAATGGCAGAATCAGTATAAACTTACAACAAATGCACTGGCGATTGATAAGATTCCAGGATAAGTAAAAAAGCCGGTATGTGGATTTGTAAAAACCACATACCGGCTTTAGTTTATTTAAATGTAATATGTTTGGTTCCTTCTTTGAGACGAGCCAGTGTACGTGCGAGGGAAGCTTGTGACATTTGATACTCACGGTGTCTTTCTTCCTGTTCTTGTCGTTCTCTGGCCGCTTCCAAAGCAGCTTTTGCTTTGTTTAAGAACTCTTCTTCAGCTGTTTGAACGATATCGGCAAGGAATGTAACATGATTATTATCAATTTCAACAAATCCCTGCCCGCAGCTGGCTTCAATTAATTGATCATTTTCGTCAATAAAGTGGAGTTTACCTTCTTTTGTCGCAATAACCATATTTTCATGGTTGGCCATAATTCCGAATTCTCCATCAAGGCCGGGAACTGTTAAATTGGAACTTTTCCCGTCATAAAAAACTCGGTTACAAGCGATTATGCGTAATGAAAATGTGTTCAAAAGAAGAACCTCCCTTCTAATAAAATAGACTAGATCAATTACATCATGGTTTTTGCTTTTTCAATCACTTCGTCAATGCCGCCAACGTTAAAGAATGCAGCTTCCGGATAATCATCCATTTCTCCATTGATAATGGCTTTAAAGCCGCGAATCGTTTCCTGAAGAGGGACATATTTACCCGGTACACCGGTAAAGTTTTCGGCTACATGGAACGGTTGAGACAAGAACTTTTGAATTTTTCTGGCTCGATAAACTGTAACCTTATCGTTTTCACCTAGTTCTTCCATACCGAGTATGGCAATAATATCTTGTAATTCCTTGTATTTTTGCAGGATTTCCTGAACTTGTCTTGCGACTTCATAATGTTCTTCACCAACAACATCCGCTTCCAAAATACGAGAAGAGGATTCGAGAGGATCAACAGCCGGGTAGATACCTTGCTCTACGATTTTACGAGACAAAACGGTTGTGGCATCCAAGTGTGCAAATGTGGTTGCCGGGGCCGGGTCTGTCAAGTCGTCAGCAGGGACATATACAGCTTGAACTGAAGTTACTGAACCGTTTTTAGTTGAAGCGATTCTTTCCTGTAATTGACCGAGTTCCGTAGCAAGTGTCGGCTGATAGCCAACGGCAGAAGGCATTCGTCCCAAAAGGGCAGAGACTTCAGAGCCTGCCTGAACAAAACGGAAAATGTTATCAATAAAGAGCAAAACATCTCGGTTTTCAACATCACGGAAGTATTCGGCCATAGTTAGTCCTGTTTCGGCAACACGCATACGCGCCCCGGGGGGTTCGTTCATCTGGCCGAAAACCAAAGCGGTATTTTTGATAACACCGGATTCGGTCATTTCTGTCCAAAGGTCATTACCTTCACGAGAACGTTCACCGACACCGGTGAAGATGGAATATCCACCATGTTCATTGGAAATATTCTGAATTAACTCTTGAATTAATACAGTTTTACCGACACCGGCACCACCAAATAAGCCGATTTTACCACCTTTAGCATACGGGGCTAATAGGTCGATAACTTTAATTCCTGTTTCGAGAATTTCAACAACAGGACTTTGTTCTTCAAACGTTGGGGGATTGCGATGAATAGCCCAGTGAGGGGCATCTTCGATCGGTTCATCATGGTCAATGGTTTGGCCGAGAACGTTAAATAAACGTCCCAAAGTTTTTTCACCAACAGGAACATGAATTCCTGCGCCGGTTGCGACAACGGCCATATCTTTGCTGAGCCCTTCGCTAGATGTCAACATAATGCATCGTACAACACCATTTCCGATATGGTGCGATACTTCCATCACATAGTCTTTTCCACGGGATGTGATGACGAGTGCATCGTTGATACGGGGAAGGGGCTCTTCAGAAAAATGAACATCAACGACAGGTCCTGAAATTTGTACAATACTGCCTGTATTCATGATCATTCAGCCTCCTTACTGGTTGGTGTTTGCGTTTTTTTCAGCGCCTTGGCACCACTGATAATTTCTGTAATTTCTTGTGTGATTAATGCTTGACGAACTCGGTTAAACTCAATCGATAAATCGTGAAGCATTTCTTCTGCGTTATCATTCGCAGCACTCATTGCCATCATTCGAGCATTTTGTTCACAACAAAATGATTCTACTAAAGCACTATAAACAAATCCTGTTATGTAGTTTGGGATAATATTGGCTAGAGCATCCTCAAATGATGGAGAAAGACTTACTTCTTGCAAATCCTGTCCGGATTCTTCGTTACTAACATCAAAAGATGAACGGTCAAAAGGCAAAAGCTGGATATGTTCGGCTTCCATCGACATTGTACTTTTCATTTTCGTGAAAATGATATGAAGTTCATCGATTTCCTGTGTATTATACAAATGCATCAGGTGTCCTACAATTGCTCTTGCACGATATAGAGACGGATTTTGAGTTGTGTATTGAAAACTCGGATCCAAATCAATATTTCTTGCACGGAAGTATTGTCTACCTACTTCGCCGACAACAAACAACCTTGTGTTCGGATTCTCTTTTACTTGTGCTTTCGCCATTTTCAACACATTGTGATTGTAAGAACCGGCAAGACCTTTATCTGCTGTTATCACAATATATGCTATTTTGTTTGAATTGGCGGAAGAAGTTTTCCCTTCATCGGGGTTAACCGATTGCAGGTACTTACTTCTTTCTGTTTCAGACATATGCGCCATCAATCGAGAAATAATTGATTGTAAAGCTTCAAAGTAGGGTTCTGTGTTTTCTAAATCTTTTTTTGCTTTTTTCAGTTTTGTGGAGGAAATCAAGTACATGGCGTTCGTGATTTTACGCGTATCTTGAATTCCCTTCATTCGACCTTGTATTTCGCGAATTGTCGCCATGTGCTCACCACCTTGTTACATATGGAAAACCTGACGCTTAAATTCTTTGGCTCCCGCAATAACACGAGCAACCAAATCATCATTGAGGGTTTTCTGTATTTCGATTTCTTTTCCGATTTCAGGATAATGATCCCGGAAAAATTGAAGCATTCCCATTTGGAATTCCTTCATTTTGTTCAGAGGCACATCCAACATAATCTTATTTGTTGCAGCAACAAGCGTAATAACCTGTTCATGCATACTTAACGGATGGCACAAGGGCTGCTTCAAAAGCTCCATCAAGCCACGACCATACTGTAGCAATTCTCTGGTTGATGCATCCAAATCAGAACTAAACTGCGTAAAGATTTCCATTTCACGATATTGAGCCAAGGAAATACGAAGACTTCCTGCAGCCTTTTTCATTGATTTGGTTTGCGCAGCACCACCAACACGGGATACGGAAAGACCAATGTTAACGGCTGGACGCATACCGGAGTGGAACAAATCGCTTTCAAGGAAAATCTGTCCGTCAGTAATGGAAATGACATTTGTTGGAATATATGCGGAAACATCGCCGGCTTGTGTTTCAATAATCGGTAAAGCGGTGATAGAACCGCCACCCTTTTCGGGAGTCAAGCGGCTGGACCGCTCCAGCAGGCGAGAATGCAAATAGAATACGTCGCCGGGGTAGGCTTCACGGCCCGGAGAACGTTCCAAAAGCAGTGACAGTGCGCGGTAGGCAACAGCATGCTTGGATAAATCATCATATACAATGAGAACATCTTTACCGGCATACATAAAGTATTCAGCAAGTGCTGTACCGGAATAAGGTGCAATATATTGAAGCGGGGCAGAGTCACTCGCCGATGCAACAACAACCGTCGTGTAGCTTAATGCATCATTTGTTTTTAACGTGTTTACAATTTTTGCAATTGTAGAAGCTTTTTGACCTATGGCAACATAGACACAAATAACATCTTTTCCTTTTTGGTTAAGAATTGTGTCAATTGCGATTGAGGTTTTTCCGGTTTGACGGTCGCCGATAATCAGTTCACGCTGACCACGTCCAATCGGGAACATAGAGTCAATGGATAAAATACCGGTTTCTAACGGAACATTAACAGATTTACGGTCAATAATACCGGGAGCATCATTCTCAATGGGACGGTAATCATCTGACTGAATTGGGCCTCCACCGTCGATGGGACTGCCCAAAGCATCAATTACACGACCGAGAAATCCGTCGCCGACAGGAATGCCGGCCATACGTTCAGTACGAATGACGCGAGACCCTTCGCCGATTTCCGAACTAGTGCTAAACAAGATACATCCAAGATTATCTTTTCTGATATCTTGAACCATACCCTTAATACCGTTATCAAAGAGCAAGATCTCACCATACATTGCATGGTGAATACCTGTAATAGTGGCAATGCCGTCACCGACATGTTCAACGATACCGATTTCTTTATCTTCGGCAACCAACTCAAACCCGTTAATATCATTTCGAATTTGTCCGATGCCGTTTTCTCCCATGAGATTATCGCGCATCAAGTCAATAATACCAACTTGTTTATCTTCAGCTTCCAGTTCAAAGTCGGAAATCTCTTTCTTCATCTGTTCCAAAATACTTTTGGTATCTGCTGTGTTATTTCTTTGATATTCATCCAATGTTTTGGATAACTGTTCCAGTCGACCTTTAAGACTCCAGTCGTATTCCTGGTTTCCGGCACGAAGACGGAATCCACCAATCAGGCTTTCGTCTTGATGTTCTTCAAAAATGGTATCCCGTCTTTTGTATTTATGGAAAATGAAGGTACGAATACGTTCGTATTGTTCCTCCGTAGGGGGATTAACATAGGTGAGAGAAACAGAAAACGGTTCTTTATGATCTAATGGAACCGAACGGAATGTATCGGCAATTTGATGAAACAAATCAACCTTTCCATCTTTGCATAGTTCGCAGATATAATCGCGGATTTGCATGGGGAAGTTCTGTTCAATTAAATCATATTTGACAGATAACGGAATCGTATTATCTGACAGCTTCAAAGATAATTCTTGATTTTCATTCAATACGGAGTCAGCGGCATCGACGAAGCTGATATTGACTTTTCTCTCATTTAAGCGACGAGCGTAATCAAATACTTCCTTCGTCAATGGAATCACCTGCTTTTGTCAAGAATTGTTCGTAAAGTTCTTTATCTGTATCTTCATTGCTTTTCGCAGCAACAACTTTTGCCGTGGCTGCGATAACCATATCGGTAATATCAGCATTCGCATGACGCAAAATTTTAGCTTTTTCGACTTCCGCTTCTTCTTGAGCGTCTTTAATCATTAACTTGGCCTGTTCGTTGGCTTCGTTGATAATTCGGTCATACTCAGCGGTAGCAGCTTTGTATGTTTCAGCCATTTTTTGGTCGCATTCTTCAGTGATACCTTTCATGGTCTCTTCGTATTTCTGCTGCATTTCCTGAGCTGCGGCTTTTGCATCATCCGCTTCTTTAATTTGAGCATCAGCTTCCTGCTGACGTTTTTCAATAATCTTGTTTACGGGTTTGAACAAGAATAATTTCATCAAAATAAAGAGAATCAACAGATTGATGACAGTAAATAAAATACTCCAGAAATTAATTTCTAGCATAATTGTCTTTCAACCTTTCGTAAGCGTATTGGTTCTGTTTGCTTATTTGAGAAGCAAGATAATAAGAAGTGCAATAACGAAGCCGTAAATAGCGGTTGCTTCAGCAAGGGCGCAACCTAAAATCAAAGTCGTATTGATTTTACCGGAGGCTTCCGGCTGACGAGCAATAGCTTCGGAAGATTTACCTGTGGCAATACCGATACCGATACCGGCACCAAGACCTGTGATAACTGCAATACCTGCACCAAGAGCTAATAATGACATAATAAATTTCTCCTTTCAAAGTGAGCGATGTTGATAGTTTGAAGTTTTATTCTTCCATTTCGATGATTTCTTTGATATACAGTGATGTCAAGAATACAAATACATACGCTTGCAGCAAGCCATCAAACAAATCAAAATAAAAACTGAAGACAAGCGGAATTCCGACAGGAATCAGGATGTCTATCATTTCCATAATTACGAATGCGCCTAAAACATTACCGAATAAACGCATACAAAGAGAAAGGGGTCGAATCGCGATCTCCATGATATTGATGGGGAAGATTATCCAAATCGGTTCAGCAAAACCTTTTGCCCATTTTAAAACACCTTTGTGTTTGATACCGGCCGCTTCTACCAAAACAATACTCATAATAGCCAAAGCGGCAGTGACCATCAAATCTTTTGTGGGAGGCTTAAATCCGAATAGTCCAGCTATATTGGAACATCCAATGTATAAGAGAACCGTTACTAAGTACGGAACATACTTGACTCCTTCTTCTCCAATCATATTTTTGACCAGATCTTGTAGCCATGTGACGGCAAATTCAAAAAATGCTTGTCGTTTGCTGATATTGGTTGTACGGAATCCCCGGGTCAGAAGAAATGCGAGCAGACCAAGGAAAGCGATAACAATCCAAGAAACTACGATTGATTCTTTTACCGGAATTCCGCCAAAAATCGGAATTTCAAAGACTGTATTCAGATCCATTTTCTCAACCAGTTTTTCGGCTAACGTACCGCCCGATTTCTCAGCCTCGGCAGCAGCAAGGAACATTGTTGAGACCATTCTTTTCGCTCCTTTCTAAATATTTTTATATGTTTAAATATAACTAATTTTATAGACGCAGTCAAATGAAAGGACCTATTTTGCACAACGTTTGGCCCTTTTGTTAACTAAAAAACGATTCGGCCAACCGAACGGTTTCCATAGCGTCTTTGGCATATGCATCAGCATGTATCTGATCAGCATATTCTTGGTTTAAAACAGCTCCACCAACTACCACATAGCAGTTCGGAGTTTCTTTTTTTAGCATCTCTATTGTTTTTTCCATAGAGGGGACTGTTGTTGTCATAAGAGCGCTGAGACCTATAAATAGAATGTTGTTATCCTTTGCAAAAGAAACTATTTTTTCGCTTGGGACATCTTTTCCAAGATCGTGCACAGTATATCCGTAGTTCTCGAGAAGTGTACAAACGATATTTTTTCCAATATCGTGTACATCACCTTCTACAGTAGCCATAATAACTTGCCCTTTTTCTTCCTTTTGAATGTGATGCTCTTTGTAATATTCCTTCAAAAGGGTAAAAGAAACCTGAGCTGCATCGGCAGATGCAAGTAATTGTGGAAGAAAAACCAGCTTCTTTTCAAAGTCTTTTCCCACGTTGTCAAGAGCCGGTATGATATGCTGATTGATGATTTCCATCGGTTCAACGTTGGTTAAAAGTTTTTTTGTGTTTTCGGCAGCTAAATCCTTTAACCCTTTTATGATACATTCCATCAATGTAAGGGTTGCTCTTTCTTGATTTGAAACGGTAGGAAGTGTGGTTTGGTTTGCGATTACGTCTGTAAAGTTTTTATACTTTTCAGCTTTTGATAAATCGTTGTGGTTCAAGGCTTTATCCATCATCGCATTTGAGTATGGATTTAAAATAGCAGCATTTAATCCGTAACTGATTGCTGTATCAAAGAATGCCGTGTTTACGGCTTCACGGTTGGGGAGTCCAAAAGAAACATTTGATACTCCTAGGCTCGTCAGTAGACCAATATTTCGAACTCCCGATACAGCTTCTAAAGTGATTTTTGCTGCATTCTGATCGACACTGACGGCCATGGTAAGCGGATCCACAATGATGTCTTTATCCTGTATTCCGTATTTGTGTGCTTCTGCTCGTATTTTTTCGGCAATCATAACGCGTTCTTCAGGTGTGTTTGGTATACCGGATTCATCCAATGTTAATGCGATTACCACTCCACCGTATTTTGCAACAATTGGCAGTACGGCATCCATATTGGATTGTTTACCGTTTACTGAGTTGACTAAAGCTTTGCCATTATAAATGCGTAAAGCATTTTCTAAAGCTTCTGGGTCGGATGAATCAATTTGAAGGGGAAGATTGATGATGGACTGAAGCATTGGCAACAGTTCCGAGAAGACTTCAGATTCATTGATTTCGGGCAGTCCAACATTAACGTCAAGGATATGAGCACCTTTTTCTTTTTGTGCAGTTGCTTCCTGCAAGATATAACTAAAGTCTCGATTGCGTAAGGCTTCTTTCAGCTTCGGCTTGCCAGTGGGATTAATACGTTCACCGATTACAATTGTTTCATCACCGAATTGAACCGTTTGTGAATATGAAGTAACGACCGTGTTTGTACGATTTACGACGGGTAATACATTCAAATTCCTTGTAAAGTCCTTTGCCTTTTCAATGTGCTCAGGCGTTGTGCCGCAACACCCCCCAATTATTCTCGCTCCGAGATTTACAATATCAATCATATCCTGAGCGAATTCGTCAGGGCTTACATCAAACGTTGTATTTCCATCAATTACTTTTGGGAGTCCGGCGTTTGGATTAACAATGACAGGGGTAGATGACGCCTCGTATAAACGTTTTACAATTGGTTTCATGGCTTTTGGTCCAAATCCGCAGTTGATTCCCAGTGCATCGACATGTAATCCCTCTAAAAGAGCAACCATGACTTCGGGCGAAGCTCCTGTTAGAAGTTGTGCGTTTTCATCATACGTGTTGGTTACAAAAACAGGGAGCGAACAAGACTCTTTTGCAGCCAGAACGGCGGCTTTAGTCTCATAGGCATCTGTCATGGTTTCGATTAAAATACAATCTGCACCGGCAGTGGCACCGTATTTAACGACCTCTGAGAATATAGACACGGCTTCTTCAAAGGGGAGATCTCCGTATGGAGCAAGGAGTTTTCCGCAAGGTCCCACCGATAAAGCAACAAATCGGCTGCTATTCTCCAGGTGCAGTTCTTTAATTGCCTGCTTGGCATTGAGTATGGCCTTGGTAATGATGTTTTCTAAGGAATATTCTCCGGTTTTATCAGGGAATCGTAACCGGTTTGCGCCAAATGTGTTGGAGTCCAGAATATTGGCTCCACTTTGCAGATACTGTTTATGAACTTCAACAATTATATTAGGTTTTTCAATGTTCCAGCATTCAGGTTTATGTCCGGCGGGGAGTCCTTTGGATTGTAAAAGCGTCCCGAGTCCGCCATCAAAATAGACCAAACCATTTCGTACGCAATCCATTAAATTCATAGCTACACCTTCTTTCAGGGGGTAGTTTTTAGTCATTAAAAATATCTTGAATTGTTTTAGCCGTGATCGGTTTATTCATCGTATATAAGTGAATGTTTTTGACACCGTGTTTTCTTAAGTCATCGATTTGATGTGCTGCATACTCAATTCCGGCACCGTACATATCTTTTGGATTGTCTTGATATTTATCTAAGATGACTTGCAAAGATGCAGGTATGGAGGCCCCGGATAATTCACAAGATCGAATGATGGATTTGGCGTTGGTTATCGGCATAATACCGGCCAACACAGGAACGTGAATATCTGCTTTATCCAACTTGTCCAAATAGTAGTAGAATTTATCGTTATCAAAGAACATCTGCGTTGTGAGAAAATCACACCCGGCTGCCACTTTCTTTTTGAGATTCTGAATATCTTCTTCTAAAGAAGCGGACTCCAAGTGCTTTTCTGGATAACATGCACCACCAACGCAAAAATCACCATAAGATTTAATTTCCGCCGCCAATTCATTAGCGTGTAAAAAATCTTTGCAAGGTTCAGAATCGGTTGGAATATCGCCTCGAAGCGCCAAAATGTTGTTTGCTCCAAACGACTGCAGTTCATCCATTTGCTTGTGAGCTTCCTCAATAGATACGCTAACACATGTGATGTGTGCAATTGCTGTAATGTTGCATTCCTTGGTCAAATACTCTACCATGGGAATCGTTTTTTTGCTTTTACCACCACCGGCACCACAAGTAACACTCATAAAGTCAGGCTTTAATTTTGCTATTTCCGTAGCAGCTGTTTTTATGTTTTCAAAAACTTCCGGCGAATCACTGGTTTTGGGAGGAAAGATTTCAAACGATAATGTGGTATCTTTTGTTTTCAAAATATCAGAGATTTTCATTCAAATAACTCCTTTATTTACAGTAATTGAATCCCGTGTTTCAGGCATTCTTCGCGGTCTTCCTTGGGCCAGACGGAAGCGTGAACTTCACCGACGTGAACTTTTTCCAGAAGAAGTAAACATAATCGACTTTGACCGATTCCACCGCCGATAGTAAGGGGGAGAGTACCCTCAACAATTCCTTTGTGATATGGGAATTGCAAACGTTCTTCCGTGTTCGTTTCTTTAAGTTGATTCAGTAAAGAGTCTTTGTCTACGCGAATTCCCATAGATGATATTTCAATGGGCTCGTTTAATACGGGATTCCAAAAAAGCAAGTCACCGTTTAGTGTCCAATCATCATAATCCGGTGAACGTCCATCGTGTTTTTTGCCACTTTTTAGAATGCAGCCGATTTGACTGATGAACACGGTTTTGTGCTCTTTTACAATTTCATATTCTCTCTGCTTGGGAGACAAATCCGGATATAAGTCTTCCAAAGCCTGTGAGGTAATAAAGAAAACTTCTCTTTCAATGGAAGAATGCAATTCCGGATATTTTTCTGTGACCAAATCTTTCACATCAACAACAGCAGAAACAATTTTTCGAACAGTGTCCTGTAGAAATTGCATAGTTCTTTGTTCTTTGGAAATGACGCGTTCCCAATCCCATTGATCAACAAAAATGGAATGGATATTGTCAACATCATCGTCGCGACGAATAGCGTTCATATCCGTATATAGTCCTTCACCGACGGAAAAACCATATTCTTTAAGTGCCATACGTTTCCACTTGGCAAGAGATTGTACAATCTCCATTTCGCCGTCAAAAGACCCAAGATCAAAGGACACTTTTCTTTCGACTCCATTTAAGTCGTCGTTAATACCGCTGGCGTGAGTCACAATTAAAGGGGCTGAAATTCGTTCCAGTCCTAATGCTTCAGACAATTTAACCTGGAAAGCATCCTTTATAAATTTTATGGCTTTTTGGGTTTCTCGAATAGAAAGAGGGGAATGATACCCTTCAGCTATACGAAGATCTCTCATGAATAATCTCTCCTTATCTAATAGAACCGACTGTTCGGGAGAATAATTGAACATCACGGATGTTCTGTACACCGGTGACGTACATAATCATTCGCTCAAAACCCAGACCAAATCCGCTATGCGGAACTGATCCAAAACGTCTCAAATCTAAGTAATCCTGATATTCTGATTCCGGAAGTCCTTTGTCATGCATAGCTTGGAGAAGTTTGTCAAGATCTGCCTCGCGTTCGCTGCAACCGATAATTTCACCAACCCCCGGGACTAAAAGGTCTGTGGCAGCTACGGTTTTACCATCGGGATTTTGTTTCATATAGAATGATTTGATATCTTTCGGATAATTGATAACGAAAACCGGTTTTTTGTAGATTACTTCTGTGATATAACGTTCGTGCTCCGTTGCCAAATCGCATCCCCATTCAACGGGATATTCGAAATTTGCATCGGCTTTTTTCAACTGTTCAATCGCATCGGTGTAATCAAGAACAACAAATTCAGAAGATACTACACTATTCAGTTTTTCGGTTAATCCTTTTTCAAAGAATTTTTCGAAAAACTCGATTTCCTTCGGACATTTTTCCAATACGGCACGAATGATATATTTAATCATTTCTTCTGCAATTTCAATAATATCGGGGAGTTCAGCAAATGCGACTTCGGGTTCAACGTGCCAAAATTCTGCAACATGACGAAGAGTATTGCTTTTTTCGGCGCGGAATGATGGACCGAAGGTGTAGATTTTGCCGAATGCGGTTGCTGCCATTTCACCTTCGAGCTGTCCTGAAACACTCAATCCTGCTTTTTTGCCAAAAAAGTCATTGGCATAATATTCTTCTTCGTTTTTAAATTTTTCTGAATATCCGATGGTTGTTACTTTGAACATTTCACCCGCGCCTTCACAGTCACTGCTTGTGATGATGGGTGTATTTACATATACGTAGTTGTTTTTTTGAAAGTATTCGTGAATGGCAGATGCCAATACACTACGGACTCGGAAAATAGCATTAAATGTATTGGTTCTGACACGTAAGTGCGGCATAGTACGGAGCGTTTCTAATGATTGTCTTTTCTTCTGAAGTGGGTATTCTCCCGGACATTTTCCTAACACTTCAATACTGGATGCATTAACCTCAACGGCGTTTTGGACCATACCCTTTACGACGGTTCCGACAATCTTAAGGCTCGTACCAAGAGGCATAAATGCGCTGATATCGTCGAATGACTGTTTGTCTAAAACAATTTGTAAATGGGGAAGAGATGTTCCATCGTTTAATTCGATGAAGGCAACATTTTTAGAGTCACGAGATGTACGAACCCAGCCGCATACGGTCACTTCCTTGTTTAAGTATGCTTCGTTTGTAAGAATGTCTTTAATGTCTGTGTGTTTCACGATTATTCACTCCTTCAAAAAATAAAAAAGCTATTCATCCCTTTTACTGGGACGAATAGCATAGTATCCGCGGTACCACCCGAATTGTCTAATTAGACCTCTCAAATCAGCTTCTGTCAAAGCCTTCTTGTTTAACGCACAAGAAACGGCGCACCTACTATCATTTCAGATTGCAGCTCAAAAGTGTTATTCTTACAGCGATTGATATAAGCATTTCAGCACCGCTTACTCTCTGGGATCATCTTTCTGTAGTACTTCTCTTTGTCATAGCTTTTGTCTATGTTGCGATTATAGAATTATATCCGGAATTTGTCAAGATATAGAATTGTGTCACTGTAGAATGAATGTTTTTAGTTTTTTGTGCGAATAATTGAATGTACAAATCGCACACAAAGCCAATAGAATGCTAAACAAACCATATGCGGCTGACATAATATAATAGCCCATAAAATCATAACGTTGCGATTCGGAAATCAGATATGGCTGGGTGTAAGCTTTGAGAAATGTTGTTGCACAGGATATGACGAAATATATAGCCAATAAAAAAATTAAAATTGCCAAAATTATAGTAATGAAGAAAATTATCCTACTGTTCTTTATTCGCATAAGCTTAACTCCGTTCTTTCACCGTCAACGTATATAAAACATTTTTTGCTTCTTGAAAAATCCTTGTCATATTCAACACTTTGGTATTCTTCAATTGATTTTTTTACACGTTTCGGTGTATACATTAGCGTTTGTTTATTTAATTGATATTCGTCGTCAACTATTTCATTCCAAAGATCAAGTGACCAGTGACTGCAATTCCTGTTGAATGTCCAATTATCATAAGATGCAATGTAATTCTCAATGGTTTGTAGATCCGATTCTTTTATGGGGACAGTCAGAGAAACACACCCATTATAGCGGTCGAAATTACTGGCAAATTCAGCTTCTAAGTTGAATGCAACTCCCCGATGATTTGTTATAGCCCATACAGAAAATGTCAATAGTTCATTGTCAGCTATTTCATAATCTTTCAAACGAATAACGTGTCCACTTTGGTTATCTATGGAAACCCATGCGTGCCCCAAACTTTTCGTGAACATGCTTGATTCATTTTTGCCGTCGAAGGATGTTATGGAAAAGAATATGTTACTATTGTCGTTGATTTTACCTGCTTTGCTTTTGTGACTGTATTGATTAAAATCAAACAACAGAACAAGCAGTGAAATCAACATCGATAAGATACAAACGGTGCTTATGATTTTAAATTTTACCATATGTTGTTTCTCTCCCGAACAACTAATTTCCATATAAAAAACAAAACGCCTTTTACGTGGAGCAAAAGACGTTTTTGTGTGGTGACCCGTACGGGATTCGAACCCATGTTGCTGGCGTGAGAGGCCAGAGTCTTAGACCGCTTGACCAACGGGCCATCGTTTGGTACACCATCAGGGACTCGAACCCTGGACACCCTGATTAAGAGTCAGGTGCTCTAGCCAACTGAGCTAATGGTGCATATGGCAGTTTCGCGACTGCGTTTGATATAATACAATATTCAATTTCACATGTCAAGGTGAATTTTCACATTTTCTTTGTTGTGTATATATATAATATTTATCTTGTAAATATTTTAAACTGTGCTATAATAGCAATCGTTAGATAGACAATTGCATTTGTGTACATTTTACAGAAAATTTTGGAGGTTTACCATGAGCGAAATTAAAACCAATATAACAACAGAGAATTGTGTTATTTCTGATGATGTAATAGCAACTATTGCATGTTCTGCTGCACTTGAAGTGCCCGGAGTATCTTCAATGGCAACACGTCCGGTGAACGTGAAACGTTTTGTCCAGTCGGATGGAAACAAATCCGTTAAAGTGACTCGTTTTAATGATGATGTTGCTTTGGACTTATATGTCAACCTGCTTGCTTCTGCTCGAATTCCGGATGTTTCATTGGAAATTCAAAAGAATGTGAAATCCGAAGTTCAATCTATGATTGGTAAGCCCATTTCCAAGATTAACGTTCATGTGATGGATGTGGCACTGGAAGAATCAAACAATTCCACAAAAGTAACAGATAACGAGGAATAATATAATAATTGCCCTCCGTTTTTGTCGGAGGGCCTTTCCCATATTCTAGGAGGACATTCCATATGACACGACACGATTCCCGTGAGCAGGCGTTTATTCTTTTGTTTGAGCAAAGTTTTGCTGAGCCCGAAACGTCCATTGAGGAAATTTTGGAAATTGCTCAAACTGAACGTCAAATTAAAATTTCAAATTTTACAAAAAACATCTTCAACGGCGTTGCCGAGCATCGAGATGAGATTGACAATCGAATTGAGTCTTTTTCAAACAAATGGAGTATTCAACGCTTGTCAAGAGTCGCGGCGGCGTTGCTTAGAATGGCTACTTACGAAATGTTATTTTGTGAGGAAACTCCTGATGGAGTTGCCATAAATGAAGCCGTTGAACTGGCTAAACAATACGGCGGGGAAGACGACGCTTCTTTCATCAACGGTATTTTGGGAAGTATTTCTCGTTCGGAGGGATAACCGGTGGGGGCGTTTTTAGGAATTGACACTAGCAACTACACAACATCGGTTGCTGTTTTTGAAACAGAAAATCAATATATGTTTCAGTCTAAAAAACTTCTACCTGTTGCTGAAGGACAGGTAGGACTTAGACAAAGTGATGCTGTATTTCATCACACAAAACAACTCCCTGATATGGTTCGCAATGTGTTCTCTGAATTTGAAGGGCAGGTAGACGGCATTGGAGTTTCTAGTCGTCCCTGTTCTGAAGAGGGATCCTATATGCCTTGCTTTCTTGCTGGAATCGGGTTGGCACAATCTGTAGCTTCGGTTATTAAAAGACCTATATTTACTTTTACACATCAGCAAGGTCATATTGCCGCCGCAGCGTATGGAGCGCAAAAATCGGAATTACTTCAAAATCCGTTACTTGCGTTTCATGTATCCGGCGGTACTACGGATTTAATCTATGTAGTTCCCGATAAGGACGAGATTATTCAATGCAAAAGAATTGCAAAATCGTTAGATTTGAAAGCTGGGCAACTGGTAGATCGGGTTGGTCATATTTTGGGACTTCCGTTTCCCGCAGGACCGTCACTTGATGATTTATCCAAGTCTGCATTTGAATACAGTATTCCTAAGATTAAACCATCTATCGAGTCCGGTTGTTGTCATTTGTCTGGATTTGAAAATAAATGTCAGGCACAATTACAGCAAGGTGTTCCCGCAAATCAGATTGCGTTATATACGTTTCACGCAATACTTGAGTCTTTGTCAGCAATGCTGTGTGAAGCTCAAAAACAATATGGTGAGATCCCGGTTTTGTTTGCCGGCGGAGTTATGTCGAATACATATCTTCGGGAGAATCTTTCAAATCGTTTCGGAGGATACTTTGCTCCTCCTGCTTTTTCTACAGATAATGCTTGTGGTATTGCGTGGTTGGCATCAAAGAAAGGAATGTAGCATGCAAGTTGTTTCCGTTAAACAACTGAATCAATATGTTAAAAGTATTTTGGATGGGGATAAAGCATTACAAGGCGTCTGTGTGTCCGGTGAAATAAGTGATTTTAAGACGTATCCTTCCGGGCACAGTTATTTTACGCTTAAGGATGATGCAGCTTGTATAAGTTGTACAATGTTCAGAAGTTATGCTTCCCATTTGACATTTCGTCCGGAAAATGGAATGAAAGTATTAGCCATTGGTAAAGTGTCTTTGTATTCGGAAAGGGGTACCTATCAGCTTGGTGTTACCAATTTGCAGCCCGATGGTGTTGGTGCTCTTCAAATGGCTTATGAACAACTTAAAAAGAAGTTGGAGTCTGAAGGATTATTTGATAAGTCCAGAAAACGTCCTATCCCAAAGTATCCACAAATTATTGGTGTTATTACAGCAGAAACCGGTGCTGCCATACGAGATATTTTTTCGGTTCTAAAACGAAGATATCCGCTTGCCAAGATTGTATTCCGTTCATCTCTGGTACAAGGTAATATGGCTGCCGCAGATTTAACAAAAGCCGTAATTGAAATGAATGCGTGTTCGAATGCCGATGTTATTATCATAGGTCGTGGTGGGGGTTCCATAGAAGACTTATGGTGTTTTAATGACGAAACACTTGCACGCACGATTGCTGATTCTAAAATCCCTGTCATATCGGCCGTCGGTCATGAAACGGATTTTACAATATGTGATTTTGTAGCCGATTTACGAGCGGCCACGCCTTCTGTCGCTGCAGAAAGTGCTGTACCCGATCAAATTGAATTACAGCAACATATTGACCATTTGGAAATGCGTCTAAACAGCGCTCTTGATTTAAAACTTAAAAAATATGCTACTCGATTATCTCAACTTACGACAAGACCCTGTTTAAACAGTCCCTTTGAATATATTCATATTCATGAGACTCTGCTAAACAATACATCGATACGTCTTGCAAATGCTTTAAACAAATGCATACAATCATATGACAAAAAAGTGGTATCTTATGCCGGTAAACTAGATGCGTTGAGTCCTTTGAAGGTTCTCAGTCGAGGATATTCCATTACGACAAAAGGGTCAAAAGTGATTTCCAGTATTGCGGATGTTCAACCAAATGATTCTATCCAAATTCGAGTTGCCGACGGAGATATTCATTGCACTGTGGAGGAAAAGTAACATGTCTGAAGAAACCAAAAGTTTCGAATCTGCTATTACTCGTTTAGAAGAAATCGTAGCAAAACTTGAAAATGGGAATTGCAGTTTAGAAGAATCAATTAAGCTTTTTGAAGAAGGAACCGCTTTGTCCGGTTTATGCAGAACAAAGCTGGATGAAGCGCAACAAATCATTCAAAAATTACAAGATCAAACAGATAATCAAAGTGAGGAATAACCGTTTATGGAACTATATAGTGACAGATTGAAGAAATACTTAGAAAGTATAGAAGATTCGTTGCATTCTTATTTTCCGGATGAAGATAAATTATCCGGAGAAACCGTTCGTGCAATGAAGTATTCCATTGAGGCTGGTGGAAAACGTATCAGACCAGTTCTTGTTTTGACATGGGCTGATATTTGCGGAGGCAAAGAAAGTTTTGCTCTTCCGTTTGCTTGCGCTTTGGAAATGGTGCACAGTTATTCTTTGATTCATGATGATATGCCTTGTATGGATGATAGTCCTCTTCGTCGTGGCAAGCCTTCCGTCCATAAAGAATTTGGTGAAGACATTGCACTTCTTGCAGGGGATGGTCTTCTCACAAGAGCTTTTGAAATAATTCTAAATCCATCCATTTGCGAAAAAATGAATCCTGAAGATCGTTTGGCTGCTGCTTTCACTCTAGCTGATGCTGCGGGTGTTAATGGTATGGTTGGCGGTCAAAACTTAGATTTAACCAGCGAAGGAAAAAACTTGGATTTTGATTCCATTGTTCTTTTGCAAAGCGGCAAAACAGCCGCTTTAATCCGTGCAGCGTGTGTTATGGGAGCTCAGGTTTCTGGAGCCAAAGAAGAGACTGTTCGCGCGGCGGCTGTGTATGGAGAAAATCTAGGCATGGCTTTCCAGGTTGTTGATGATATTCTTGATGTCACTTCTACGTCTGCTGATTTAGGTAAACCCGTCAATCATGACGTCGAATGTCACAAGAATACGATGGTCTCACTTCTTGGTTTAGAAGAAGCAAAGAAAATCGCAAAAGATTTTACACAAAAAGCCATTGATGCTTTGACAGAAATAAATATCAATTCGTCAGACTTAATTGATTTAGCCCAAAAACTTATTTCTCGTATTAACTAATTTTTTTGAGGTCAATTATCATGCCAACCCTTCTTGAGACAATTCAATCACCGCAAGACCTTCAGATGTTGAATGAACATCAACTGAAACAACTTTGCGAAGAACTGAGAGCAACGATTATAGAAACCGTTTCCAAAAACGGAGGCCATTTAGCTTCTAATTTGGGCGTGGTGGAATTGACTGTTGCTCTGCATCACGTTATGAATTGTCCTCAAGACACTTTGGTTTTTGATGTTGGACATCAGTGTTATTCTCATAAACTTCTTACCGGTCGATATCAACAGTTTTCTTCGCTACGCAAGGAAGGCGGAATTACTGGATTCCCAAATCCTAACGAAAGCGAATATGATCCCTTTATTGCAGGACATAGCAGTACCGCTATATCCGTCGCATCCGGTATTGCAAAAGCCAAACGAATGCAAGGGGATACCAGTTGGACTGTTGCTATAGTAGGTGACGGAGCTATGACGGGCGGACTTTCTTTTGAAGGCCTTAGCAACGCAGGTATTAACCAGGACAAACTGATTGTGATATTAAATGATAATCATATGTCCATTAACAATAACGTTGGTTTTGTTGCAAGACATCTTGCCAATTTACGTTCTCGAAGTTCTTATATACGTTTTAAACGTAGTTTTTCAAATGTGCTTGAAAACATACCGCTAATTGGTAAACCCATTTATCGTTTTTTATGGCGTATGAAACGAAATGCGAAATACGCCATGTATGAACATAGTTCAATGTTTGAAGATATGGGTTTCTACTATTTGGGCCCTATTAACGGACATGATTTGGAGGATGTTACTGAGTCTATTAAAGCTGCAAAAAAAATAGAGCAACCAGTTTTGATTCATTTAGATACAGTAAAGGGAATGGGATATGCGCCTGCAATGAATAACCCGGATATTTTCCATGGAATCGGCCCATTCGATATTGAAACCGGAAAGACAGGACCATCGAAATCTTCTTTTTCGTCTTCTTTTGGAAAAACTATGTTGGAAATGGCCAATCAAAATGATAAGGTTGTTGCTATTACAGCTGCAATGACAGCCGGAACCGGCCTTTCACAATTTGCAGAAACATACCCGGATCGATTTTTTGATGTTGGAATTGCGGAGGAGCATGCCATTACTTTTGCTTCTGCAATGGCAACAAAAGGTCAAATTCCAGTTGTTGCATTATATTCCACATTTTTGCAAAGAACATACGACCAACTGTTAAACGATACCGCCATTATGAATAATCATATTGTGTTGGCTATCGACCGTGCCGGAATTGTTCCGGACGACGGAATTACACATCAAGGGATTTTTGACATTCCGATGTTGAATACAATTCCTAAAATTCAAATTTTTGCTCCGTCAACCTATTCAGAACAACGTTTATGCTTAAAACAAGCAGCTTTTAGTACGAATGGGCCTGCAGTTGTTCGGTACCCTAAAGGTGAAGAATATCCGACAAAAAGAGAATATAAGCCGAATGGTTCTTTTTATACGCTATTTGATGAATCACCAACTAAACTACTAGCTGTCACATATGGTCGTGTATTTTCATCTGTTTTTAATGTCTACAATGATTCATTACATTCTGACAAACCTTTCGCTTTACTAAAACTTACTCGTATTAAACCAATTACAGACGATATTATCAGTATTTTGAAACGATACGACAAGATTTGTTTCTTTGAAGAAGCCTCCGTTTCCGGTGGTGTTGGTGAAAAAATCGCTTCACAGTTAATACTTGATGGTTATTCTGGTTTCTTCGATATTCAGGGAATTACTTCATTTATTGATGTTTGTAAAATGAATGATGGACTGAAAGCTTTCTCCTTAGACGAGGAAGGTATAGCTACAAAGATGAAAAATTTATAACATATGAGGTAAAGCCGTGGAAAACAAAACTCGTTTAGATGCGGAACTCGTTAATCGACGATTAGCGTCATCCCGTACTAAAGCAAAAGAACATATTACAAACGGTTTTGTTACTGTTAATGGTAAATCAATAACCAAGGCCTCTTTTTTAGTGAGTGAATTCGATACCATTACTTGTAATGCAGTTGAAAGATTTGTTGGCCGAGGTGGATACAAAATTGAAGCAATGATGCAATACGCTTCAATTGATGTTAGGCATTTAGTTTGCATGGATGTCGGAGCTTCCACCGGTGGATTTACACAGTGCCTTTTAGATTATGGAGCTGATAAAGTGTATGCGGTTGATGTGGGGCATGGTCAATTACACCCATCTCTTAGGATAGATTCACGAGTGGTCAATTTAGAATCA
This sequence comes from Acutalibacteraceae bacterium, assembly GCA_045639905.1. Classification (GTDB taxonomy): domain Bacteria; phylum Bacillota; class Clostridia; order Oscillospirales; family Acutalibacteraceae; genus RGIG426. The sequence goes on from JAZUDZ010000026.1 coordinate 98,077, forward strand.
ACCGATATTCGAAATGTTGTTCAAAGTGGAAAAATCCAAGAAGAAATTGATTTTTGCAGTATTGATGTTTCATTTATTTCACTTAAGTATGTGCTCCCATCCGTTCATGAAATCCTTAAAGAAAATGGGACATTAATTGCATTGATAAAACCTCAGTTTGAAGTAGGAAAAGCATATATTGGAAAAAATGGGATTGTAAAAGATAAAAAAGCACATATTCAGGCAATAAAAGAAGTGTTTGAAAACCTGTTGATACTTGGATTTGAGATTCTTTCGATTATTCCGTCTCCGATTACCGGTGGAGACGGCAATGTTGAATATTTAGTATATGCTTCAAATTCCAACTCTAAGCATTTAACTGATATGGATTTAAACTTGATAAAAGCAACAGTTGCTCAAGGACATACCCAAACGAAATGAGGAAATATTATGCGTATCTCCGTTGTTTATAACAACCGAATTGAATATGAAAACAATATCGTTGAAACGGTTTGTTCCATTTTGAAAAAGGGCGGAGCCGACACGGATGTTATCACATTAGATTCTTTAGTTAATCATTTGAATGATTCTGACATATTTGTCATACTGGGTGGCGATGGAACAATGATTCATGCTGCTAAATTATTAGCAGATTATGAAAAACCGATACTTGGTATTAATTGTGGTCATTTGGGTTTTATGGCTTCTATGGAGTCTTCAGACCTTAATGATTTAACGTGTTTGTTAACAAATGAATATTCTGTTGAAGAACGTGTTATGCTAGATGTTTCTTTTGTAAAAGATGGGGAATCATTTGAATATACCGCGCTTAATGAAATTATGATATCACGTGGTATGAATCCTCATGTTGCGAGATTTTCAATTTATGAAGATAATTCATTGGTTACACGCTATGCTTCTGATGGTGTTATTTTTGCAACGCCTACGGGATCTACAGCCTATTCATTGTCGGCTGGCGGACCTATTGTTAATCCCAAAATGGATTGTGTCTTAATTACACCAATTTGTGCTCATAGTTTGGTAGGTCGTCCGATTATTTCAAATGGTGAAAATCCTTTACAAGTTAAGATTTTACCAAAAAAATCCGATGAGACATTTCTTTTGTCTGTTGATGGAAGAAATAATACAAATATTACCGAGGATAACATTATTACCATTAAAAAAAGTGCTAAAAAGGCACGTATGATTCGCACGAAATCAACTAAAAATTTTTATGCTACTTTGCGTGACAAATTAATCGATACTACAGAAAGTGAGATTTGCACATGAAAGACGATAGAAGACAGGCAATTATTGAAATTGTTAATGAAAATGCCATTGAAACTCAAGAAGAGTTGATGAAATTACTGCAACAGCGTGGCTTTGAGACAACTCAAGCGACAATTTCACGAGATATTCGTGCTCTTAGACTCATAAAGAAACATGATACAAACGGTCGGATTCGATATTTTTCTCCTGAAGGTGAGGGAACAGGAGGAATTAAGTTTTATTCTATGTTTTCTGACGTTGGTAAAGATGTTCGTTATGCAGGAAATATGGTTGTTATCCAGTGCGCACCCGGAACGGCCAATGCTGTTTGTGCGTCATTAGATAATCTTCAAATTGAGTCGATTGTTGGCACACTTGCCGGTGACGATACCATATTTTGTGTAATGTCTACTGAAAATGATGCGCAAAAATTAAAAGATAAATTGATTCGATTAATCTAAATTTTTACGGAGGAATCTATGCTTTCATCTTTGAGCATTGAAAATATAGCTGTAATTGAAAAGGCTGACCTAGAATTCAGCTCCGGTTTTAATGTTTTAACAGGAGAAACCGGAGCCGGTAAATCTATTATTATCGATGCTATTGGGGCTGTTCTTGGTGAACGTACCAGTAAGGAACTGGTGCGCTCCGGAGCTGAATTTGCTAAAGTTTCTGCTTTGTTTGAGAATATTTCACAAAAGTCAATTAATGCTATTCAATCGCTTGGGTTTGAAGTTGAGGATAACTCTATCTTACTTAATCGTAAAATATCTGTTGATGGTAAGTCGTCTTGTTATATTTCCGGAAAGCCGATTACGGTCTCACTACTTCGGGAAATCGGTCGTATATTGGTTAATACCCATGGTCAACATGAAAATCAAACGCTTTTGCTTCCTGAGAAACATGTTGAGTACCTGGATAAACTTGGAAACAATGAAGATATTAAATTACACTATGAACAGGCATACCATGAATATTGTCGGATCCACAAGGAAATAAAAAAACTTCAAACAAATGAAGAAGATTTAGAAAGAAAAATTGATTTATTAACATATCAAATCAATGAAATAGATTCAGTGAAACCGCTACCCGGGGAAGAAGCTAAACTCACAGAAAAATGTCTGTTTTACAAAAATAACGATCAAATTTCGTCTGTATTCAGCAAAGTAGCCAAATCGCTTGGGTCTGATGATGAATCGGCTTCCGTCTCGCAGCGTTTGGAAGATGCATTAAATGAGCTGAAACACATTCAAAACTCATTACCGTCAATTACAGCTGTAATTGACCGCTTATACTCTACATTGTCTGATTTTGAAGAGGTTTACGGAGAAATTACTACTTTAAAAGAGTCTTTATTCTTTGACGAAGAAGAACGAGAGGCTGCCGAAAGTCGTCTCTCGGATATTCATCATTTAATGAGCAAATACCATAAAACAGAAGATGAATTATTGCTGTTTGCTGACGAGTGTCGTAAGGAGTTAGATTCTATTGAACACGCAGATCAAAGAAAAGCAGAACTTGAGATAGAACTTGAAAAAGCTCAGGATGTTATGGTTTTGTCTGCTGAAAGATTAACAACGGCAAGAAAAAAAGCCGCTGACTACTTTGAAAAACGTGTTGCGACAGAGCTTTCGTATTTAGATATGCCTCGTGTTACTTTGAAAGTTCAAATGACTGAAACTCCGTTGACGATTAACGGAGCGGAAAGAATCGAGTTTTGTATCTCTGCAAATCCGGGAGAGCCGGCACGGTCTATCGCAAAAATTGCTTCAGGCGGTGAGCTTTCCCGTATTATGCTTGCAATTAAAGCTGCAATGGCAGATGTTGACGACATTGATACTTTGATTTTTGACGAAATTGATAACGGTATCAGCGGTCATGCTGCTCAAAAAGTCGGTAACAAGCTACGTGAAATAGCGTGTTCCGAAAATAAAGAACGTCAAATTTTGTGTGTGACGCATTTGGCACAAATTGCTGGCCAGGCACATACACATTTGCTGATTCAAAAAAGCGTGAAGAGCGACCGAACGTTTACAACCGTTTTACCTCTTGATGAGAATGGTAGAAGGAGAGAACTTGCCAGAATCATTAGTGGTGAAGTAACTGCATCCGCTTTAGATGCCGCGGATGAAATGCTGTCGCGTTATCATGCGGATACTTAATTTGTTGTTTTTTGAAATTTACATATATTTTTTAAGGAGGATTTTGAAATGATTTTAAAAAACGCCACCGTTTTTGACGGTAATTTTGATCAGATTAAAGCCGATATTGCTGTTGAAGGTGATACCATCACCGGTATCGGTTCTGTCAATGCACAAGGAGAAGAGTTTGATTTATCCGGTTTAACGGTAATGCCCGGTATGATTGACATGCATATTCATGGCTGCGCCGGTTGTGATACTGGTGATGCAACTCCCGAGGCCATCGAAGCGATGTCTGCTTTGCTTGCAAAACGTGGTGTAACTTCATTTTGCCCGACTTCAATGACTTTGTCTTTCGAAGAATTATCGAAAATTTTCGCGAATGTTGTAAATTGTAAAGACTCTGTCTCCGGTGCCTATGTTCAGGGTATTAACATGGAAGGTCCCTACATTGCAATGTCAAAAAAAGGTGCTCAGAATCCTGATTTTGTTCGTAATCCGGATAAAGAAGAGTTCAAAAAACTTTACAATAACAGTAATGGAATCGTTAAGGTTGTTGATATTGCTCCGGAATGCGATGGTGCTGAAGAGTTTATCAAAGAAATCCAGCCGATTTGCCCTGTGTCTATTGCACACACAGCTGCCAATTATGACGAGGCAGTAAAAGCTTTTGAGTGGGGTTGCCGCCATGTTACTCATTTGTATAACGCTCAAAGTGGTCTGACTCACCGTAATCCGGGTGTTGTTGGTGCAGCCTTTGACAAAGGAAGTCAAGTTGGAGCGCGTGCCGAGTTGATTTGTGATGGTTTTCATATTCATCCTGCTGCTTTACGTATCGCTTTTAAACAAATGGGTGAGGATGGCATTTGTGTTGTCAGTGACTCCATGAAAGCTGCCGGATCTGTTGATGGTATTTATGATTTGGGCGGTCAGCCGGTTATTGTAAAAGATGGTAAAGCACTTCTTGAAGATGGAACAATTGCTGCTTCCACCTCTAACTTGCATGACGAACTGAAAAATATTATTTCCTACGGTATTCCCGTTAAACAAGCGGTCAAATCTGTTACTATTAACCCTGCAAAAGCCATACGTGTTGACAAGGAAACCGGTTCAATTGAGGTAGGCAAACGCGCTGACTTATTAGTTGTTGATAAGGATTGGGAAGTGAAACTTGTTATTATTAAGGGTGTTGTTAAAGTAAACAATCTGTAAGAATGGAGTAAATAATATGTTTAATTTGAAACAAAATAAAACATTATTCTGGATTTTGATTGCGATTGTGTCTGCACTAGTTGCGGCGTTAACAGTTCTTTTAATTTTAAAAAAGGTCCTAAAAAAATCTGACGATGAAGAATTGATTTTTGATGAACCTATCGACATTGATTTTTTGTCAGATGATGACCAAGAATATTCTTCGCCGGTCATAGAGGTTGTAAAATAAATTTAATACCCCACCTATGTATGAAACATAGGTGGGGTAAAAGTCGTTTCAAAGGTAGGTGAGACCTATGCCGTTGTCCAAAAACCAAATAATAGAACTAGATATTACCAGTGTTACTTCGCTTGGAAGCGGTGTCGGTCGATTAATAAGTGAAGAATATCCCGATGGTTTTGTTGTATTTGTACCTCAAACGGCTGTCGGTGATAAAATTTTAGCAAAAATTGTTAAAGTAGAGAAAAGATATGCTTATGGCATCATTGAGAAAATACTTGTTTCTTCAAGGGACAGGATCGACACAGCAGATTGCCCTGTCTATAAACAATGTGGGGGATGTGTTTGGAGACATGTCTCTTATGATGCTGAATTGCGTTATAAAGAACAGTTTGTTAAAGATTGCATCGAAAGAATTGCCGAAATATATGATGCAGAATTTTTACCCATTATTGGTTCCGAGGAGATAAATCGATATCGCAACAAAGCACAATATCCAATAGGAAAGAATAAACAGCAAGAAACTGTTGTTGGCTTTTATGCTCAGCACTCACATCATATTGTTTCATGTACAGATTGTATTTTACAACCGGAATTATTTGAAAAAATAGTAAATTGTGTTAAAAATTGGATAAATCTATATAATGTTTCAATTTATGACGAAAAGAAAAAATGTGGTCTATTACGGCATATTTATATACGACAAGGGAAACAATCTGAGCAGTTAATGATATGCTTGATTTCTTCTAATGCCAAAGTGCCACATTTGAATGACTTAGTGCAAGAACTATCTCATATTCATACAATTGATTCGTTTATTTTAAATATAAATGATAAAGATACCAATGTTGTATTAGGGAATAAGAATATAAATTTACTTGGTAACGGTTCTATTAATGATAGGTTGTGTGAAATTGATTGTTCTATAGATTCGCAGGCATTTTACCAAGTCAACAGCCGACAAGCTGAAAAGCTTTACACAATTGCAAGGGATTTTGCTGACTTGAATAAAGACGATATTCTTCTTGATTTGTATTGTGGAGCCGGAACAATAGGACTTTCAATGGCCAGATTTGTGAAGCAGGTCATTGGCGTCGAAATTGTTCCGGAAGCTATTGATAATGCAATAAACAACGCAAAGAATAATAACATTAGTAACGCAACGTTTATGTGTTCAGATGCAGCAAGTGCTGTCAATACACTTGCGAAAAAGCAGCTACATACATCAGTAATAGTTCTTGACCCGCCAAGAAAAGGCTGCGAAGAATCATTAATCAAAACATTGCCGGAATTTGGTGCTGAAAGGATTGTATATATTTCATGTAATCCTAATACACTCGCAAGAGACTTGGCATTATTAAAAACAGAACACTACAAAGTAATGAAAATTGTTCCAGTTGACATGTTTCCAAGGACTGCTCATGTGGAGACAGTTTGTTTACTTTTTAAGATGTCTTGATTATAAAAATGAATACTGATGGCTTATTTAATACACTTAATATTGTCGATTTTGGAGGATGAATATGACCATTCAAGAAGAATTATTTTCACTACAAGATATCTCATATGGTGATTTTCAAGCAAAGTTAACTCCGGGGATTCCCAGAGAATTATTTATCGGGGTTCGAGTTCCTAATGTTCGGAATCTAGCTAAAAGATTGGTGAAAAACACTAATATAGACAAGTTCTTGAACGATCTTCCACATACATACTACGACGAAAATATGCTACACGGTTTGTTGATTTCGGAAATTAAAGATTATGACGAATGTATAAAAGCTGTAGATATTTTTCTACCATATGTGGATAATTGGGCGGTTTGCGATATTATGTCTCCAAAAATTTTCAAAAAACACAAAACTGCTCTTTTGGAAAAAATTAAAGAATGGTCGATTTCAGAAAAGCCATACACTTGTCGATTTGGTATTGAAATGTTGATGTCTCATTATCTTGATGATGATTTTAAGAAAGAGTATTTGGATATTCCCGCTTCTATTCATAGTGAAGACTATTACGTGCGGATGATGTGTGCATGGTTTTTTGCAACTGCTCTGACTAAACAGTGGAACGATTCCATTCAATATATTGAAGAACATCGACTAGATACTTGGGTACATAATAAAACAATACAAAAAGCACGCGAAAGTTTTCGTATTACGCCTGAACAAAAGGAATATTTAAAATCACTGAAAGTATAATTTCATCCGTTTAAGAAGGAGAAATATATATGGCTTATGAGGTTTATTGTAAGCAATGCAATTGTAAATTATTAACATATGAGAAGTGGCAAAAAAAATATAAAAGCCCAATTGCAATTTGTAAAAAATGCGGCAATGAATATTTGGATCCGAGATGTCATGAATTAGCAATTGAAGGTATTCCTCAGGAAGAATTCAAAGTTTCAAAAGACTTTATTTTGCTAGTGGTCGGCGGTTTAATTGCTTGGAGAGGATATGTTCTGTTTGGAATGCATATGTTAGGAACGCTGGAGTCAACACAGTGGTTGCTTCCGACTGTTATACTTATTCTTGGAATTGCGTTGATACTTGTCTCGATTTTTGACCTGATTAGTATTCTTACAGGGTTAAAAAAACGAAAATATGAAAAACTCCTAGAAGAATCACAAAACCGTATCAAAGATGAAAACTATGTTTTAAAGCTTAAACAAATTGGATATATGAGGTAGGCATTGGTATGAAAAGTAAATTTTTGAAGGTATTTATAAGCGTTGTATTAATCGCCGCCTATGTCGGAGTATTCTTTGTAATGAGTATTATGGATTTACTCAATACGAAAGATGTATATGAGATTTCCATTAATACTGCGGGGCAACTTCTTACTGTTGAAAACAGCATCAATGGTATTATACCAACGGGTAGGGATTACTATTATATTGGTTTTGATAACACCACCAAATCAATTTATACCATCCATGCCGGCAAGAAATGGCTTTATGAAAACTTTGACGTTGATGGGATGGCGAAGGGGAATAATATAACCATAAAAGGTCTGTTGAAAAGAGAAAACGATTTTGATGTTGAAAATGAATTAGCCGATAGAGTTCAACAAACATCCAACGAAACAAAATATAATATACCTTTGGAACCTGGCAAGGTACTTGAAATTAATTATATCCGAGATGCAATTATGAGAGTAGTTGCGGGAGTCCTGATTCTCATCATCGGTATTGTTATATTTTTGTTTGGAAAAAAATCAAATAATATTCCGATTTGGATGAGAAGAGTCTTTATTGTTCTATTTGTACTCACATTATTATTTGCGTTGTGGACCATACTATAAAGAGGTAATTATGTTAAATGTATTTTTTAAAGGTGTACTGGATGAAGATCGAGCCCCTATTGTTATCTGTGATTTAAATCATGATGTCGTGTATATGAATCCGGCTGCTCATACTAGATATAAAATTGACCTGGTTGGAAGGAGCATTTTTAGTTGTCATTCTCCTTCTACAAATGAAAAAATTAAGAAAGTGGTTTCTTGGTTTTCCGAGTCGTCAAAGAATAATCGCGTATTTACTTCATACAATCCGGAAGAAAACAAGGATGTATATATGGTTGCTTTACGAAATAATACAGGTCAGCTTATTGGTTATTACGAAAAACATGAATATCGAACCCCTGAACAGGATACATTCTATCATTATAACTAAATAATGGATTTACGATTATGACAAGTAATACAATAATTTATCCAAGTTTTTATTTTGATTTTGCATGTATTAAAAGTGAGTGCAAAAATTCGTGCTGTATTGGATGGGAAATTGATATCGATAACAATTCCTATGAACGTTATACAAAAGACGCATTACAATTCATCAGTAATAGTAATCCGCCTCATTTTATTCTAAATAAAGATGAAAGATGTCCGTATCTAACGGATAATAATTTATGTGAATTGATTATTAAAAAAGGGGAAGGATATTTATGTCAAATATGTAGAGATCATCCCCGATTTAGAAATTTCTGGACAGGAATCGAAGAAATAGGTCTTGGTTTGAGCTGTGAGTCTGCAGCTTCATTAATTTTAAGTCAAAAGAAGCCACTTGAATTATACTCCGAATCCGGTTCCTTAAAAGACCTGGTTAGTTCGTTACCCGAAGATGAAAAGTATCTTTGGAACGTCAGGGAACAGCTGCTTGACCAAGCTGCTCTTTTGTCCGATCCTATGCAGGCAAGGCTTGCAGAATACTTTATCTTTAGACATATTCCAAATGCTTTATACGATGGCCTACTTGAACAGAGAATTCGTTTTGTTTGGGACTGTGTTAATACTGTCACAGATAGATGGAATAACCAGGATGACCAATCTTTTGAAGCTTTAACCGAAACGGCTCGTTATTTTTCTGCGGACATTGAGTATGATGATGATTTGGAGAATCACATTGCAAGTATATTTTTGTGAGGACGATAATGAAAACAGATAGAAACATCTTAATTGCATTTATCCTTAATATATCCTTCTCATTTATTGAGTTTTTTGGCGGACTATTTACTAAAAGTATCGCAATCATGTCTGATTCCGTTCATGATTTTGGCGATGCTATTACTATTGGAATTTCGTATTTTTTGGAGAAAAAAAGTAAAACGAAACCAGACGATATCTATACATATGGATATGCGAGATATTCGGTGCTGGGGGCAATCATTACATCGCTAGTTTTGTTGATTGGTTCTATTCTAGTTCTTTGTGCTTCATTTTATCGATTATTTCATCCTGTTTTAATAGAGTATAGAGGAATGATCTATCTTTCGATTTTCGGGGTTGTGGTAAATCTTTTGGCGGCATTTGTCACCAAGAGAGGAGACTCTTTAAATCAAAAAGCCGTCAATCTTCATATGCTTGAAGATGTTTTAGGATGGATAATAGTTCTAGTTGGAGCTATTTTGATGTATTTTACCGATATACGATTTATTGATTCAATTATGTCAATGGGTGTTGCCGTCTACATCGGAGTTAATGCCTTTAAAAACCTGATGGAATCGATTTCAATAATGTTGGAAAAAGTACCGGACGACATTTCTGTTAGTGAGATAGAGTCGAGCATATTACAAATAGATTCTATTACCGGCATACATCATATTCATATTTGGTCTACAGATGGCATTCATAATTTTGCAACGATGCATGTTATTTCAGACTCAAATTCGCAAAAAATAAAAAATGAAATTCGAAGCAAATTAACGGAGCATAATATTCATCATTGTACGATAGAAATAGAAAACACAAATGAAATATGTGGAGAAATAGAATGTGCCGTATCGGCAAAAATGCCCGAATCGCACAACCATCATCACCATTAATGGAGTCATTATGTCGAAGAATAATGAAAAAACAAATGTAATGCGCATTTTTGAACAAAACAAACTCTCATATATACCTCATATTTATACAGATACAGACGCCGTCAGTGGTGAAGAAGTTGCAGCTGTATTAAACGAGGATCCCAATCGCACTTACAAAACACTTGTTTGTATAGGATCTTCAAAGAACCATTATGTTTTTATGGTTCCGGTAAATCGTGAGTTACATTTGAAAAAAGCTGCACAGGCTGTCGGTGAAAAAAGTATAGAAATGATTAAATCCAAGGAACTTCTGCCTTTAACAGGATATATTCATGGGGGATGTTCTCCTGTTGGAATGAAGAAATTATTTAAAACCGTTATAGATAAAAGTTCGGAATCTTTTGAAACAATATTCTTTTCAGCGGGGAAAATTGGTTTTCAAATAGAAACATCATTAAGTAACTTGTCAAAAATCATACCTATATCAACGGCTTTTATCACAGAATGAAAGGGTTTTTATTATGCAAATATCTTTAACCTACTCTAAAATCAAACCATATATATTTGTCTATATTGCCTTACCGTTTCTCATTTTTTCCTTAACTTGGTTAAGATTCGGCTGGGCTTTGGTTTCTGCTGTTTCAGTTCTTTTTATTCTTGTTAGTGTATTTTGGAAAAATCTACTGGATTTTTGTGATAAACACATTGATCAAAATCGTCTTCTATATCAAGAGAAGGAAATCAAATTCGGAATTCCGGCCATTGTAATTACTGTTCTGGTTTCCGCCGTATGGGTTTGGTGGTCCGGCATCGGTGGTTGGTTTTATCAGTGTTCTGATTTCGGGTATCGCAATGCACTTTTCCGAGATTTAATCACATATGATTGGCCCGTTATATACGGCGGAGAAAAAGGGTCCATGTGCTACTATATAGGATACTGGATTCCTGCGGCCTTGATTGGAAAAATCACAAACTCATTAACATCAAATGAAATTGCCGCTTGGAATGTTGCAAATACAGCATTATACATTTGGACCTTTCTAGGGATTGTTCTTACGTTTTTACTATTATATTTTACAGTGAACGCAAAAACCTTAAAAAGAGTCATTGCTGTTATTGGATTGTTTATTTTCTTTGGCGGTATGGATATACTAGGTGTTGCGTTGAATGTTAATCCAAAGCTGTCGTTAAGCGGTTATCATATCGAATGGTGGGCTACATATCGTTACCAATTAAGCAGTTTTACAACTTGTTTATTCTGGGTTTTTAACCAAACTGTGATTCCTTGGATATGTACATTACTGCTGATTACTGAGAAAACACCTTCCAACTATGTATTTATTGGAATGATGTGTCTGTTTAGCGGACCATTTCCGTTTATTGGATTTGTTTGCATGGCTGCTGTTATGGGCATTAAATATGTGTTTATTAACTTGAAAAATTGGAAAAACTGGCTTTCACAAATCTTTTCTATATCAAATATTATGTCGGTTTTATTTATTTTTCCCATTATGGCAGCATTCTTTACATCCAATAATGCTGCAGCCGTAGGAACAAAAATCAGTAATGAAGGTCACTTTTTGCGATTTGCATCTCGTATTGCGAACGGCACCGGCACATTCTATGATCTAATGAAGTACATTTTGTTCTTACTGCTTGAATTCCTAATTGTCGCTGTCTTTATTATGTATTTTCATAGAAAGAACGTACTGTTCCATGTTTCGGTGTTTTTACTAGCATTTTTTCCGTTGATTCATGCCGGTACCGCAGCTGATTTCGGAATGAGAGCAACAATTCCACCAATGATATATTTCTTTATTTGTGTGATTCAATATCTATTTGAAAACTTTGACAGGAAAAAGCCCGTTTCAGATAAAATCCTGGTTGTTGCTATCATAGCGATTCTTTGCATCGGCGCCATTACACCCGGATATGAATTTGCACGCGGAGTACATAGTGCAGTTAAAACCGGAAGCATTTCTCATGTAGTTGACAACAAAACATCTATTAACAACCCTAGAATAAAACCTTCCAGCGTTCGAAATTTTACCTGCTCAAATTACAAAGAAACGACATTCTATAAAATATTTGCGAAGGAGGGATGACGATGTGGCATCCGATAAAACATTTCAATACCATAACCAAACATCGACATGCCGTTATTCGTCATTGTTTTAAAGCGGGAATCGGATTTCAAGGCTTGTTTCACGATTTATCGAAGTATTCCTTTTCGGAGTTTTGGAAAGGTGCAAAATTCTATCAGGGAACTCGAAGTCCTAATGTAGGAGAGAGAGAAGCTGTTGGCTATTCTACCGCCTGGATGCATCATAAAGGCAGAAATAAACATCATTTCGAGTATTGGACCGATTATGATTTTAAAACCCATCGAATCGCTCCCATGAAAATGCCGAAGAAATATGTTGCTGAAATGTTTTGCGACCGGGTTGCAGCCAGTAAAATATACAAAAAGGAAGCCTATACCGATGCTTCTGCTTTAGAATATTTTCTCCCTAATAAAGAAACTCGTATGATTCATCCGGAAACATCCGACGAGCTTGAGAAAATGCTTCAAATCTTGGCAGACGAGGGAGAAGAAGCTGCATTTTCCTATGTTAGGAATTGGCTGAAAGAATGAAAATTCCCTACAGAGAACGAAAATCTCTGTAGGGAATTCTTGTTTTATGAGAAATGCTTTTTTTGATAGTTTATGAGTTCACTATAAACTCGTTTACAGTTATTGTGGTCTTGATATGCAAAAAACTGATCCGCACGCTTCACATATTCTTGTTTCATCTGACAATCTGATTTCATGTATTCAATCAGTGTATTAATCAGTTCTGACTCAGTGTAGCATAAATCCCCGAAAGCCATTGTTTCCGTTTTAAATGCACCTTCTTCATAATGTTTTGGCAGCGATTCGGGAAGGTAATATACTAGCGGTTTACGCATATAAGCAAAATCGAATTGAACTCCGGAATAGTCTGTAATCATCAATGCTGATTCGCAGAATAATTTTTCATAACTCATATTCCCGATTGCGGGAACAATCTCCACTTCCGGCCCCGGTGTAAAATCACATGCTTGTGCACTGACGATTGGATGTAGTACATACTTGATTATATATCCATATTGTTTAGCCGCATCCATTAATTCTTGATTTTGAATTAAATCATTGTATACCTTATAATAGGATGTTTCTTTGAACAACGGATTATAATCTCGTTGAACTCCTTCGTTTTTGCGAACGGTAACTGCTGCCTGCATTCGCCAGGTGGGAGAGAGAATGATTTGCTTTTTGACATTGTTTTTAAGGCCATCAAAACGCGGTACTCCGGTTAATTTAAGAGCGTCATATCCTTCATAGCCATATATCGGTTTCGATAAATTATCGATTTCTACGGGAGACGCACAAAAATATAACATGGTTTTGTCTCTGAGTCGATTCTGAGCAGCCGCAATATTCTGAACGGATAATCCGTGCTGCACACATACCGTATCAAAATTTACAAGGTCTCGAATATAGGAGGAGGTCTCCTCAGATAAGTGATTTAATTCCATAACCGTTGAATTAGAAACAATTAGTAAATCAGAGTGCAAAAGTGCCATTCGGTGCTGTAAACTGTTTCTATAAACAGGTCGGAAACCATCGTGTTTGAGTTTTTTTGCGTCAGGTGCGTTTTTATCTATTAAATAATATTTGTGAATGCCATCATTTTGTTCACAGGCATATCGATAAATATATTCCGCATTGTCGCCGCCTTTGTATATCTTATCGAAAAAGAACCAAATGTGTTTATTAGAATAAAACGGATGACATACCCAGTAGACAGCACGCATCACGACCATTGCAACGGCTCTTTTTTTGCGTGTTTTAAGCATTTCTACTTGAAGGCGTAATTCTCTAGTAAATTGCGAGAAGTGCTTTCTGGGACAAATTTGGATTGAATATACATCGTTTTTATATGTCGCTTCATATTGATCAAATCGCCATGATGAATTATGTAGTTTTTCAGTTAATTTACTGAAATGGGAGACAAAAACAATCGGAAGCGAATACCATTTGTCCCTGTATTGTAATTCAAATGTGATGTTTTGTATCGGCATATTTAAAACCGGAACAGAAACATGGAATGTGTCTTGTTTAAAACATGATTGTCCAAAATACTTGGTTAACGAGAAAACACTTGTTGAAACAGGTTCTATAATATCCTGATTAGAGTGAACAAATAGTTTGACTTCCGAATTTGAATATACATTACAAATGAACCCATCTATTTCCAGTTTCCCGTTTATGAAATCCATACATTGAATATTTACAGGCGTACTATCGGAAGTAATGAAAGGCTTTACTTTGTGAAATCCAAGACACAATCGGCGTTCAACAACTTTAATTGCAGGAGAGGACTCAAACGCATTATGTTTCAGCATGTCCAAAAAGATCTTTTCAGATAATTCAACAGGGGTACTGTGTGGTAAAACACGGTCAATTGTATTATCTGATATGTAAAATAAGATTTTTTGTACCGTATTCCAAAATTGTTTAATCTCACTCTTGTCGAGAATATGTCGATTTCGATTATCACGATTGGCAAGTAATCGAGCATAAATAAGATGTAAAGCAACAGCTTGTAAGAAAACAGGAATTTTCTTAGAACGTGGCTTGGCGTTTTCCTTAACAAAAGGTAATAGCCAGTTTTCAAGAGAGTTTAAATACCAATCCTTTTCATATACAAGAGAGGAACAAGGGAAATGAATGTCCTGTGGTGTGCAGTATGAATAATCCAAAGTATTGACTGCTAAGAGCAACCGATATTTCAGAAGTATACGAAGAATATATTCTTTTTCTGCATCTTCAAAAGAAATTGAATCTGAAAAGGTATATTCCTTTACATGTTTAGTGATAAAAAACACACCGAAAATTGTTAAAGGAAAGCGTAGATTAACGGCTCGGTCAGAGCGCAAATCAATACCTGTAACCTTATTACCATAGGAAAAACGGTCCATTTTTGTAGTTCCGGATGATTCGCCGGAGAATACATGCAATGGACACAAAACAGGCACCGGTGGAAATTGAACCGGGTCAATCGACTCTGTATCCAGCTCTTCATCATCGTCATCGAGAAGTTCGGTTTCTTCTATGTCAATATCTTCAAAATTTACTCGATTTCCATATTTTGTCATTTTTTGAAAAAAGGAGGCGGAAAAACTGTCGCCGGCATGAATAATAGTAAAATACTCTCCGGTAACATGCTCTAATGCCTCGTTCATTTGCTGACATATAGATAAACCGTTATTCGTCACAAAGCATGCATTTTGTTCGGAAAAACGGTTCATACAAGTACTATCGGTGGAATTTACATAAATGTATTCCACCGATACTGTTTTTAATTTTTGGTTTTGAATTCTGGAAAGCAAGTCTTCATTTTTTGTTTCATCGTAGTCTGGAAGCAGAATAACGCTAATTGTTGTGTTTTTCGTTTTATTAGACATTATTCTCACCTCGCTTTTATTGTTTCAAAAATCCTTGTTCCAAAATGGATACGGTTTTTTTCACTCCTGCGGAAACGTCCATTTGCGGCTTCCAACCGAGTTTAATTATCTTATCATTTGTTAATACTTCGGCTGGGACGGAATTCGGAGCCGGATCTATGGAATCGCTTTCATTTTCAAATGATAATGTCAAATTCCGTTCCGGAAAAGCTTCTACGGCAATTTTTGCAAATTGTCGTATCGTAACATCTGATTTTTTATCAGCAATGTTGTAAACCGCTCCGTTTTCTCCATCCAGTAAAACACGGAAAATGGCGGAGGCAGTATCTCGAACATAGCAGAAAGACCGCAAAACGGCGCCATTGCTTTTCAATAAGATATTTTCATTACGGACAACATTGGCAATAAACTGTGCCCAAACACGGTCATCGTCTAAAGAACATGCACCGTAAATATAGGATGGTCTTACAAGCTTAACCGGTAAATTAAACTGACTAAAATAGGAATTGCATAACATTTCTGTTGCACGTTTTCCTTCAGCGTAACAGTTTAAATAATTTGTGAAATCAAGAATACCGTTTGATTCTTCACTTAAAAGTTGTTGCTTGTCAGAAAACTGACCATATATTTTAAGACTGGAACAGCAAACAATTGATTCACAATGATTTAAACGCGCATATTCCAATATGGAATAGGTACCGACCGTGTTGGTTGTAAACGTGCCAACAGGATTTTCCCGATACTGTATTGCACTAGCTGGGCTAGCGGCGTGAACAATAAAATCAGCTTTCGGTAAGTCAGATGGAAGATGGCAAACATCAGCTTCAATAATATGGATATCTTCCCGATTTACAGCATCGCCAAATATATTGTATGCTTTGCTTTTCGAGTGGACCAAAGCAATTACGGAAATATGGCAATCAAATAAATCATTGGCACATAATAGTGATAGAACTAGGTATTTTCCGATAAGTCCAGCCGCGCCGGTAATTAAAACTGTCTTATTTTGAAAACGGGTGTATTCCATCTCGTTTCTTGACAACGTACAAATATCATCATAAAAAGCGGGGGACAGAATATGTTCGATTGTTCTATCCTTACAATCCATGTGAAGCCTCCAAATCATCTAATCCATGATGCGCAGTATATTCATATCTTGAGCGAAGAACGTGCAAGTCATAATCTGTTGTAACTTTAATATTATCTTGATCGCCTTTAAACAAATGGATTTCTTCACCCAAGTCAATCAACAGCTCACTAGAAGAAATTGGATTTCCCATACCGCGTTTTTCTGCTTCTTTATGAGCCCATAATATCTTTCGAAAAGTATATCCTTGAGGAGCTTGTGTGATAAACATTTTTCCCCTAGGAAGAGCTGTCGAGCAATGAACACCGTCGTCGCTTTGTAAAACAGAATCTATGCTGGGGACCACCGGAACAGCAGTTTCAAATTCTTTGGCTGTCTGAATACAGGTCGAAATTAAGTCATTGGTTAAAATAGGACGAACACCATCGGAAATCAAAACAACATCGTCTTCACATGCGTTTTTCGATGCCTCTATTAGTCCATTATGAATAGACTCAAATCCTGAATTTCCACCTTTTACAATAGCGGACACTTTTTCTACATGATGAATATCAATTTGTTTTTTCAATTCATCTATCCAAGACTCCAAACAAGCAACAACAATTTGGTCCACTTCAGGATGGTTCGAAAACTTTTCTAAAGTACGAATAATAATCGGCTTTCCGTCCAGTTCTAAAAACTGTTTTGGTTTGTCGGCAGATTTCATGCGGACACCGGTACCCCCGGCAAAAATGACGACAGAAACCATACATACACTTCCTTTAATTAATGGGAAAATTCATCAAAAATACGGTTGGCGAGAAGTTGACTCGCTTTTCCCGTTTCAGTACTTCCCAGTGCTTTTAAATGGTCTTTTACTGCAAACTGATAAGACTTTGGGTTAAATTCGTTAATTGTATTTATAAATTCATCAGGATTAGTTGAAAGTGGGAACGGCCATTCATGAATATTCAAGTAGAAATCCCGTTCATTTTGATAATCACTCAAATCAGGAGCATATAACAGACAGGGTTTTTCTGTCAATGAAAAATCCCAAATACACGAAGAATAATCAGAAATCAAAACATCAGCTGCACAAAGTAACTCTTGCATATCCGGCCATGAAGTAACATCAATACAATTGGCTGGCAAACTCTTTGCGGGGTCATCCATATAATGTGTTCGAAGCAAATATATAAAATTTCCAAAACGATTTGTCAGGGCTTCTGTAACGAGTGGATCTTCAACAAATTGCAAGTTGGAAAAGCCACCATTTCGAAATGTCGGAGCTACAAGAATCAGTTTTTGGTCTAGAGGTAGATTCAATTCATCTCGAACTTGTTCATACCAGTATTTTCTCTTCTCTTTCGATAATAAAACATCGTTACGCGGAAGTCCGATTTCTAACACTTCGCCATTGTATCCAAACGCTCCGCGAATAACCGTTTCTGTAAATGATCTGCATCCCGAAGAGAACAACGATATGTGCGATGCAATATAGTCAAGGTGTTTATGATAGGATCTTGATGCACCCGGAATATCATGACCAACCTTTTTATATAATCCACATCCATGCCACGTTTGTAGCATAAACTGATCTTTCCTAAAGGGAATAAATGAACTTTTTTGAAGATCATTAAACACAAGCACTTTTGCTGTCAATATATGAAAGAAATAGGGAATTCCACCATAAGGAACGGTTTTAAGTCCTTTATCATAAAGATGTAGACGATCAGCATCACGTCGATATATCCAAACGATATTCTTACGTAATTCCGGATGCTGAGTAATCAGTTCATCACAAATACTCTCGGGATTACATCCAACACGTTTTCCTTCATAACTGGAAAAAACAATTTCTCGACGAATGGGGAATAGCCATAAGATATGTAAAATACAACGAAGCGCCACAATAGCGGCGGTTTTTATTCCCTCGCGCATGGACGCTTTCTCCTTTCACATTTAAGATTTTAAAATAGATTCCAATACACTCATGTCTTCCGGGTAGGTTAGTTTATGAAGTCCGCGAGATCCGGGAACAATCTGAATATCAACATCCGGAAAATAATTCATAACAAGACCGCAATCATCCGTAAAAGCAGGTGAAAGTTCATCATTTTTCATACGGTCATACGCATCCTTTATGATTGATGAGCGAAATCCTTGTGGTGTTTGAATCATAAAAATATTGGACCGTTGTGGAATATTGGCAACTGTTTGCCTATCCATGGAAACGGCAACCGTATCGGTCGATTCCAGGGCGGCTGTTGTTGCCAAACACCCGCTGTTTAATGTGTCAATCATCTGCTGAACACATTCTTGGGGAACAAGTGGACGAGCGGAATCGTGAATCAAAACATTTGTATATTCCGATGCAATATCAAGTGCAGAGCGTACTGAATCGGTACGAACTTCTCCACCTTGAATAACATACTGAAGTTTGGTTATTTTATATTTTTTTGCAATTCGCTCAACTGTCGGAAAACAATCTTCAGATGCAACCACACAAATGGCATCAACATCATCTACATGCTCAAAAGCTTCTAAAGAATAGGCGAGGATTGGCTTACGACGAAGTTCTATATATTGCTTAGGAACATCGTGCGTAAAGCGGTTTCCCTTGCCAGCTGCAAGGATCACTGCCAAAACATTCTTTTTCAATCTAATTCCTACTTTCCACCGTACAGTTTAAATGCTTCTTCAACATCACCATCATACATAACTGTACCTTTTTTCAAATATATTGCTCGGTGACAAATTTCATTTACACTTTGCATAGAATGGCTTACATATAGGACCGTAACACCTGTTTTGATAACCTCGGCGATTTTATCTTTGCACTTCTTTTTAAATGCTGCATCTCCAACACTTAATGCTTCATCAACGACCAAAATGTCCGGGTTTGTATTAATATTAATAGCAAAACCAAGTCGCATTTTCATACCACTTGAAAAAGTACGAACAGGTTGATCGATATATTCTCCAAGATCCGCAAAATCAATAATAGACTGTTCAATTTCTTTGATTTCGTCGTCGCGAAGTCCGAGAAGATACCCTTTAAGATAGATATTTTCACGCCCTGTCATTTCCAACGAAAATCCAGCGGTTAATTCGAGCAAAGCAGCGACATGGCCTTTGACTGTCACAGTTCCGGATGTTGGAAATGTGACGCCGGTTACCATTTTCAAAAGAGTAGATTTTCCTGCACCATTACTTCCTATAATACCAACAGCTTCACCTTTATTGATTGTAAAGGAAACATCATTAAATGCTAAATTTGTTTTTAAATTTTTCGGTCGATGAAACAGGGAAATAAAGCGTTCTCTGTCATTTTTATACAAAGTATATATCTTTGAAACATGATCAAAAACGATAATCGGTTCACCGTCTTGTATTGGTTTAGATATTTGTTGTTCTTGCACGATAATCCCTCCTTATAGTATGTCAGGCATCGTTTTTCGAGTACGTTTATAGTTCCAAGAACCGAAAGCAATAACAAAAATCAGTTCTGCAAAGAAAATGGCATTTTCCCAAAACGATGAATATAAGACATGACCGTTTGCCATGGTGGAAGAATGTTGCCAAAACCATTCACCATACAAGAAAGTTTTTCTAAATCCATTAATAAAGTAGGTGATAGGATTACAATACAT
The DNA here is from genome assembly GCA_045639905.1 of Acutalibacteraceae bacterium. Lineage (GTDB taxonomy): Bacteria > Bacillota > Clostridia > Oscillospirales > Acutalibacteraceae > RGIG426. Next base: position 118,410 of record JAZUDZ010000026.1, read on the forward strand.
AATGGCTCTTAAAAAGCGATTATCCAACTCATAAGTGTCAAATAGCGTACCGGATACCCAGAAAAGCATTGTAATAATAGCATTGATAAAGTTTTCAAAGTCACGACTAAACACTGCAAGAGGAGCATTTACCCAAGAAAGACCCATAAAAAACAAAAGCATTAATGGGGCATAGAAAAACCATTGAATATTTTGAATCATTGGTCCAACTTCTCCGGTAAACATCAACACAATATACATAAGAACTGACAAAATAATGTGAATATAAAACTTTGATATATTCGTAAACGTCATGATGGTTGAAACCGGGTATGATATTTTAGTAACAAATTGACTGTTGGTTCGAATGCAACGAGTACCGAAAATAATACTGTCATTCATAAAGAACCAGGGAATATAACCGACAAGCAAGAAACTGAAAACACCAAACTCACCATGCCGAATAGAATTTCCTCTTAATCCCAATGCAAACAAAAACCAAAGGGAAAATAGCGTGACGGCCGGTTTGATGACAGCCCATCCAAATCCCAAAAATGCTCCTTTATAGGTTTTCTTTAATTCATTGATTGAAAGTAAAAATACCTGCTTGCCGAAGTGGCGATGTTCTTTCCATATTTGGAACAAGGCGAATGCCCCCTTATATACATAAAAATACATAATAGATACTATACTAAATTCATACTTTTGTCAACGAAAAAACAAGCGGCTGAGTAATACTCAACCGCTTGCAAAGTAACGAATTATAAATTACAGTTTAGAACCGGCAGCTTCGTCGCACATAATGACACAATTCGGATGAATCTGAAGAATAGAAGCCGGGCAAGACGGGTTCATCTCGCCGTAAACCATATCATGAATTGCCTGAGCTTTTCCTTCGCCAGTAGCAATCAAGACGATTGCTTTGGCTTTCATAATAGTACCGATACCCATAGAAACAGCCTGACGCGGAACATCAGCAGAGCTTGCAAAGAAACGGGTGTTGGCTTCAATAGTTCTTTCGGTTAAAGAAACGACATGCGTTTTCGGAGCGAAAGCATCAGCGGGCTCGTTGAAAGCGATGTGACCGTTATGACCGATACCGAGAATCTGAAGATCAATACCGCCGGCGTTTTCAATGGCTTTTTCGTAATCTGCACATTCTTTTTCAAGATCAGCAGCAGTGCCGGAGAGAACATGGATGCTTTCTTCCGGAACATTGATGTAGTTGAACAGATTATCATGCATGAAATAGTAGTAACTCTGATCATGCTCGTGATTCAAACCAACATACTCGTCAAGGTTAAAGGTGGTAACTTTGGAATAGTCAACAGCACCTGCATTGTACAAATCAGCCATGGCTTTGTAGGTCGGAATCGGGGTGGAACCAGTTGCGAGTCCAAGGACGCAGTCCGGTTTTTCAAGAACTTTTGCAGCAAACATTGAAGCTGCAGCTTTGCCGATAGCTTCGGCATCTTTAAATACTTTAACTACCATGAGAATATACTTCCTTTCGGTATAAATTGTTACCTCTATTATGGAACAATTCCACAAAAATACGATACCCATTTGGACAGTTTTTTTACATTTTTGCCGATATAATTTAACAGCAGTGAAAACATCAAAAAAACACCGTTTATATTATTATATATTTATTATAATTATAGACAAAAATATGCGTATGTTGTATAATGCAAAGTAGATATTTTTGCCCTTCAGGAGGTATTTTCATAATGAAAGTTGTAATTCTTGCCGGTGGTTTTGGAACTCGAATTTCCGAGGAAAGTGATAACAAACCGAAACCGATGATTGAAATCGGCGGTAAACCGATTTTGTGGCATATCATGAAAATGTATTCGTCACAAGGATTTAATGAATTTATTATCCTTTGCGGTTACAAACAACATGTTATTAAAGAGTTTTTTGCGAACTACTATTTGCATTCTTCAGATGTTACTTTTGATTTCGGTGCAGAGAATAACATGACAATTCATAATTCTTTTTCAGAACCGTGGAAAGTTACCGTTGTTGATACCGGTCTTCATACTATGACCGGTGGACGTGTCAAACGCATTCAGCCATACATTAATAATGAAACCTTTATGCTTACATATGGTGATGCCGTTGCCGATGTTGATTTTGCCAAGCTTTTGGAGTGCCATAAAAAGAATGGTCGCGCTGCAACGTTAACAGCCGTTAATGCTGCCCAACGTTTTGGTGTTTTGGGCATGGGTGACAACGAAGGTGTTAAAGCTTTCCGCGAGAAAAAAGACGCTGACGGAAGTTGGATAAATGGTGGTTTTATGGTTTTGGAACCGTCTGTTTTTGATTTACTCGAAAACGATCAAACCGTATTAGAACAGAAGCCCATGGAAACACTGGCTGAAACCAATCAGCTGACAGCCTATCGTCATAACGGTTATTGGCAGTGTATGGATACACTGCGCGACAAGATTAAATTAGAAGAACTTTGGAACGCCGGTTTGGCTCCTTGGAAAAATTGGTAATTGTTAGAGGAAACTTCGTATGTCTTTAGAATTTTACAAAAATAAAAGAGTTCTTGTTACAGGTCATACAGGATTTAAAGGGTCATGGCTTTGTCAAATTCTTAAAAATGCCGGGGCCGATGTATATGGTATGGCTTTGGAACCGGAAGAAAAATCCTTATTCAACATTGCACATATTGCAGAAGGAATGCACTCCTATATCGGTGATATTCGAGATCAGTCTTTTGTGAATCGTGTTATTTCTGAAGTAAACCCTGAAATCGTTTTGCATTTAGCCGCCCAGCCAATTGTAAGAGAAGGGTACAAAAGTCCGGTTTATACGTATGAAACCAATGTAATGGGCACAGTATATGTACTTGACGCCCTACGTAGCTGTAGTTCCGTCCAAAGCATTTTAAACGTTACAACAGATAAAGTATACGAAAACAATGAGTTGCCAGATGGGTTTTGTGAAAACGAACCGCTAGATGGTTACGACCCTTATGCAAACTCGAAATCCTGTTCGGAACTGGTTACGCATTGTTATATTCGTTCGTTCTTCAACGAACTGAAAATACCTGTTTCCACAGCCAGGGCCGGAAACGTTATCGGTGGCGGAGATTTCTCCAAGGACAGAATTATCCCTGACTGTGTCAGAGCAGGCGAGAAGGCAGAGACTATTGCTGTACGTAATCCGTATTCAGTACGACCGTACCAACATGTACTCGAACCGTTGTTTGCTTATTTGATGATTGCAGAAAAGCAGGCAAAAGACCCATCGTTTGCAGGTTACTACAATGTCGGACCAGATGAGTGTGATTGTGTTGAAACCGGTGCTTTAGTTGACTATTTCACAAAATACTGGGCAGATGGTCTATCTTGGGAGAATAAATCCGACGGCGGACCTCACGAAGCCACATTTCTTCGTTTGAATTGTAACAAACTGAAAAATACATTTAACTGGAAACCACACTGGCATGTCGAAAAAGCAGTAGAAAAAACTGTTGAATGGGAAAAGGTTCGTTTGGCAGGTCAGGATGTCGTTAGTTGTATGAATGCTCAAATCAAAGAGTTTTTAATTTAAGGAGAATATCAATGTTTGAAAAATGTACTGAACAAGAAGCCAGAGATCAAATCCTGGATATTGTTGAAGAATATTATGAACAATTTCATGTAAAAGCCCCATACAAAGAAGGGGACAGGATTCCGTATGCATCTCGTGTTTATACCGAAAAAGAAATGACCAACTTAGTTGACAGCTCCTTAGAGTTTTGGTTAACAAGCGGTCGCTATACAGATGAATTTGAAACAAAACTGGCTGAATTTCTCGGTGTGAAATTTGCCAATCTTGTAAACTCGGGATCTTCAGCAAATCTATTGGCTTTTATGACACTAACATCACCATTGCTTGGCGACCGAGCTATCAAGCGAGGGGATGAAGTCATCACCGTTGCCGCCGGATTTCCAACCACAGTTACCCCCATGATTCAGTACGGTGCTGTTCCGGTTTTTGTTGACGTTACAATTCCCCAGTACAACATTGATGTTACAAAACTCGAAGATGCTGTCTCTGATAAAACCAAAGCAATTATGCTTGCTCATACACTCGGAAACCCGTTTGACGTATTTGCGGTGAAGGAATTTTGTGAGAAACACAACTTATGGTTAATTGAAGATAACTGTGACGCTCTTGGTTCCGAAGTAATATGCGACGGGAAAGTGTACAAAACCGGAACGATTGGAGATATTGGTACTAGTAGTTTCTACCCGCCTCATCATATGACAATGGGAGAGGGTGGTGCTGTTTATACGAACAATCCGCTTTTAAACAAGATTATTCGTTCTATGCGTGATTGGGGGCGGGACTGTGTATGCCGCTCCGGTCAAGACAATCGTTGCGGTCATCGTTTTGATGGACAATACGGTGAATTACCACATGGATATGACCACAAATATGTCTATTCCCACTTTGGATATAATTTGAAGGCAACAGATATGCAAGCTGCAATTGGATGTGCACAAATTGAAAAAATGCCTTCTTTTGTTGAACGTAGACGTCATAATTTCGTTCATTTATATAATGCACTGGAGTGCGTACGTGACAAGGTCATTTTGCCACAGGCTTTACCTGATAGTAATCCGTCTTGGTTCGGCTTTTTGATGACTGTTAGAGAAAATATTGATCGCGAAAAAGTTGTTCGTTATATTGAGGAAAAAGGCGTTCAGACACGAATGCTTTTTGCTGGCAATTTAACGCGACATCCTTGTTTTGACGAAATGCGTAAAAGCGGTGAGGGATACCGTATTTCCGGTGACTTATCCGTTACCGACGATATCATGAATCGTACTTTCTGGGTTGGCGTATATCCCGGAATGACCGACGAAATGTTGGATTACATGGCCAAAACAATTATCGAAGCTTTGAATCAATAAGTCTTTTGGAGTGAAATAAAATGGAAACCAAACAGAAAAAAGTCATCTCCGTTATGGTCCCTTGTTATAACGAAGAAGAAAACGTTGTCCCGATTAGCAAAGCCATTATTGATATCATCACCAAGGAACTTCCGCAATATGATTATCAGTTGTTATTTATCGATAACTGCTCAACGGATAACACAAGGCCATTGATTCGTGAACTATGCCGTCAAAATCCTAAAATCCAAGCTATTTTTAATGCCAAAAATTTCGGTCAATTTAACTCACCTTTCCATGGAATGTGTCAAACCACGGGCGATTGTACAATTACAATGTGCTGTGATTTCCAGGATCCGGTTGAAATGATTCCGAAATTCGTATCCGAATGGGAAAAAGGGTATAAAATTGTTTGCGGCATTAAAACCTCCAGCAAAGAAAATCCTATTATGTATTTTCTACGTTCTTGCTACTATAAAACCATTCGCAAAATGTCTCAAGTTGAACAAATCGAACACTTTACGGGATTTGGGTTATATGACAAATCTTTTATTAAAGTTCTAAGTGAATTAAAAGACCCCACTCCTTTTTTACGTGGCATTGTAGCCGAACTCGGATACAAACGGAAAGATATCGAATATACGCAAGAACAAAGACGAGGCGGGAAAAGTAAGAACAACTTTTACAGCTTATATGATGCCGCTATGTTATCATTGACCTCATATACGAAAATTGGCTTACGTCTTGCGACATTTGTCGGATTCGGTTTTTCATTTTTAAGTTTTATTGCTGCAATTGTGTATTTAGTTTTGAAATTAATTCATTGGAATAATTTTGCGGCTGGCCAAGCCCCGCTTTTGATTGTATTACTGTTATTCATCTCATTGGTTCTATTTTTTATCGGTCTTCTTGGCGAATATGTACTGAGCATAAACCAACGTGTTATGAATCATCCATTGGTTGTCGAAGAAGAACGTATTAATTTCCAAAATAACGAGAAAGGGGAGTAAATCCTTGAAAGGTATTATTTTAGCCGGCGGAGCCGGAACAAGATTATATCCTTTAACAATGGTTACATCAAAACAGCTTTTGCCTGTTTATGATAAGCCCATGATTTATTATCCCTTATCTACATTAATGTTAGCTGGAATTCGAGATATTCTTTTAATATCTACACCGAATGATTTACCAAATTTTGAGCGTCTGTTAGGAGACGGCTCTCAGTTTGGTGTTCATTTATCTTATAAAGTTCAACCTTCTCCCGATGGTTTAGCACAAGCTTTTATCCTGGGAGAAGAGTTCATAGGCAATGATACTTGTGCTATGGTCCTTGGCGATAATATCTTTTATGGAAACGGTTTCCGTCATATGCTATTGCAAGCTGTTTCCGATGCTGAAGAAGGTAAAGCAACTGTTTTTGGATATTATGTCAAAGATCCGGAACGTTTTGGTGTTGTCAACTTTGACAAAGACAAAAATGTCATTTCGCTGGAAGAAAAACCTAAAAATCCTCAATCCAATTATTGTGTAACCGGTTTGTATTTTTATGACAATCGTATTGTAAAATATGCAAAAACGATTAAACCGTCCGCAAGAGGAGAACTTGAGATTACGGATGTAAACAACTGTTATTTAAAGGATAAAAGTTTAAAAGTTCAACTTCTCGGCCGTGGTTATGCCTGGCTTGATACAGGTACGGTTGAATCCTTAGCTGAAGCCACTGCTTTTATTCGTATGATACAGCAACGACAAGGTGTTATGGTTTCCGCTCCGGAAGAAATTGCTTATATTAACGGATGGATCGACAAAAATAGTTTATTAGAATCGATTGAAAAGTACGGAAAATCTTTATATGGAACGCACCTAAAACACGTTGTTGATGGTACCGTTTATTACTAATTGAGAAAGGAATCTTTCCATGAACATTCTCGTAACCGGTGGTGCCGGATTTATCGGATCCAATTTCATTTTTTATGTTCATAATAAACATCCTGAAGATCGAATTGTTTGCCTCGATAAGCTTACATATGCCGGCAACTTACGTACCTTAGAGCCCTTACTAAATGATTCGAAGTTTCGTTTTGTTAAAGGGGATATTGCCGAACGAAAAGATGTATTTCCTCTATTTGAAGAAGAACACTTTGATGTTGTTGTCAATTTTGCCGCAGAAAGCCATGTTGACAGGAGCTTAAAAGAACCGGAATTGTTTTTAAAAACAAACATTTTAGGCACTCAAGTTTTAATGGATGCATGCCGAGAATATGGCATTAAACGTTTTCATCAGGTTTCTACTGACGAGGTATATGGAGACCTTCCGATAGACAGAAAAGATTTGTTTTTCACAGAACAAACACCGTTACACGCTTCATCTCCATATTCTGCTTCTAAAGCATCAGCTGATTTGCTGGTAATGGCGTACCACAGGACATTTAAACTTCCTGTTTCCATCTCACGTTGTTCCAACAACTATGGGCCTTACCAGTTTCCCGAAAAACTGATTCCTTTAATGATTTCACGTGCGACATCCGATCAATCTATTCCGGTATATGGAAAAGGAGAAAATGTTCGTGACTGGTTATACGTTGAGGATCATTGTATTGCCATTGATGAAATTGTTCGAAAAGGCAAGGAAGGAGAAGTATATAATATTGGAGGACACAATGAATGCGCCAATATTGATATGGTAAAAAAAGTACTTCATCTATTAAACAAACCTGAAACTCTCATTGAATTTGTCACAGACCGTCCGGGTCATGACCAACGATATGCCATTGATCCCGAAAAAATACATAATGAACTTGGTTGGCTTCCGCAAACAAATATTGAAAACGGTTTGAGCAAGACAATAGAATGGTATTTAAATAATCGGAAATGGTGGGAAGAAATCATTAAAGGTGATTATCAATCCTATTACTCCGAAATGTATGAAAATCGATAAAAATAACGGTCACTCATCGAGTGACCGTTATTTTTTTACTTTTTCTTGTTTACAAGGAATATACCGCAAGAAATTGCAATAATTCCAATAATCATAGCCGGAATATAAATACCATCTGGAATCACAACAATAAAACGATTTACAATTGATGTAATTAAATAGAGTAACATCCCAAGAATAATTAGTATATTACCAGTTTTCATTTTAAATCAATCCTCATTGTAAAGTAAAATCCTACCCTTGACGAGGCCTGGTGTTTTGTATAATTCAAAAGCTTTCTGAGCATCACACATAGGGAATTTATCAAAAACAGCTCCGTCATCATACTTCAGTTCACCAGTAGCAAAATAATGAGCCGTTAATGTCCATTCATCTCCCGGGAAAGGAGAAGAATAAGACATCCAGGTACCTGTAACTCTCAATTCTTTGCGATTCAAATTTTCCCATTCTAAAGGTTCAAATGTTACAGGGGATGAAGGGGTACCAATAAAGGTAACATGTCCCTTATTACCTGCTAAATCATATGCCATCTTGATGGTTGCAGGAGCGCCGCAAGTTTCAAAGACATAGTCAAATCCTCGGCCATCCGTAAGAGCCAAAGCTTGTTCTTTATAATCGGAAGCGCCGGAATTAATTCCTTCATCGGCAGCAATTTTTTTGCAAAAATCCAAGCGGTCTTCACTAATATCAAATACAACTAACTTAGATGCACCGAAAATCTTTGCCCATTGCATTGTGAAAAAGCCTATGGTACCGCCACCAATAATGGCAACCGTTTTACCAGCCTCATAGTCAGCCAAACGTACCCCGTGAAGTCCAACAGTACTAGGTTCAAATAAGGCACCTTGCTCAAATGTCAAAGAAGGATCAATTTTTACAACATTATTTTCAGGAAGCAGAATATAGTCAGCAAATGCGCCTTGCACACGAGAACCTTTAAAACTGTAGTTTTTGCACAAAGAATAGTTCCCGTTTTTACAATCAATACATTCCATACACGGAAGAAGGGGAGCGCCAGCAATATGGTCTCCGGGAACTACAGACGTAACGCCTTCTCCGATTTCTTCAACAATTCCAGAAAACTCATGTCCGAGTACTAATGGATATTTTTTGACAGTCCCTTTAAAATATCTGGGTATATCTGAACCGCAAATTCCGCAAGCCTTCACATGTACCAAAACGGTACCGGGCTCAACAATCGGCTTTTCATAATCTTCGTATCGAATATCTTCAATACCATGTAAAACTGCTGCTTTCATGTTCATGACAGTCCCTCCAATTAAAGGAAAATACCACTAATCATATAGTTGTGTTTAACAGCATAATTATAATCTTCAACCATTGCAACAACACTATATTTAGCTAAATCACGGGCATTGGGAGACAAGCTACCATCACGCACTTTTATATACTGCAAAGGCATATACTGATGAAGCATTCCCATAGGGAATTTAATACCATCAAGATTGGCAAACATTTTATTCATAGCATTTTCCACTTCAGGCATAGCCATACAATAACGACTTCTGTCAGAGAAACCATAACGTTTTTGAATAGCTACGCTACGTGCATCACCTTTATAATATTTTTGCCAAAACTCAGGATGTTCATCCATTTTTGCATCTAAAGTTTCAATAAAATTAGAACGATCTTCGACGCGCGGAATCAATTCTTTTTCCATCATGGCCAAAGCAAACAAAGCTTCACGCATGGCAAATGTCAGGGCCGGGCCGACCTTAATAATGGCAATACCATCTTCAACCATTTCCTTCAATTTGACAGGTGCCTGGTAATCCGTGGAATGTCCTTCAAAAACAATGTCAGGATATTTTTTTAAGCTTTCACAAAGATTGTTTGCCTCAATACGATTGTATGGGTGAATTGCCAAATTACCAAATTCAACACCAGGCTGAACAACAATAGCAATGATATAATTCCATGCGTCCCCAAGTTTATGTTTTGCAAAAACTTTTTTGTAGGCAAGAAGAGTATTCTCAAAATCTTCCGGTTTTGTTACTTCAACGTCATCTTGTTTCTTTTGATTACCACCGGGAACAGGGACTTCACTTCCAATGACAAATACTGGATGCATCTCGTCCGGATTTTTTTCGAGCATTTTTTTATATTCATCTTCACAAGCTTTATAAAGTCTTGCGCCTCGCTCGGCAATAACCTCGTCGGAAAGACGTTCGGTCAACGAATCGTCTCCGAGCTTCATACTGGTATCTAAGTGTATTTTTTTATATCCGGCAGCGACAGAAAGACGAACTAATTCTTCAGCGTTTTTCATTGCTTCTTCTGCCGGTTTATCGGCCCAGGGAAGAGGGCCTAAATGGTCACCACCAAGAATAATCTTTTCACGAGTGAATCCAATTTTATCGGCAATCTGATAAACAAAATCACGAAAATCAGCCGGTTGCATACGTGTGTAACCACCAAACTGGTTAACCTGGTTAGAGGTTGCCTCGATTAAAACTTGCTCATCAAATCTTTGAGACTGCTCTAATATAGCCTCAATCACAAGTTTATTTGCAGAACAGAAAGACGGGATACCACTATGGATACCCGATTTTCTTTTTTTAACCATACTTAAAAGCGGATTTTGCACAAAAATGCGCCTCCCAAATCAGATTAATCTTGATCAAAGAAATAATTATGTACTAGTTTCTTAAACAATTCCATATCTCCAGGATAGGTTATCTTTAAATTAAGAACACTGGCAGGAACTACCACCATCGGAATATTATGTGCCAAAGCAATAGCACCGGCAGAAGTCATAGCATCCAATTCCTCTTGGCTGGCATTACTGTAAATATCAAAAATGTCACCGAAGCGAAACGCTTCCGGAGAAGCACCGGAAACAATTTCCTGTCTAGGAACAACTTCTTCAAGAAGTTTGGTTTCAGCATTCATACGATAGCAGGTATCATATTGACATTGTCCTAAAGTAGCTCCGCCGTATTTCTTTACGCCTTCAATAATGGCTTTTGTACCTTCAACATCCACATAAGGGTGTGTTGCATCATGAAGCATAACCACATCGTCATGCTGTGCAATATCAGCTACAGAACGAAGACCATTCAAAACAGATTCAGAACGGCTGCTTCCTCCGGCAACAATATGAACCAGCTTGTCAGCAGAAAGTTTATCTTTCCACTCCTTAACATAATCAATCCAATCCTTATGGGAAACAACAACAATTTGGTCAATTTCCTTCATTTTGTTATATTCACGAAGAATATAAGCAAAAACAGGAACGTCATCAATAAGCGTATATTGTTTCGGACGTGCGGCGCCGAAACGAGTGCCACTTCCGCCCATCATAAGAAGAAGTATATTCATAAATGGTTATTCCTTTCCATCTTCCTGTAATTCGGGAATATCGGCAGACCAACGAATCAAATCATGTCCCAGCTGCTTATGTAGCGGCGGCAAAGCCATAAAATCGTGATACTGCATCTCTAAAAACACTTCAGGTTTGTTGGGAATCTTTGCTGTAACACCCTCGAAATTAATATCTTTATAGGGTAAAAGATCTTCCTTCTCAATAAAGGTGTATGTCGGAACAAAACTTGCAACTTGAGTATAACCGAGTTTATCCGCATTCGCATTATATTTTGTAGCAACTTTCAAGTATTTCTTTTGTGTATTGGTAATATTTACCAAACGCCAAAAAGAACGATGCAAATGTGCAAAATGACGCCAGAACCAATCTTCGAAAGTCGTAGGTTTCTTATCATATACAGGCTCTGCAATCTGTTTATTACACGCTTTATTATGCATTCTAACTTTCTTATATACTTGAGCGAGAAAAGCATCCTGGTCTGGGCCTTCCGGAGGAATTGCATCGAAGGGGAAGAGGTCTAAACAGATTCCCTTATGAAAATCTCTGTTTTCGTTATATTCCGTAATATATTCGGTATTATTCATTCTGATTTTAGAAAACAAATACGGAATTTGCGGATCACTTTGACGAGTTTGCAAGAAGAAACGATCCGTATCTAATTCTTTACCGGCTTCTTTAAGGAAACGGTCGTAGTCAGCTCGAAGCATACCCACATCGATGTCGTCGTCCCATGGAATAAAACCGCCATGACGTACATAACCGAGCATAGAACCGCCACAAATAAAATAACCAATATCCAACTTGCGGCAAATTCTGTCGAACTCTTTAAGTAAAATCAAATCGACTTTTTGAATCGTTTTGATTTGCTTTTCAAGCTCTGGTGTGAGTTTTTCAGTCCAAGGAGTGTAATCACAAGGGCAGGAAAGCATCATATCATTAAACGGCAATTTTTGAAGCGGGAACAGTTGATTTTCCCAGAGCATTTCACTCTTGGCATGAACGGTGCGAATGTAGCGATGACAATCAGGTTTTCCATTGTATTTTTGAGCAATTTTCTGCACCCGATCAAATTCCTTTTTCGGATTCCTCCAACCATAAAGAACAACCTTAATAATGAATTTAATCAAATTCTGTTTACTACGATTGAAGTTCCAGGTTGAACAAACTCGTTCTAATCGTTTGTTTGCCCTTTTCATGCGGCGAAGATGGGCACAATACAAATCAAAGCTATCCGGCATTTGATCAAAAGGAGTAAGTAAGATCCAAAAGTTCTGTGTTACGGTAACTTCATCTTTATATTCTTCTAAATCGCCGGCAGTGACACTAGTGCCAACGCGTACCAAACGCTGCGGAATTTTTTCCGTCGTTCCAATATATTCATCAAAAATCAAACCGTATTCTTCAGAATGATTGCGTAATATACTAATTAATTTCTCATAGTCAGCACGAAGAAGTGCAATATCACCGGATAAAAGATTCTCTTCCGGAATAAAAGACTGATAATGAACACATCCCACCAGGGTAGGGCCGAAGGCGAAATACTGAAGTCCATTTTCTTCACAAATCTTATCAATTTTTTTCAGGACATCGGTTTTAGCCTTGTTGATAACTTTGTCACAAAAAATAACAGAAGCGTTATTTTTAACTGTTTCAAAATTTCTTTTCATGATAGATGCCTCACATGTAAATTATGGTTTACAGAATTTATGTAATTATACTATATATAGGTATAAAAAACAAGAAATATAAAGTAAACACTTGCGTTTATGGGGGAATCGTGATATAGTATAAAAGCATTAACTATACAAAATAAATATTTTGTATAGTTAAGAGGAGGATTTTTACCAAATAAGGCTTAAATATGCTGTTTTTCATGTTTTAGTCCGGTTTTACTACGGTCTCCAACATTCTCGTATTCTATTAAAGCTTATATCGTTTGATGATACTTACCATAATCAGAATTATTATATTATTTCAAATTGATTGTATTTTAGATCTAATATTTTTATTTTAAATGAATCCTACATCATTTCTGTAAATTTTATTTGATTGAAAAAAATCATTTTGCTCTCAATCGATTTAAATTACTTGAATCGTATAATGCATCATTTGAAGGAATTTTATTTGATGAGTATTTTTTAAAATTCCAGGCATAAAGCCAAATTTTCCATTTGCAGCAATTAAATCGTGTCGTATCGATGTATTAATCAAATTTAACCTATCTATTGGCTTATATTGAGAATGATGTTCCCTGATGATTCCTCATTATATAAACGATCCTGTTATATGACGTTGCCAAAGTCATCCATACATGCATCCTTTATACACATATAAACCGGCTAAATCCAATCTATTGTGAAACATGTTTCACAGAAAGGACATACCATGAAAAAAGACTATTCATTACAATGTTCTCCCTTGTTAAAAGAATTTTTTGGATATATTGAAGTGGTTAAAGGTCGCTCCAGCAACACGGTTGATGAATATTTTGTTGATTTGCGAACCTTTTTTCGATATATGAAGCAAGCAAAAGGATTGGTCTCCTCTTCCCTTTCGTTGGACGAAATTCAAGTTGACGATATAGACTTAGACTTTGTAAAATCTATTTCCCTCCTTGATGTTTATGAGTACATGACATTTATGAAAAATGAACGGAACAATTCTGCAACGACTCGTGCTCGAAAGGTTACTTCACTTCGCGTATTTTTTCGTTACTTAACGGATATAACACACAAACTGGAAACTAACCCGATTCAAAGCTTAGACACGCCGAAAAAGAAGAAAACATTACCAAAGTATCTCACAATGGAACAAAGTATCGAGCTGTTAAATGCAGCAGATGGCAAATTTGAACGCAGAGATTATTGTATATTGACTATTTTGTTGAATTGTGGACTAAGACGGGCAGAAATTGCTGCATTAAACCTTTCTGACATCTCATCGGACCGTACCTTACGCGTACACGGAAAAGGTAACAAAGAACGAATTTTATACTTAAATGATGCATGCTGGGATGCAATTACAAAGTACCTGGAAGTAAGACCCGTTGATGGTGTGATTGATAAAGATGCACTCTTTTTGAGCCGTTTAAATAAGCGTATTTCCCTTCAAGGCGTACATTATGTTGTTAAAGGTTACTTAAAACAGGTTCCCGGTGCAGAAGATTACTCGACACATAAACTCAGACATACAGCCGCAACGCTTATGTATCAGCATGGTGGGACCGACATACGAGTTCTTAAAGACATTTTGGGACACGAGAATCTTGGAACCACGGAAATCTACACTCATTTATCAAGTGAACAAGTACGTGAAGCCACAGAGAATAATCCTTTGGCTAAAATGCATCGGAAAGAATCTATTAAAGATAAAGTTTCAAAAGGAATTAAATCAAATCCGTCAGATACAGATAAAGAATAAAAAAAAGAAGCCAGCTCGACGGTTGGCTTCTTTTATTATATTGTATCGTCTTCATCGTCTGAAAATCTGCCGCGACCTCGAAGTTCATGCTCGGAATACTGTTTTGGAATTTTCTTTGACGGAGTTTCCTCAGCCGGTTCTGCTTTGCCTTCGTTTTCGACATCGTGAAAAACTGCTTCGGCAGCATCTTTGGCTTTGGTCTCTTCATTTTCCAAATTCAAATAATGGCGAACTGCTTCAAATTCTTTCGGATTGTTTTTATAATACGGATCAATCAGAATCTTTTTAACCACCGGAAATACATAAAACTGTGTCAGCAAAAAACGAAATGCAGGAAGCAATAAAATACCAAGAACTGCAATCAAAATACCGAACACTTCAACACCGGAAAATATAAATGTAAGTGCAACAGAAATAAACAATCCATAAACAGCGAATAAAGTTGCGATAATAATCAGATTCGATTTCAACCCCAAAAATGCCAGGTAAAACGCATTTTTATAGAGCTGAAAGAATTTATATTTGAATGTGACCATCATTAAATAAATGTAGCAGGTCATCATAAAGAAAATCACTAGAAAGCAAAAAACAGCAGCACAAGCCAAAATATACCATCGTGAAGTGTTTACAGCCAAAAAATAAAATACCAAGCTGTATATCATGATGGCAGTAACAACCAAATTAACGATACCAACAGGTAAAGCCTGTTTCCAATTCTTTTTTATTGCTCCAAAAAAATCAGAAAGAAACATTACAGGTTTTTTACGCACATAGTTTCTTGTAATATATGTTAGACCACAACAAGCCAGTCCTCTTGTAACAACCGGAATACTAACAAGCAGATACCATAGTCCTGCCATCAAGAGATCCCAAAATCTACGGAAAAACATTTCCCAAAATACAACAAAAGGTCGTTTGGAATCGGAGCTGTTTTTAGAAACACCTTTACCCGGTTTACTATAATCAAATAATCGGCCCATATCTCACCACATCATTCTTAAGTAAAAGGACGACCTAATATCTAGGCCGTCCTTTGTTTAAATCTTATTCACCAAGATCCTCATCATCGTCGTCGTTATCGAGCGGCTCCTCATGAACGGTATCATTGGACTGAATAGCCCATTTTTTAAGTGTCATCTTATTGCGATCAGCACCGGTTTCAATAATCAAAGAATCTTCTTTGACGTTTACGACACGACCGACAATACCGCCGATTGTTGTAATTTCATCACCGATACGAAGATCATTACGCATCTTTTGTTCTTCCTTTTCGCGTTTGCGCTGCGGACGAATCAACAAGAAATACATAACAACAAAAACCAAAACAAGCATGATGATGGAAGAATATTGATACCACCAAGGTGCACTTGCTCCGTTTCCGTTAGCAGCTGTAGTTGCTGCGGTTTTAGCTAATGTTAACAACATTATAGTAGTCCTCCTTTAAGGTCTGCTTAATAACATAAATATTATACATATCAACGAAACTATATGCAAGTGGTTTATTAGCCGTTTACTTTAACACCAATCGTCACGGCATCTCCGTTAATATCCCAATCTTTGACAAATCCATCCATAGACTCAAACACAACGCTATCGGCCAAAACATCCGACTGAATAGAATCCTGGAATTTCTTGGCAATGGCAAGAACTTTATCGCTACCGTTCATAAATAAAACAATATGATCAGTAACTTCAAATTCAGCCTCTTTTCTCATAGTTTGAATCTTGCTGACTAATTCTCTAACAAGGCCCTCTTCAATAAGCTCAGCTGTCAAAGTAATATCCAACGAAACGGTAACACCGCCATCAGCGACCGTAAAGAATCCTTCCTTCGAAGCGACATCAATCAGTAAATCTTCAGCCAGAAGCTGTACATCACCATCATCTAATGACAATTTCAAAGAACCGGTTTCATTCAGTTCTGCCTTTGCTTTGGCGCCGTCAATCGTAGACAAAAGATTGCGAATCTGACCAAGCTTCGGACCAAATTTCGGGCCGCAAGTCTTCAACTGCGGTTTGAATGTATATGAAATGTAATCAGACATATCCGAAACAACCTCAACAGAGTGTACGTTCAATTCTTCGGCAATAATAGCCTTAAACATATCCGGTACATCCTGTTCAGACTGAACAATCATCTTGCTGAGCGGCTGACGGTTTTTACAGTTCGCACCATTTCGAGCTGCACGACCTTGTACAACAATTTTCAAAACTTTGTCCATATTGTCTTCAAGATCTTTGTCAATCATCGAATCATCAGCAACAGGAAAATCACAAAGATGAATGCTTTCCGTAGCATCTTTATCAATAGAACGAACTAAGTTTTGATAAATATCTTCCGTCATAAACGGAATCATCGGAGCGGCTAATTTCGAAACAGTTACAAGGGCTGTATACAATGTCATGTACGCGTTGATTTTATCCTGAGGCATACCGGAAACCCAGTAACGCTCACGGCTACGACGCACGTACCAGTTACTCAAATCATCAACAAAGTTTTGAAGAGCACGAGCGGCTTCAGGGATACGATAATTTCCGAGATTGTCATCAACATCTTTAATAAGGCTGTTTAATTTAGACAACAACCATTTATCCATCGTGGACAGAGTCTCGTATTTGAGATCATATTTTGTAGCGTCAAATTCATCAATATTCGCATACAAGACAAAGAAGGCATAAGTATTCCAAAGAGTACCCATAAACTTACGCTGGCCCTCTACAACGGCTTTATCATGGAATCGATTCGGAAGCCAAGGCGCAGAGTTAATATAGAAATACCAGCGAATTGCATCGGCACCATATTTTTGAAGAGCATCAAAAGGATCGACGGCATTCCCCTTTGATTTAGACATTTTCTGACCGTTTTCGTCTTGTACAAGTCCCAATACAATAACATTCTTATAAGGAGCTTTATTAAACAAAAGCGTTGAAATAGCCATTAAAGAATAGAACCATCCACGCGTTTGGTCAACAGCCTCTGAAATAAAATCAGCCGGAAATTGCTGTTCAAACAAATCCTTGTTTTCAAACGGATAATGATGCTGTGCAAACGGCATAGAACCGGAGTCGAACCAGCAGTCAATAACCTCAGGAACACGCTTCATTTGTTTACCGCAATGAGGGCAGGTAATTGTAACCTCGTCAATATACGGACGATGAAGTTCAATATCATCCGGGCAATTCGGAGACATTTCTTTAAGTTCGGCAATGCTACCAATAGAATGCTTGTGTCCGCATTCGCACTCCCAAATATTCAAAGGAGTTCCCCAATAACGGTTACGACTGATTCCCCAGTCTTGAATGTTTTCGAGCCAATCGCCAAAACGTCCTTTACCAATACTTTCAGGAATCCAGTTGACGGTATTGTTGTTCTTAATCAAGTCATCCTTAACATCGGTCATACGGATAAACCAAGAATCTCTTGCGTAATAAATAAGAGGCGTGTCACATCTCCAACAATGCGGATAACTATGTTCAAAAACAGGTGCATCAAACAAAAGACCACGATCTTCCAAATCCTGAAGAACAGGAATATCAGCTTTTTTACAAAACATTCCGGCCCATGGAGTTTCTTCAGTCATCTCGCCTTTGGTATTAACAAGCTGAACAAACGGTAGATTATAATTACGTCCGACAACAGAGTCATCCTCACCAAATGCCGGTGCAATATGAACAACACCAGTACCATCTGTTAACGTAACATACTCGTCGCAAACAACGTAATAACATTTTTCAGCTGGATGAACAAAATCAAAAAGCGGTTCATACTCTTTGAATTCCAAGTCTTTACCGATAAATTTCTCAAGAACGGTATACTCATCTTTCAAAATAACGGAAGCCAAGGCTTCAGCGAGATAATAAACATATTCTCCCGCCTGTACTTTCACATAACACTCTTTTGGATTAACACATAGAGCAACGTTAGAAGGCAGAGTCCACGGAGTGGTTGTCCATGCCAAAATATAGGCATCCTCCCCTTTTACTTTGAAACGCACAACAGCAGAACGTTCTTTAACATCTTTATAGCCTTGAGCTACTTCGTGAGAAGACAACGGAGTGCCACAACGCGGGCAGTAAGGTACAATCTTATAACCTTTATACAAAAGGCCCTTTTCCCAGATTTGTTTTAAAGCCCACCATTCAGACTCAATAAAGTTGTTATCATAAGTGATATACGGATTCTCCATATCGGCCCAGAAACCTACAGTACCGGAGAAATCTTCCCACATACCTTTATATTTCCAGACACTCTCTTTACATTTTTCAATAAACGGAGCCAAGCCGTACTCTTCAATCTGTTCTTTACCATCCAAATTAAGGAGCTTTTCAACTTCTAACTCTACAGGAAGTCCGTGTGTATCCCATCCTGCCTTGCGCGGAACCATATATCCTTTCATTGTACGATAGCGCGGAATCATATCTTTGATAACACGAGTCAGCACGTGACCAATATGCGGCTTTCCGTTGGCTGTCGGCGGGCCGTCAAAGAAGACGTAAGGGTTTTGGCCTTTACGGTCTTCAATGCTCTTCTTGAAAATATCATTATCTTCCCAAAATTTTTCGATATTTTTCTCACGTTCAACGAAGTTTAAATCTGTCGGTACTTTATTATACATATCTCTATTTCCTCCTTAGTTTTCTCTAAGTTCCGTACGGCGAATCTTACCGCTGATTGTTTTCGGAAGTTCATCCATGAATTCTATAATTCTCGGATATTTGTATGGCGCCGTATGAGATTTAACGTAGTTTTGAATCTCTTTTTTCAGGTCATCGGTAGGTTCTTTACCTTTCACCAAAACAATAGATGCCTTAACAACCTGCCCTCGAATTGGATCTGGAGCTGCCGTGACAGCACATTCCAAAATATACGGAATTTCCATCAAAACACTTTCAACTTCAAAAGGACCTATTCGATATCCGGAAGACTTAATTAAATCATCAACGCGTCCAACATACCAGAAGAAACCATCCTGATCTCTCCAAGCAGTATCGCCTGTATGATATAACCCATCATGCCAAGCTTCTTTTGTATGTTTCTCATCATTATAATAGCCACAGAAAAGGCCACACGGTATGCTTTCGTCAGTATGAATAACGATTTCACCGACTTCACCGATTTTAGTCGGTGTACCATCAGGTAGAACAATGTCAACATGATATTGCGGACTAGGTTTTCCCATAGAACCAGGTTTAATATCCGCACCGACAAAGTTCCCGACGGTTAACGTTGTTTCTGTTTGACCGAAGCCCTCCATAAGAGGAATACCCGTTGCTTTAATAAACTGTATGAATACTTCAGAGTTTAATGCCTCACCGGCAACGGTAGCATGCTTAATTGAGGATAAATCATACTTTTTAAGGTCTTCTTTAATGAAAAAGCGATAAATAGTCGGTGGAGCGCAAAAAGATGTTATGCGATACTTTTCAAGCATGGAAAGAACATCATTGGCATCAAACCGATTGAAATCGTAAACAAATGTGGCAGATTCGCAGAGCCATTGGCCATAAAGTTTACCCCACAACGCCTTTCCCCATCCGGTGTCAGCTACGGTGAAGTGAATGCCATTCGGATCCACGTTATGCCAATATTTCGCCGTTGTAAAATGCCCAAGAGGATACTTAAAGTTATGCATCGTCGGCTTGGGACTTCCTGTCGTTCCTGATGTAAAGAACATAAGCATATTATCGTTTCCACCGGCATAGTTTTCACCAGCAGGCTTCTCAAACACATCGGAAAACTGCTTATATTCGTCGTCAAAAGAATGCCATCCATCGACTTTACGATTAGTCAAAATACAATGCTCGACCGTAGGACAGTTTTTGATAGCAGCCTTGATTTGATCACAGGTATTCCCATCACCACTACAAACAATTGCCTTAACACCTACGGCATTAAAGCGATATTCAAAATCATGCTCTGTCAACTGGTCTGTTGCAGGAATAACAACAGCGCCTATTCTGTGAAGGGCTAAAATACTAAACCAGAATTGATAATTTCTTCTCAAAACCAGCATAACTTTATCGCCTTTTTTTATCCCAAGCGATTTAAAATAATTTGCTGTTCTGGCAGATTCCCGGCTCATATCACCAAATGTAAATGATTTCTCATTTTTATTGTTATCCACGTAAACCATAGCGATTTTATTCGGTGATTTTTCAGCCACCGCATCCACAACATCAAAAGCAAAGTTAAATGAATCAATATCATGAAATTTTATAGATTTTAAAACATTGCCTTCTTTGATTTCTGTGATAAAACGCTCATAAATCGGTTCACGAATATTAGCGCGGTCAAAGTTTGTAATATTAGATGTCGAAGAAACCTGTTTCTCATAGCGCGCGGTTCCCTTTCCATCGGGATTCATAACAACGGCATAGATTTCCGCACTTTCCCCTCCCATAGCAACCAGGTCATGAGGAGAAGAACTATCATAATAAATACTGTCACCTTCATGAAGTATTTCATGATGGTCTCCGATTTGAATTCTGACACATCCTTTGATAACCACATCAAACTCCTGACCTTTATGAGTAACAAGATGTTGTGGTTTAATCAATGCATCTTCAGAATAAGGAATCGTAACATAAAACGGCTCGGCAAGTTTGTTACGGAACATAGCAGCCAGGTGGAAATAGGTATACCCTTCAAGACGACGAATCGGCATTCCTTCCCCACGCTTCGTAACGGTATAATTCGTTAAAATCGGGCTATTGCCTTCCATGATATCCGTAATCTCAATTTTACAAAGCTGAGAAAACTTATATATAAATGTGAACCCAAAATCGGTTTCACCGTTTTCAATGCTTCGGCACTCCTCCACTGTATGACTGGTCGCTTCTGCAACCTGTTCCAGTGTAAAACCCATATCTTCACGTACGGTTTTAATTCGTTGTGCAACCTCTAATATTTTATTTTCTACTAACGGTTCAGACATACATGATCCTCCCTTAGAAAAATAAAAAACCCATCTCAAATTTCTTTGAGACGGGTTACAAATCATAATCCGCGGTACCACTCAAATTGCACAATACTGTGCCACTCGATAGACTCTAACAAGTCCTTAACACTCACGTAGTTCTCACGAAAGCCACCTAATAACAAATTGCGTTCAGCGCTTCAGCTCGGAAGCGATAACCATTGACAAGTTCGGATGTTGATTTGCAGCAACCATCAACTCTCTGTAAACCTCAGCGTGTCGGTCGTCTTCGTCATAGCTTTTAAATCATTTTCAGTTCTTTGAAAGTTTAGCACCAATAAGTAAAAATGTCAAACTTTTTTTAAATAAAAGAGAGCAATCCAAACGATTGCCCTCTTTATGTTTATATAGCTTCAATAGGTTTTTGTTTCTTAGACGACATCATTTGATATAAGAAAATAATGGCAATTACCAAAAGGCCTATTAAGTCTGTTAACGTTCCGGGAATCATCATGCAAAGACCACCGGCTGCCAATCCAAAACGCAAAACCAGCGGTACTTTCTTAAACAGATGACCGTTTAATGATGCCGCAACACCAAACAGACCGACAAGAGCACTTAACGAAATCTGAACGACTTCAAACCAGCCACTAACATTTTCAAATAACATAGCCGGACTATATGCAAATATGTACGGAACAATAAATGCAGCTATTGCCAGTTTTGTGGCATTAACACCTGTCTTCATCGGATTTGACTTGGCAATTGCAGATCCTGCATAAGCAGCCAAGGCAACAGGCGGTGTAATATCGGCAACAATGCCAAAATAAAAGACAAAGAAATGTGCGGCAACAGGATCGAACCCAAGTTGCGTTAAAATTGGAGCACATGTCGCAGCCATGATGCAATAATTAGCTGTGGTCGGAACACCCATTCCAAGTACAATACAGCAAAGCATTGTAAGAAGAAGTCCGATAAATGTTGCATTACCTGCAACAGAAACGATTCCATTAATCAAAATAGAGGCTAATCCCGTAACCGTAATACAACCTGCAATGATACCGGCCATAGCACAAGCAACAGCAACCGTGACAGCTCCTTTGGCTCCAGCAGCCAATGAGTCCAAAGTCATATAGGCGGTATCCTTTAGATTCATAACAAGAGACTTTCCGAAACTTTCTTCCTCTTTAAGTTCTTGCCTACGAACAATAAATTTATGAATACAACCGATAACAAGCGCAGCAATAATAGAAATTGCAGCAGATGCGGCCATTGTTTTTATATCTGCAGAAATCAACCAAACCAAAATAACGAGCGGAATGATTAAATAACAGTTTTTTGCAAGAAAACTCCATTTTGGCAACTGGTCTTTAGGAATTCCCTTCAGTCCCAATTTTTTTGCTTCTAGGTGAACAGCAATAAAAATACCTGCAAAATACAAAACAGCAGGAAGAATTGCTTTCAGAGCAACTTGGCTATACGGAAGGTCCATGTACTCAGCCATAAGGAAAGCCGCAGCGCCCATAATCGGTGGCATAATCTGTCCGCCAGTTGATGCAGCAGCTTCAACCGCGCCTGCAAATTCCGGCTTATATCCGGTTTTTTTCATCATTGGAATTGTGACTGAACCGGTTGTAACTGTATTACCAACAGAAGAACCGGAAACCATACCACATAAAGCGGACGAAATAACCGCAACCTTTGCAGGACCGCCACTAGACCAACCTGCAATACGGTTTGCAAATGAAATAAAGAAATTAGCAATACCTGTTCTTTCAAGGAAAGCACCGAAAATAATGAAAAGAACAATGTATGTATAACAAACATTAATCGGAGTACCGATAACACCGCTTGTTGTATAGAACATACGATATACAATGGTTTTCAGTGCTTGATAAAAATCTGTAACTCCATACTGGAACTGATTGTAAAATGCATAAACCAGCAGACATCCGGCAACACATAAAATAGGAATACCAACACTTCGTCTACAAAGCTCAACCAAGACAATAATTCCAATTACACCAAGAACAACATGTATAGGCTCAATTCTGGTTGCTAAACGAATCAGGACCTTTGCATTAAATGCAAAATAGAAAAAGCTTCCAGCTCCTAGGATCATTAATACAATGTCATACCATGGCATATAGTTCGTCTTAACATGTTTTTTATTGGCAGGAAACAGTAAAAAACCAATAACAATAATACAACCAATAAAACGAGACAGTTTTACCTCAGGAAGACCTGTAAAGCATAATGTCATAAAAATACAATATGCTGAAAATACAGCTAATAATCCCGTAATAATCCACTTCGGGACACCTGTCCAAATGCGCGTATTGGATTCCTTATCATATTTTCTCATGATGGAGTCAAGATCTTCCTCCATGGATGTGTTCGCCACATCAACAGAATCAGATTTTACTTCAACAACATCATCATTTTTTGACTTTTTCAGTTTCAACAGGACCTCACCTAATTTCTAATGTAAAATAAAAACAGGGCTTCCGCAGCTTCCTGCAGAAAGCCCTGAATTCTTAATATTTAGGCAACAGTGTAGCCTTTCTCTTTGAAGTATTTAGCAGCGCCCGGATGATACGGAACAGACGTAATAGAAGTGGCATAGTCAAGGTTCAACTCACCATACTTAGCATGATTCTGAACCTGAGACCCAGCATTCTCAAAAATATCTTTAACAAATGCATAAGCTGCATCCTCAGATACATCATTTCGAACCAAAACAACAGCACCGACGCCGACAGTGGTAATATCATTCGGGGTATTATAACTATCTTTGGCAATCGTGCACTTAGTATAGTAAGGAGAAGATTTCAGAAGTTTATCAATGTGTTCGTCATCGATGGAAACCAAATAAACTTGCTTTGTAGCAGACAAAGACGTTACAGCTGTTGTCGGAGCACCTGCAACAATGAAAGCAGCATCAATCAAACCATCTTTCAAAGCATCAGCGGAATCACCGAAGGACTGATAAGTAGGCTGAATATCTTCTTCTTTCAAATCATAGCAGCCAAGAACATCAATGGCGTTGAAATACACACCAGAACCTGCGGCACCGATAGAAACTTTTTTACCTTTCAAATCAGCAACCGTTTTGATTTCCGGGTTCAAGGTAACAATCTGAACCTGTTCTGTGTATAAGGCAGCCAATGTAGAGAAACAGTCAACTTTCTTCTCAAAGAGATTGGTTCCGGCGTAAGCATAAGCCATAACGTCAGACTGGCAGAAAGCAAACTGAGCGGTGTTAGCTTCCATCTCTTCGATGTTTGCCTGAGAACCATTTCCGACAACACCAACAACGTCAATGCCAGCATTATTTGTGGCATGTTGAGCCAAAACAGAACCAAACGCATAATAAGTTCCGGACTCACCGCCTGTAACAAAACGATATTTTGTAGCTTTGGCAGTTTCGGAAGTTTCGTTTGAATTCCCGGCAGAGCAAGCAGCCAAGGCCACTACCATGCAAAGAATTAACATAATGGAAAGAATCTTTTTCATTGTGTTTACCTCACTTTTCACGTGTAATACGCATAATTTGCTCTATTATTATAAACGAATTTACAAATAAGGTCAAGGACAACAATACTTGGACCTTATCATCACAGAATTGTTCCCTTTTCCTGTAAAAATTCAACAAGATCATCAAACGGAAGCGCCTTACTATACAAATAACCTTGATAAATCTCGCATCCGAGTTCCATCAAACGTTCTTTTTGTTCTTCCGTTTCAACATACTCCGCAATAATATGGAAGTCAAGTTTATTGGCAAGACCGCAAACGACCTGTACTATATCAGCCGATCGTTGGTTGTTCAAAATATCACGAACCAAAGCCCCATCAAGTTTAACATAACTAAAACGGTTATTTTGCATCGCGCTCATAGAACTGTGTCCCATACCGAAATCATCCATAATCAGCTCTACCCCGTTCTCCTGTAGGTCTTTTACAAGATCCTCAACAAACGGCATCGAAGCAAGCGCACCTTGTTCCGTGATTTCGAGTGCTAATGTACAAGAGCCAAAATCATACTTTTTAATAATATCCTTAACATTTCTGGCAAACTCACCATCTTCAAGCTGTTGAGGTAAAATGTTGACAGACATCTTAAAATTCTCACAACCATATTTGTTCAGTCTTTCCAAAGAAGCACAAGACATTTGAATAATCAAATAGGTCATTTGGTTGGCAAATCCATCTTCGTAAACCAACTGTACAGCTAACGGAGGATATATATATCCACAAAGAGGATGCTTCCACCGGAAGAGACCTTCACAACCGATAACTTCACCATCATTGTTAAGCTGTGGCTGGTAGTACAAAGCAATTTCTCTGGCTCGAATGGCATCATACAGGTCTGAAAGTAAGCCTTTTGCAGCAATATTAATCGCTTTATCCCCTTTCAGCAATTGCGGGATTTTGCCAACACTCTCGCCTTCTTTTACCAATTCAACAATTTCAGGAACTTTTTCTTCAATCAACTTAGCCCGCGGTTTGCTAAGAAAACGAATAAAAGGAATATAGATTAGCGTTCCAACTCCCAAATTGAAAATCTGAAGAACAGAGCCCCAAATGGAGCCGGTCGCAAAATAACCGCTAAACACAATCGGTGTCATAGGATTAACCGATGTTGTTACAATAGGAACAATCCCTATTTTCATACATCCCACACTGATAAAAAACAACACAATCGGGACAACGATAAACGGAATAAACATAATCGGGTTAAATAATACGGGAAGACCAAAGAAAACAGGTTCTCCTATATTAAATAGCGTAGGAACAGCGAGTACTTTTCCAGCACGATGATTACCGGGTTCATGAGAAGCAAAAAACAATGCTACAACAAGGCAAAGAACACTTCCCATGCCTCCTATAAATACAAATGAATTGAAAAAGGTTGAAGAAAACAATTCCGTTGCCTTCCCACCCATCCATATTTGATAAGCATTCGTATCAATACAATATGACTCAATAGCAGAAGAGAAATCATTAAATCCTTCTACACCTGCAAACCCGAAAAGATACATTACCTGAGCCAAAAGTACATATAACAAAGAGTTGCCAAATGTCGCTTTATATCCAACAAATATCTTGCTGACAACGTAGTTCAACAACCACGGAACGCTGTGAAATCCAAAAACAGCATATAAACAAGCACGAATGGCAAACACAAAGAAAAACACTATCGCTATAGGTTTTATCGTATGAATTGACAAAGAAAAATGTGTATCACCCAACATTGAAAAAGGTACCAAACGTTTGGTCATTCGTACGATGAAATAGTTTAAAAGTGAACAAACAGCATAAGAAACAAGAATTGCAAAAATGGAATATATGCAAATGAATTGCTCAGACAGTAAAGCATTGCCATCATATACAAATATAAAATAAGATACGAGTGATATTAAAAGATACACTCCATAACGATTATGATCAACTTGATCACGGTAAGCAATTCCCATCGTAACAGCTAATATTAATGAAAAACTTCCTAAAGTAAAGCGATAGATGGAAGAAATACATGTGAAAAACACACCACCGCAAACGTTTTCCAGCCAGTTTTGATACTCAGCGTTGGGAAAGTCCCTTAAAATCAAAGCAAAGGCACCTATAATCATAAAAGGAGAAACCAAAGACAATGCATTTCTCAAAATACATAAGA
This sequence comes from Acutalibacteraceae bacterium, assembly GCA_045639905.1. Classification (GTDB taxonomy): domain Bacteria; phylum Bacillota; class Clostridia; order Oscillospirales; family Acutalibacteraceae; genus RGIG426. The sequence goes on from JAZUDZ010000026.1 coordinate 145,585, forward strand.
AGTGACTATTATCAATTTTTTGGTAAATTTTTAACAACGTATTTTCCATTTTTTACCTACTTTCTAGTCCTTTAAGCAAAAGTTTCCTGTAAAGCTAGTTGCCTTTCCAGCAATTCACTTAAATATTTTAATACTCCCAAGTCGTTGAATCAAAAGGCCTCCGAGTAATCCTATTAATGTTCCGGCAATTGTACCGGATAATAACAACACCGGAAGATAATAAACTATACTTGTTGATTCTACAACGCAAATCGCCACAAATAACTGCCCTATATTGTGAGATACGGCCCCGGAAACGCTCACCCCAACTGGAGAGAATTTTCCCGTTTTTTTCATAATCATCATAATCAAAAAGCTAAGGATTCCACCGGCTAAGGCAAACCACATTGAAAACAAATTTCCAAAGGTAAATCCTGCCAAAACTATGCGAAGCACAGAAACCCCAAAAGCAATTCGATAATTTGTAGTATAGATAGCGACTAATACAACTAAGTTGGCCAGTCCAAGTTTTACTCCGGGAATGCCCAAAGAAAACGGAATACAAGACTCTAAATACGACAGTATAAAAGCCAGCGCAATCAGTAAACCGATATATGGAATCTGTTTTTTCATATAACTCCCCCACTAAATAACGATATCAGGTAAAGAGTCATTGTGCGGTTCTTCAATTGTTACTACCAATTTATGTGGTAAGCAAACAATGGTCTCGCCTGACAGATGTATTTTCTTGTGATGAACACAAATCTGCTCAGGACAGTTTGAAGAAACAACAGAAACATATCCGTTTTGGATCTGAATCTCGTTAGTTCCATAATCTGTTTGAATAACATGAAGACTATCTTCTAAAAGCTCATATCGTGCGTATTCTGAGCCGTCAAGAAATACAAATACCATTGCATTTTCAACTTGAGGCCGAAGAATAAACAAAAGAAATGTAACGACAATCAACACAAAAACGGAACCGATTAATATCCAATCTGCTTTTTTCATTCTTCACAAATATATGATTGAAATCCACTGCTTTTAACAATTGAATAATCTTGAAGGACCCAAAGTGCTTCAACACCATCCAGCGATTCAATCATTTTCTTTCCTTCATCTAAATTCATCAAAAACAAAGAAGTTGACAAAGCATCAGCGAATCCGGAATCCTTGGTTATAACCGTCACCGAATGGAATGTATTGGCAGGATATAAAGATTTTAGATCAATTATATGACAAAATCGATGACCATCTGCTTCATAAAATCGCTGATAATCTCCGCTTGTCACAACAGAACAATCAGCAATATTAACAGACATCAAATAGCCTTCTTCGTCAAATGCTTTCGGGTCGGCAATACCAATCACCCAAGGATGATTCATATCTTCTTTACCACCTACGGCACGCACATTGCCTCCCATATTGATTGCTGCAGAAGAAATACCTTTTTCTTCCAGCCATTTTGCCGCACATTCAACGGCATACCCTTTTGCAATAGCCCCAACATTTAACCGAACATCTTTATCGGTTATATACACAGTATGATTGTTTCGGTCAATATCAACATAATTCCAGCCATGGTAAGTTGCATTGTATTCCAGCGTACTATCATTTGGCACCGCTATAATCGCATCCTCTTCAGCAGTTGCCATTTCATAATACTGATGCCAAACAGACATCAAACGGCCATAAGTCGGATCAAGAATACCACCTGAAAATTCTGTCATTTCCTTACAATATTCAAGTAAAGAAATAATCCTTTCATCAACTACAACAGAATTCTTACCGGCCGCATCATTAATCGTCTTGATATTATTGACCCCATCATATGTGTTATAAATATCATATAATTGGTGATATTCTGTCAAATAATCGTGTATATCCGAAGATAGTTTGGAAAATTCTTCGTCAGAGGATGTATATGCAAAAAACGAGAAAACCGTATCAAAGATGTCAGTATAATATACCTTTCGAATTTCATAATCAGCATCGGATTCATCTTTGGATGAATCGCTAAACGGATTATTCACTTCTTGACATCCACATAAACAAAGCAAAATTGTAATAATAGAGCAAATTGCAAAAAATCGTTTCATAATAATCCTCTTTTAGGATAACTTAATAATAACATTTATCGGACATTTTTCAGCACATTTTCCGCATCCAATACATTTTTCTTGATCAATATGAGCAATATTATTTTCAAGTGTAATGGCATCCGCTTCACAATTCCGTGCACATAAACCACACCCGATACACCCGGCTGAGCACATATCTTTTACCGTTTTTCCTCGTTCCTGACTAAAACAACGAACAACATACGTAGCATCATACGGCACCAATTCGATAAGATTATGTGGACAAGTATCTATACATTTCCCACATGCTTTACATTTCTCACGGTCAACCTCTGCTGCACCACGAACAATATGAATCGCATCAAAAGGACAAGCCTGAACACAGGAACCAAGACCGGTACATCCATAGGCACATGCTTTCGGTCCTCTACCAGGCGTCAAAGCAACTTCATGGCAGTTGTTTGACCCAAAATATGAATAAATATAACGAGAAGTATCACAGGTTCCTTTACATTTTACAAAGGCTGTTTTACGAACAAAATCGGTCTCAACCCCCATAATTTGTGAAACAGCTTTTGCCGCCTCAGCCCCCCCAACAGGACAAGCATTTGGCTTTGCGTCACCATTTGCGATTGCTTCTGCCAAAGCATCACACCCGGCAAAGCCACATCCGCCACAGTTATTTCCAGGAAGAACTTCACGAATTTTCTCAATTGTTTCGTCTGTTGGGACAAAAAGAGTTTTATCGGCAATGCCAAGAAGTAAACCAATCGCCAATCCGGTCCCGCCTACAATTGCGGCAGCGATGCAAATGGCAGTTGCAGAAACAGAAAGTAACAACATAAAACATACCTTCCTTTCTTACAACAAGTCCTTAAAGCCAAAAAACGCAATGGCCATAAGTCCTGCTGTGATTAAAGTAATCGGCATTCCTTTAAAAGAATTCGGCACATCGTTATTCGCTGTTTTTTCTCGAATACCGGCAAGGATTACAATAGCAACTAAAAAACCGACTGCCGTACCGAAGCCGGTTATTACACTGGTAAGAAAATTGTTTTCTTGTTGAACATTTGTCAATGCAACACCAAGAACAGCACAGTTTGTTGTAATCAACGGAAGATAAACACCTAGAGCAGAATATAAAGAACGACTGAATTTCTTTAACACCATTTCAACAAGCTGAACTAAAGCTGCAATAACCAAAATAAAGATAATGGTATTCATATAGGTGAGTTTAAGAGGAACTAAAACAAAAGAATATAATATACTTGTCAGGGCCGAAGAAATGGTAATAACAAAGATTACTGCAAAACCCATTCCGGAAGCCGTCTTAACCTGTTTGGAAACTCCAAGAAAAGGACATAACCCAAGAAACTGACTAAGAACAACGTTGTTTATAAATGCTGTTGTCAGTAAAACAAGAAATATAGTACTCATTGCGCATCCTCCTTCCCTTGCTCAACCGCAACCGACTTTGTTTCCTCGACCGGTTTCTTAGGGGCTGCTTTTTTCTGATCCATTTGATCCATAAACTGAACGTGATATTGATTACGGCAAGCACTGGAACAATTCGCGCAATTACCGCCGCAAATCATATCACCGTTATCAATATTCGTTGCGGATGGAGCTTTGAATTTATTTTGCAAAGCACACAGTACGGAAAGAACAAAGAATGCACCGGGTGCCAGTCCGAAAATTGTGATTCTGTCAATATTTTCCGGAATAATTGTCAAGCCGAAAACGGTACCATTACTTAACACTTCGCGGACAGCACCGATAATGGTAATGGCGCCGGTAAAACCAAGTCCCATTCCAAGCCCATCAAAGGCGGAAGAAACCACGTCATTTTTAGAGGCATATGATTCGGCACGTCCCAAAATAATACAGTTAACAACAATTAAGGGGATATAAATTCCAAGCGTATTATAGAGTGAAGTAAAATACGCTTGCATTAACAACTGTACAATCGTAACAAAAGTCGCAACGATAACGATATAGGCAGGCATACGCACCTTGTTTGGAATAACATTTCGCAAGGCGGAAATCATAACATTGGACATGATTAAAACAGCTGTTGTGGAGAGGCCCATACCAATTCCATTCATAGCTGCTGTCGTAACAGCCAAGGTCGGGCACATTCCCAGCATCAATACAAAGGTGGGGTTTTCACGAATGAGACCATTATATAGTCTCTCCCATGCTTTTTTCAGCATATTACTTTCCCTCCTTCACTAAATCAAAGACAACAAATCCAGCACCAACCGCTTCTTTAAGAGCCGTTGAAGTATATGTAGCGCCGGAAATAATAACATCATCAAAATTATCGACTGTTTTTTCCTTGTACTGTTCCTGAAACGCGGTTTCCGCACACTTGGCGCCAAAACCTGCGGTTTCACTCTGAGAAAGTACCGTAAATCCGGTAATTGCTTTTTCCAAATTTAAACCGAAAGTAACTTGAATGTTACCACCATATCCGTTTTTAGATGTCGTGGTAATAACGTATCCAAGAGACTTTCCGTCTTCATTCTTAGCACAAAGGACCTCGTCAACAACCGTACGAGTATAATCGATTTTGTCTTGATTATATGTTCCAGATGCAAGTCCATCATTTACTTTTTCAAGCAATAACTCAGCGTTGTCAATCTCTACATATTCCTTAGCGGATAACACTTTTGCATAAGCAGCTTTTTTGGCGTTTTCCTCCGCTTGCGCAATCGGATCTTTTGTAATCTCATACACAAGTGAAAGCAACAATCCGGCAACAAGAGTAATCACAAGCAAAATGACTGTATTTCGAATCATTCCTTTACTTTTCATTTCTTGTCGCCTCCCTTCAAGCCAAAAGCCTTCGGGACTGTTATTTTTTCAATAAGCGGAACAAGAAGGTTGCAGATAATAATGGCATACGAAACACCTTCTGCTGATTTACCAACAATACGGAATGCCGCAGTCATGAATCCAAGACATAGTCCATAAATGATTTTACCGCCACTTGTAATAGGACTCGTAACATAATCGGTCGCCATAAAGAAAGCGCCTAAAACCAGTCCGCCTCCACAAACATGAGCTAATAGCACATCCGCACCGACGAAGCCAACCCCTTTACAAAGACTGAAGAACTCAATAAACAATAATGTTGAACCAATATATACAAACGGAATCCGCCACGAAATAATACGGCGAAGAAGTAAATAAACGGCACCAACTAATAGGCAAACAATCGATGTTTCTCCAATACATCCCTTATGAACACCGAGAAACATATTTAACAAATCAAAGCTGCCGGTTGCTTTAAGATCGGCAAGAGGAGTCGCTTGGCTAACCATATCGACATCAGCAAAACGTACTGCCGGATATTGAGTCAGCCTTTGGCCGAACGAAATCAGCAAAAAACAACGTGCCGCAAGAGCAGGGTTCATAAAGTTTTGACCAATTCCTCCGAAAACTTGTTTTACAACCAGGATAGCAAAAACACCACCGATTGCAGGAAGCCAAATCGGAACTGACGCAGGCAAACAAAAAGCAAGCAAAACACCGGTAACAATGGCGCTGCAGTCTTGAATCGTTACAGGAAGTTTCATTAATTTTTCATAAACATACTCTGTTAATACGCAAGAAAAAACAGAAACCAAAATAATCCACAACGCGGAAAGACCGTAAATATAAACACCAAATACTGCGCTTGGAACTAATGCTACGAGAACGTCCAGCATAATAGTTGTTGTTGTTTCGGGAACACGAATATGTGGTGAGGTGGAAACATGTAGCAAATTACTCATTTGTTATCACCATCCTTTTTCTCGCTCATCTTTTTAGCACGATTTCTTGCCGCAACACTACGGCGCCCAAACTGAAAGCTTTGGGTCAGCGGGATTTTTGCAGGACAAACATAACTGCAAGAACCGCATTCAATGCATTCCATTCCATAAAGTTTTTCAAAGCGGTCTAGGTCTTGCTTTTTCATAGCATCGTAGAGTAGCTGCGGAATCAGATTTTCAGGACATGCGTTTGCACATCTACCGCAATGTATACAGGATGTAGTCGGGAATTTCTCCATATCATCTTCTACAAAAGCAAGTACAGAAGCCGACGTCTTGATAATCGGAATATCCAAACTAAACATTGACATTCCCATCATAGGTCCACCGGATACAATCTTTTTCGGCTCCGAAGAAAAACCACCAACTTCATTTACAAGTCTTTGGTAGTTATCGCCTATAGAAACTAAAATATTGCAAGGGTTTTTTACGGCAGGGCCCGTGAAAGTCATCACACGTTTTATCAAAGGCATTTGCAAGCAAACAGCATCATATACAGCAATAACACTGGCAACATTATCCACAACGCATTTGGCATCGGCAGGAAGCTGAAAATGATTTATGTCACGTCCGGTAATAGCGTGAATCAGCATACGTTCCCCACCTTGTGGGTATTTTGTTTTAACAGTTTCAACACGTATATTGGAAAAGTCGGAACATTTTTCAGACAAAAGCTTTATTGCTTCCGGTTTGTTATCTTCAATGGCTATAACGCCACTAGCATTGGGAAACAATTTTAAAACAATCTGAATACCAGCAAACAGTTCATTCGTCTTTTCAATCATCAAACGATAGTCAGATGTTAAATATGGTTCGCACTCAGCCCCATTGACGATAAATGTGTCAATGATTGCAGGATCTTTAGGAGCCAATTTAACATGAGTCGGGAACCCTGCACCTCCAAGACCAACAATACCGGCTTTTTTGATGCATTCAAGAATTTGCTCATTTGACAAACTGGTATAATCTCTTTCTACTCCAAAAGATTCTATCGTCTCATATTGTTCATCATTTTCAATGAAAATCGTATCCATTGTTTCTCCCATAAGTGTGGTACTGGGAGAAATTTTGGTTACCGTACCAGAAACAGAGCTGCAAATATCGGCAGAAACAAAGGAAGAACCAACAGCGATAGTTTGCCCTTTAAGAACTCGGTCTCCGACATTAACGATCGGATTTGACGGTGCACCAATGTGCTGTGCAACTGGAAACAACATTTCCTTTCCAGGAAGAATCTCTCGGATTGCAACATCCTGTGAATAATGTTTATTACCTGCAGGATGAACGCCACGTTTAAATGTTCTCACAATTTTCACTCCTTTAATTGAGCAGAATAACTCAAAGTAATTATATATTATTTAGCGCGATATGTAAAACAAAATATTTAATAAAAACCTATTAAAACATTGACAAATCATAACAAATTGCATACACTTTAACATGGAATTTTTTAACAAAAAGGAAGGTGGATGACGTTATGGAAAACATTCCGGAAATTTTTGGCAGTATGGTATTTAATGATACTGCTATGCAGCAACGTCTCCCTCACGATGCTTATTGTGCATTAAAAAATACAATGGAGAACGGAAAGTATCTTGACCCTGCTCTTGCTAATGTTATTGCCAGTGCAATGAAAGATTGGGCTATAGAGCATGGAGCCACACACTTTACACACTGGTTTCAACCGATGACCGGTATTACTGCCGAAAAACACGACAGTTTCATTTCTCCCACAAAAGACGGAAATGTTATTATGGATTTTTCGGGAAAAGAACTCATCAAAGGCGAATCAGATGCTTCCAGTTTTCCCTCCGGAGGACTTCGTGCAACGTTTGAAGCTCGTGGATATACCGCTTGGGACCCTACATCATACGCGTTTATTAAAGACCGTACATTGTGTATTCCCACAGCCTTTTGTACTTTCAGCGGTGAAGCATTAGACAAGAAAACTCCGCTTCTTCGTTCTATGGAAACAATCAACCGCGAATCCTTAAGAGTCTTAAATGCAATTGGAATCAAAGACGTTCATGTTGTTAGACCCACTGTGGGAGCCGAACAAGAATATTTTCTAGTTGATGAAAAACTTTACAAATCCAGAAAAGATCTTGTTTTCACCGGAAGAACATTATTCGGAACTAAGCCCCCAAAAGGGCAAGATTTGGACGATCATTATTATGGCTCTCTCAAGTCACGTGTGGCTGATTTTATGCATGAGCTAGATATCGAACTCTGGAAACTGGGTGTTTTGGCTAAAACGGAACACAATGAAGTTGCTCCTTCCCAGCATGAACTGGCTCCCATGTACGACACTATCAACATTGCTACGGATCACAATCAGTTAACGATGGAACTGATGAAAAAAATTGCCGAAAAACACGGCCTTGTTTGTTTACTCCACGAAAAACCCTTTAAAGGTGTCAACGGAAGCGGCAAACATGTCAACTGGTCTTTACAAACTGATACGGGAATTAATTTATTTGATGACGGAGATACCCCTCAGGAAAATGCTATTTTCCTTCTCTTTTTATGCGCTGTTATAAAAGCTGTTGATATTCATCAAGATTTACTGCGCATCTCCGTTGCAAGCGCAGGAAACGACCATCGTTTAGGCGCAAACGAAGCCCCGCCTTCCGTAGTCTCTATATTCCTTGGCGACGAGCTAACTAACATCCTGGAAGCTATTGAAAACGGGACAGACTATTTCGGCAAAAAGAAAGAGCAAATCAAGGTCGGAGTGCACGCTTTACCTCGTTTTTCAAAAGATACAACCGACCGAAACCGCACCTCACCGTTCGCTTTTACCGGCAATAAGTTTGAATTGAGAATGCTTGGATCTGCGGCATCTATTGCCGGCCCCGGTATTGTATTGAATACGATTGTTGCCGATGTTTTATCAGAATTCGCCGATCAACTGGAAAAATCCAATAATGTTGAAAATACTCTTCATGACTTAATCGTTGACGTTTATAAAAATCACAAACGAATTATCTTCAACGGCAATGGATATGATGATGCCTGGGTTGAGGAAGCCACAACTAAACGAAAACTATTAAACTTAAAAACAACACCTGACTGCCTGCCCTACTGGTTAAACAACAAAAATGTTGAACTCTTTGAGAAACATCATATCTTTTCAAAAGAAGAACTTCATTCACGTTGTGAAATTCTCTTAGATAATTATGTTAAGACACTTAACATAGAAGCTCTTACCATGCTTGAAATGTCCGAAAAGCAAATTTTCCCTGCTGTCTGTTCGTACATCAAAGAACTCACATCCACAATAATCAAGCAAGGTAAAATTGGTTGCAACTGTACACCAAGCGCCGAAATTGAAAAAGTAAATTATTTAACGAATTGTCTAAACAATATGGATGAATCCATTCGGGCTCTAAGAGAATACACCTGTAAAGCTCAGAAGCTTGACGACGTTTGGGAGCTGTCTGTATTCTACAGAGATTACATATTGAAAACCATGTCTTCCCTACGTGATATTGCCGATGAAATGGAAGCAGTAACCGCCGAGAAATACTGGCCATTTCCAACATATGGAGACCTATTATTTAGTGTTTAATAAAAAATGCCCTTTAAGGATCTCCCTTAAAGGGCATTTTCAAAAGGGAGATAATTTTAAGTGAATAAGGAACAGATTCTAAGCTGTGTGGACCATACACTGCTACGTCCAAATGCAACGTTCAATGATATTAAAGTTCTGTGTGATGATGCAATATTGTTTAAAACTGCCTCTGTTTGTATTGCCCCATCCTTTGTAAGAGATGCTGCTAAATACACAGGCAAACATATACCTATTTGCACTGTTATTGGCTTTCCAAACGGATATAACACAACAAAAACAAAAATTAAAGAAGCAGAAGATGCGCTGATTAACGGTGCAAGCGAAATAGATATGGTTATCAACCTCGGATGGTGCAGCGAACACTCATGGACAAAAATTCAATCAGAAATCTCCGAAATCAAACATGTTTGCGGAAATAATATCCTGAAAGTAATTGTTGAAACATGTCTATGGAACGATGACGAAAAAATTGAACTCTGTCGGATTGTATCCAACTCCGGCGCCGACTTTATAAAAACATCAACCGGATTTTCATTTAAAGGTGCCACACGTGATGATATCGCTTTATTTGCCAAACATGTTGAACCGCATGTAAAGATTAAAGCTGCTGGAGGAATTCAATCTTTTGATGATGCTGAGGAATTTATCAATCTCGGAGCATCCCGCCTTGGCACCAGTCGTCTTATTAAAATGATGAAAGACAATACTTAAAAAGGAGTGAACACTATGAAACAAACCCCTCATATTAAACTTGAGAACGAAATCGGATTTGCTAAAACTGTTTTGATGCCGGGTGATCCATTACGTGCAAAATACATTGCAGAAAATTTTCTTGAAAACCCGGTACTTGTAAACAGTGTACGTGGCATTTTGGGATATACAGGAATGTATAAAGGGATCCCCGTTTCCGTTATGGCTAGCGGCATGGGAATTCCTTCCATCGGAATATACGCATATGAATTATTTTCATTCTTCGGTGTCGAACAAATCATTCGCATCGGCACCGCAGGAGCTATTTCCAAGGGCCTTAAACTCCGAGACATCGTCATAGGAATGGGCGCATGTACAAACTCAAATTTTGAGTCTCAATATTCCCTTCCCGGATCGTTTGCTCCAATTGCCGATTATTCTCTTCTATGCACATCTAAACAAATCGCCGATGAAAGCCATTTAAACGCTCACGTTGGTAATATTTTCTCATCCGATACATTCTATGACGATACAAATTCTACACTTAGCTGGGAGAAAATGGGCGTAATGGCTGTTGAAATGGAAGCAGCAGGATTGTATATGACAGCTGCAAGGCTGCAAAAGAAAGCACTAGCCATTGTCACAATTTCCGATTTGTTGTTTGACGCTTCTCAGGTTATGACCTCAGAAGAACGTCAGGAAAGTTTAAATGAAATGATTACGCTGGCCTTGGAAACAGCCATCAAAACCTATTAACAGAGGTAGATTTATCATGACTTCAAGAGATCTCATAAATATCGCAATAGATGCAAGAAATAATGCTTACGCTCCCTATTCCGGTTTTCAGGTAGGAGCTGCTTTACTAGCAGAAAACGGGAAGGTATATACAGGAGTTAATGTTGAAAACAGTTCATTCGGTGCAACAAGTTGTGCAGAACGCAATGCATTTTTCAAAGCAATCGGTGAAGGTTGTACGAATTTCATATCTATTGCCATTGTCGGAGGAAAAGGTGAAGACTACAAACATTCTTGTCCCCCCTGTGGCATTTGCAGACAGGTAATGCGAGAATTCTGTAAATCAAATTTTCAAATCATTATGTTTGATGATTTTGGAGGAATTTTAGAAATCAATTTGGATGAACTTTTTCCGTTTGCATTTGGTCCCGATAATCTTTGAGAGAGGATTCAGAGTTATGAATATGCTTGAAATATTGTCTAAAAAACGTGACCACGAGGTATTAAGCGAAGATGAGATTGCCTATTTTGTAAAAGGCGTTACCGATGGTTCTATACCTGACTATCAAATTTCCGCCCTGCTGATGGCAATTGTTTTAAACGGAATGAATAAAGAGGAAACCGTACTCTTAACCAAATATATGACCCATTCCGGAAATTGTTTAAATCTTTCCGAAACTTTTGAGCACACTGTTGACAAACACAGCACCGGTGGAGTCGGTGATAAAACAACACTTATTATTGCTCCTATCGTTGCAGAACTCGGAGCCAAAGTTGCTAAAATGTCCGGTAGAGGCCTAGGGCATACTGGAGGAACAATTGACAAACTTGAATCCATCCCCGGATTTAAAACAAGAATTTCTAATGAAGACTTTATTAAACAAGTAAAAAATATCGGAGTTGCCGTTGTAGGACAAACTGAAAATCTAGCCCCAGCAGATAAAAAGCTTTATGCACTACGTGACATCACTGCGACTGTTCCTAGTATTCCGCTTATCGCGTCCAGTATTATGAGCAAAAAACTTGCAGCTGGAAACGAATCCATACTACTCGATGTGAAAGTTGGCGACGGCGCATTTATGAAAACCATTGAAGATGCAAAAGATTTGGCGCGTTGCATGGTTGACATTGGAACAGCTTGCGGAAAATCAGTCAGAGCTCTTTTAACCAATATGAATTATCCTTTAGGATGTGCTATAGGAAACAGCTTGGAAATAAAGGAAGTCATTGAAGTTCTTCAAAACCGAGGTCCTGATGATCTACGTTCTATTTGTATCACACTGGCATCCCATATGTTGGCAATGTCTCTTGGTAACAGCACCGATTATTGGGAATCTGAAATATGTAAAATTCTGAAAAATGGAAAAGCATATAACAGATTTGAAACGTTCATTTCCAGCCAAGGCGGAAATCTAATAGAATTCAACAAAAAAGAAGAAGCAAAAATCCGTTATGATGTCACTGCAAACACGACAGGATTTATCCGCAAAATGCAGGCGGAAAAGATTGGCTTAGCTGCCATGGAACTTGGTGCCGGGAGAAAAGTTATTACGGATACGATTGACTTTGAAGCTGGCATTTACCTGCACGTCAAACCGGGATCCAAAATAAGTAACGGCGATGTTTTAGCAACTTTATACACAAATAACGAAACAAAATTAAAACACGCCGAAGAAATTTTTCTATCAGGTATACAAATTGCCGATAAAGCAGATAATCTACTTCCGCTTTTGCTTGATATCGTTCATTAATCAACACAATAAATAGATTATAAAAGCTTATTTTAAATATTTTCATACAATCTATTGACAATTTCTTATACTATATATATATTTATTTTATTGTGTACATATTGGAACAGTACGCATGCATCTATATAGAACCAAAAAGCGATTGTAAAGGAAGCGCCGCAGTCTTAATTTTAGGATTGTGTAAAGCCCTTTGCGGACAGCGTGAACCAATCAGTCGCGGTTTCTTGTCCGATGATACTCTTGTCCACGGGAAACTTTCACGCCGATTTGGCGTATCCGCAAAGGGGGATGCATTCGCATGAAAAAAGAAATAATCAAATTAAAAAACATCGCACTATCTTTCGATGGAGATCAAGTACTGAAAGATTTCAATCTCAGTATATCCGATGGAGAGTTTGTCACATTGCTAGGCCCTTCCGGCTGCGGCAAAACAACAACACTTCGTATTATCGGCGGTTTCGTCAAACCTGATAGCGGCGATGTTTTTTTTGGTGATAAAAATGTTGCCGATCTTCCGCCGTACAAGCGGCAAGCAAATACAATTTTCCAACGCTATGCCCTATTTCCTCATTTAAATGTATATGAAAACGTTGCATTTGGACTTCGTGTGCAAAAAAAATCAAAAGCAGAAATCGAGTCTACGGTTTCAGAGATGCTCTCGCTCGTTAATTTGAAAGGTTTTGAAAAACGAGACATCTCCCATTTATCCGGTGGACAGCAACAGCGCGTAGCCATTGCCAGAGCATTAGCAAATCGTCCCAAAGTACTGTTACTTGACGAACCTCTTGCCGCTTTGGACCTTAAGCTTCGCAAAGATATGCAAAATGAGCTGAAAAATATGCAAAAAGCATTGGGAATCACCTTCATATATGTCACTCACGACCAAGAAGAAGCTCTCTCAATGTCAGACACCGTTGTTGTTATGGATAACGGTAAGATTCAACAAATCGGCTCTCCCCTTGACATCTATAATGAACCGGTTAATGCTTTTGTTGCAGATTTTATTGGCGAAAGCAATATTTTAGACGGTATTATGCGCAATGACTATTGTGTAGAATTCTTCGGCAGGCAATTCAAATGTGTTGACAAAGGATTTGAAATTAACGAACCTGTAGATGTTGTAATTCGACCGGAAGATGTTGATATTGTCAAACCTGAGAACGGCATGTTAAAAGGAACCGTCACATCTGTAACCTTTAAGGGCGTCCACTATGAGACGATTGTTGATTTCAAAGGATTTAAATGGTTAATCCAAACAACGGACTATTATGCCCCGAACACCGTAATTGGCATTGTCTTGAATCCTGAAGATATTCACATCATGAAAAAATCCGAGTATTCCGGACTATTTGGCGATTATAGTTCCTACTCTGAAGAGTTTGACGAAATGGCTGATCCTGATATTGACCTTGTAGAAGAAACCAAGGAGGCCGAAAGTTATGAATAAAAAGCGTCTGGCGACGCCGTTTGGTGTGTGGATGCTCTTATTCACTGTCGTTCCGTTAGGTATGGTTCTATGGTTTGCCCTCACCGACGAAAACGGGTCGTTTACTCTTACAAACTTACCGAAAATTGCCGATTACACGGTCAGTTTTTGGTATTCTCTTTATGTAGGTGCATTATCCACTATACTTTGTCTTTTACTGGCTTATCCACTTGCTTTTTCAATTTCAAGACGAAGTAAAGGCGCACAAAGAACACTAATAATGCTTGTTATGCTTCCCATGTGGATGAATTCTCTACTCAGAATTACAGCACTCAAAAACATCCTAATGGGAAACGGTATACTAAACAATCTTTTATCATTGATTCACTTGCCAAAACAGCATTTAATGGGAACTACTTTTGCAATAGTGTTGGGAATGGTTTTTGATTTTTTACCGTTTATGGTTCTTCCCTTGTATTCTGTTATGACAAAAATTGACAATCATGTTTTGGAAGCTGCTCAAGACTTAGGCGCCAATGCTTTCCAGGTCTTTTTAAGGGTCGTTCTACCGTTATCCGTGCCAGGTATTACAGCCGGGATAACGATGGTCTTTGTTCCATCTGTCAGTACCTTTGTCGTCTCCGATTTGCTCGGATCGGCACAAATCCCGATGATGATAGGAAAATCTATTGAAACACTGTATAAAGGTACCGCTCCTGACTTTAATGTAGGCGCCGTTCTATCTTTGGTTCTTATGGTATTGATGCTTATATGTATGGCTGTAATGAGCGTCTTTGATAGAGATGACGAAATGGAGGGAATGATGGCATGAAAATTCTCTCTAAAATCTATAACGCCATAGTATTTGCATTTTTATATGCTCCGATTTTGGTCCTTATAGTATTCTCATTTAATAAAGCAAAATCACAATCAAAATGGACCGGGTTTTCACTTAGATGGTATAGCAATTTGTTTGAAAACAAAGAGATTCTCGAAGCGTTAAAAGTAACGATGGAGATTGCTTTGCTATCAGCCTTAATAGCCACTATCATAGGCGTTTTATCCGCCTTAGGCATCTATGCGATGAACGGAAAACTTAGAAAAACATTTCTGGCCGTTAACAACATTCCAATGGTAAACCCGGAAATCGTCACCGGTATTTCCCTAATGTTGTTATTTGTATTTATTTACCGTTCCATCCATGTTTTACAACCCGGTTTTATCACACTATTAATCGCACACATTACTTTTTGTATTCCCTATGTAATTTTACAAGTAATGCCAAAACTTCGACAGTTAGACCCAAATCTATACGAAGCCGCTCTTGATTTGGGATGTCCTCCGCTTAGAGCATTTTTTAAAGTAGTTCTTCCAGAAATCACGTCGGGTGTTTTAACGGGAGCATTAATGGCATTTACGATGTCTCTAGACGATTTTGTTATCAGTTACTTTAACTCAGGGTCTTCCGCACAAACCCTTTCAGTACTCATTTACAACATGGTAAAGAAACCAATCACACCCGAAATCAACGCATTATCCACATTGATTTTTGGAACCATTTTGGTGCTATTAATTCTTATCAACATACGACAAGTTCGTGATATCAATAAAAAGGTGGTTACAGAATGAAAAAATTCATTTCACTTTTTCTATGTTTAATTATGGCATTTTCACTTGCTGCTTGTAGCGACAATACAACAACCGATAGTCAAGATGTATGGGACTACACCACAGAACCAAAAGCAGAGCCGACAGGCGTTACCCTTAATGTTTACAACTGGGGTGAATATATTGACGATGAGATGCTGAATGTTAATGAGGCATTTACATATCTCACCGGAATCGAGGTCAATTATAAAACCTTTGAGAATAATGAAACCATGTACACGTTACTAAGTTCGGGAGCAGCAGAGTATGATGTTGTTTTTCCTTCTGACTATATGCTCGGCAAAATGATTAACGAAGGAATGCTTCGAAAATTAAACTTTGACAACATTCCCAACTACAAATACATTGGTGAAGAATACAAGAATCTTCCCTATGATTCTAAAAATGAATATACTGTTCCGTACACCTGGGGTACTGTTGGTATTTTTTACAACTCCAACTATGTTTCAGAAGAAGATATCCATCAAAACTGGGATATCTTATGGAATGAAAAGTATAAAGGTAAAATCCTTATGTTTGACAATCCGCGAGATACTTTTGCAATTGCCCTTCAAAAACTCGGATACTCGCTCAACACTACCAACGAAACAGAATGGAATGAAGCCTACGAATTGCTAGAAAAACAAAAGCCATTACTGCAACAGTATGTTAACGATACCGTTTATGATTTAATGATTAACGAAGAGGCATGGATTGCCCCCTACTATGCGGGTGACTGCAATATCATGATATACGGTGATGGTGGCAACGAAGCCATCAAGTTCTATATTCCGGAGTCAGGCACAAACTTTTTTGTAGATGCCATGGCCGTCTTGAAGGACAGTAAACATCCGAACGAGGCAGAAGCATATATTAACTTCCTTTGTCGAACCGAGGTAGCTAAAGCAAACGCTGAATACATTGGCTACTCCACACCACATGTTGAAGCACGGAAAATTCTTGATCCTGCTGTTGGCGAAAATCCTTATTTCTATCCAGCAGAAGAAATCATGAAAAAAACAGAAATGTTTCTTCCTTTAGACAATAAAATCAACAAACTACAAGCAGATTTGTGGCTTAAATTACGCCAGTAATTAACAAAGTATATATAATTGCAAGGAGTTCTAATCATGCTGACTACATTAAATAACGACAAAACCACCGTTACCATTTCTTCCCTGGGTGCCGAAATTCAATCCATTGAAGCAAAAGGAATACAGTATTTATGGGATGGTAATCCACAATATTGGAAGGGACATGCACCCAATCTTTTCCCCATTGTCGGAGCCTTAAGAGAAGGAAAAGCAGAATCTGCAAATGGACCAATCTTGACACCCAAACATGGATTTGTTCGAAACAGTGAATTAGACCTCGTTTCCGCTGACGATGAGCATGCCATATATTGTTTAAAATCCACTCCTGAAACATTGGCAGTCTATCCGTATGAATTTGAATTATATATAAAATATGAGCTAAATAATTACTCTTTAAAAGTATCCTATGAAGTAGTCAATACCGGAGAAATCAACATGCCGTTTTGTATTGGTGGCCATCCGGGATTTCATGTTCCTTTAACAGATGCTGACGATGATGTCTTTGAAAATTATGTTTTAGAATTTGAAAAAGCCGAAACTTTATCTTGCCCACTTGTTGACATGCAAACTTGTATGATAAATGAAAAAATCCGAAATCGAATTCTCACAAATTCCAAAAGAATTCGTTTGAATCATATTTTATTCCGTGGCGATGCTATGATTTTTGATGATTTAGAATCACGCATTATTCGTTTGTATTGTCCGCAAACCGGACACGGCGTGGATATGGATTTCGAGACCTTCCCCTTTGTTGCTGTTTGGTCTCCCGTAGAAGACAGTCCCTTTGTTTGCCTTGAGCCCTGGACAGGAATGGGCACACGAATGGGTGAAGATGATACATTTGAGAATAAAATTGGAATTGAAATTCTTCCCGCCGGTGAAAAAAGTCACTATACATTTACTCTTACAGTTTATTGATAGATATAAAAATAGTCCTTGTCACTTGACAAGGACTATTTTTTATAATGTTTTTATGTCTTCTTCACAAAGGAGTGTAAATCCATTTTGCTCTAAAATACTAACAGCTGTTTCTGGCTGTTGTACACGCAAAACCAAATACGCTCCATCTTTTGCATGAGAAACAAATGCATAAAAATATTCAATATCTACATTGTTGTCTGCCATCAATTGTGCTATTTTGGCAAGTCCACCTGGTGTATCGGCAATAGACACACCTATAACCGGGGTTATATCAAAAATCCGATTATTAGCTTTTAATGCATCTGTAGCATCATCTAAGTTTGATACAATCAAACGAAGAATCCCAAAATCCGTGGAATCTGCAACAGATAAAGCACGAATATTAACATTTGCATCCGCTAGGATCTTTGTAACTGCTGCCAAACGCCCGGAACTATTTTGAATAAAAACTGACAACTGGTTAATCATTATGCTTTCCCCTTTCGTTTGTCAATTACGCGAACTGCTTTTCCTTCAGACCGCTCAATTGAGCCGGGTGCCACAAGAACGACTTTCGCACCGATACCCAAAGTCGAGCGAAGTTCACTTGCCAAATTACGTTCTAAACTTGCAATACCGGAAATTGTATCAGAAAACATAGACTCAGACATTTCTACATGTACATCAAATGTATCAGTATGATTTACACGGTCAACAATTATCTGATAATTGGGAGAATATCCCATTTTTAACAATACCGTTTCAATTTGAGACGGGAATACATTTACGCCTCGAATAATAAGCATATCGTCCGTTCGACCCATAGGTTTAGACATCCGCACAAAAGTACGACCACAAGAACATTTTTCGTGGTTTAAAGTTGCAATATCTCTGGTGCGAAAACGAACAAGAGGAAATGCTTCCTTAGTCAAACATGTGAAAACAAGTTCACCCTGTTCTCCATCAGGAACCGGTTCTTCCGTCACAGGATCAATTGCTTCAACAATAAAATGATCTTCATTCACATGCAAACCGTTCTTTGCAGAACAACCATATGCCACACCTGGCCCCATAATCTCGGTTAGACCGTATACATCAAATGCATTAATATGAAGTTTCTCTTCAATGGATGAACGCATTTCTTCAGTCCAAGGTTCAGCTCCGAATATACCAGATTTCAGCTTAATTGAGCTCATATCGATGCCTTGCTGTTCCATTGATTCTGCAATATACATTGCATAAGAAGGTGTACAACAAAGAATGGTTGATCCAAAATCTTGAATCAGTGCGATTTGTCGATCAGTATTTCCAGAAGAAATCGGAACAACTGTAGCACCAACACGTTCAGCGCCACCGTGAACACCAAATCCTCCTGTAAAAAGACCATATCCATATGAAATCTGAACTATATCATTGTCAGTTGCACCGGCAGACGTCATAAGACGAGCACAAATGTCGGACCACGTCTCCAAGTCTTTTTTTGTATATCCGACAACAATTTGTTTTCCTGTAGTTCCACTTGATGCATGCAACCGTACGACATCAGATAACGGAACAGCAAACAAACCATACGGATATGTATCTCGTAAATCTTGTTTACTCATCAATGGAAGTTTATATAAGTCTGCTATAGATTTTATATCAGAAGGTGTAACACCCTTTTGATTCATTCTTTCTCTATACAGCGGAACTTTTTCATAAACACGTTTTACAAGAGCAACCAACCGTTCGCTTTGTATTTGGTCTAATTTTTCACGGGAAGCTGTTTCCATCTCCCGGTCCCAATAACGTTCCATTTGAAATCCTCCATCAGGCATTATATCCAAGCTCAAATGCCTTTTTATTCATTTCAACAAACTTGGGTTTAACAATACTCTCTATTGCGGCAATCCATTTACTGTAATCAATGTCGAAATATTTTGCCAAACGTCCCATAAGAACAATATTCACAGCCTTGCTAGATCCCGCCTGTTCTGCCAAAGAAAGAGCATCCATAGCATCAACATGAATTCCTTTTGCCCCGACAACATCCAAAATATCCTCCGGATAATCCTGAGCGCCGATAATCACCGGCATCGGGTCAATTTGTTGCGTGTTGACAACAATTGTACCACCTTCCCGCAAGCAGGAAATATAGCGTGCACCTTCCAGTTTTTCAAAAGAAACGATATAATCCGCTTCTCCCTCGGAAATAACCGGAGAATACACCTTATCTCCGAAACGAACATACGTCACGACTGAGCCTCCACGCTGGCTCATACCATGTACTTCGGAAACTTTTACATCATATCCTTCCTCAGTTAACAAACGACCGAGCAGTTTACTGGCAAGCAAAGACCCCTGTCCGCCAACACCGACAATCATCACATTTACTGTTTTCATGATTGCACCTCCTCAATGGCATTCAGCTTACATAATTGTGTGCAAACACCACAACCAACACAAAGTGTTGTATCAATAGAAGCTTTTCCGTTATGAATTCTAATAGCAGGACATCCAAACTTCATACAGCTTTTACAGCCTACACAGGCTTCTTCTTTTACAACGACGGGAGCCTTGACTTTAACATATTTCAGCAATACGCAAGGACGTCTGGAAATAATAACGGAAGGTTCATTTACAGCAAGTTCTTCTTTAAGCACTTTATCACATTCGGCCAAATCATATGGATCAACAACACGAACACGTTTTATGCCAATGGCATGGCACAATTCTTCCAAATCCACTTTAGCTGCAACATCACCTTTGATATTGTATCCTGTGGTCGGATTTTGTTGATGACCAGTCATACCGGTAATTGAGTTGTCGAGAATAATAACTGTTGATGCGGAATCATTGTAAGCAATATTTACAAGTCCGGTCATACCTGAATGCATAAAGGTTGAGTCACCGATAACAGCGACTGTTTTATTTTCTTGATGACAAGCTTTATTAAATCCATGAACACCAGACACCGATGCACCCATACACAAGGTCGAATCTAACGCGTTAAGCGGTTTTTGTGCTCCAAGTGTATAACACCCGATATCACCAATAACCGTCACCTTGTTTTTAGCAAGTGTGTAATATAATCCTCTATGCGGGCAACCGGCACACATCATCGGCGGACGTACGGGCACAGGCTCATCCAATTTGTATGGGACACCATCAAACTTATCAAATACTTTTTTAATGTCCGTCTGAGAAAATTCTCCAATCATAGAAAACAAGCTCTTGCCCTCAACGGCAAGCCCAATCGCTTTACAATGAGTTTCAATAAACGGATCCAGCTCTTCAATAACAATTAACCGATCCACTTTTTCGGCAAAAGTTTTTAAACTTTCAACCGGAAGCGGGTTAACCATTCCCAGTTTATAAACACTGACGGAATCACCAAGAACTTCTTTCACATATTGATAGCTGGTTCCGGAGGTAATAATGCCGATTTCTGTCCCACCCATTTCGATTCGATTCAATTCGGTGGTTTCAGAAAAAACTGTCAAGGCTTTCGTTCTTTCCTCAACAATCGGATGGCGCTTCTTTGCCATGGCTGGCATCATAATATATTTCTCGGGATTTTTAACATATTCCTTTAAAGCAACATCTTTCCGCTCGGATAACTCTACAAGACTTTGAGAATGAGCAATACGAGTGCACATTCGAATCATAACAGGTGTATCAAATTTTTCTGAAAGTTCAAACGCAATTTTTGTATAATTCAGAGCCTCAGAAGAATCAGCGGGCTCTAGCATCGGAACTTTTGCCGAATAAGCATGATTACGCGAATCCTGCTCATTCTGAGAAGAATGCATACCGGGATCATCGGCAACAAATACAACCAATCCACCGTTTACGCCTGTATAAGAAAGTGTAAACAACGGATCTGCTGCAACATTCAGTCCAACATGCTTCATAGCACAAGCAGATCTGGCGCCTCCAAGAGATGCGCCAAATGCAACTTCCATGGCAACCTTTTCATTCGGAGCCCATTCACAATAAATGTCGTCATATGTCGCAGCAAATTCTGTAATTTCTGTGCTGGGAGTACCGGGATAACTGGAAACAACGTTACATCCAGCCTCATATAAACCGCGAGCAATCGCTGCATTTCCGATTAAAAGCTCTTTCATAGGTAATCCTTCCTTTAAATATCTGAAATTCAATTTTTATTATATCACATTTAATAAGATTTTGTATGTTTATTCGCCTAAAGAATCCGTAATTTCAACAACTTTAGTTGTATCATAGCATTTAAACATATCGTCAACCTGTTTCGGCTTTGTCGTTTTAGTAAACAAACTAACAACTGGAACTAAAATCAAACCACCGACCATTGCAAAGACACCGGAATACAGTGAATTCTTGAATACAAATGCAAGAACCGGAACGCTTTCCACTGAAAACACACCAACGGAAATCAACAACTGAACAATTTCTAAACCAACACCAAAGATAAATGAACAAACAACCGAGGCTTTTGTCACGCCCTTCCAATATAAACCATATAAAAACGGGGCTAAAAACGCACCGGCCAAAGCGCCCCAAGAAACACCCATCATTTGAGCGATTAACAGGTTTTTGGACTTATATTGCATAATAGCAATGAATGCAGAAACAACAATAAAGAAAACAATGAAGCAACGAATGAAAATCATTTTTCCTTTTTCGCTCATTTTATTTTTTCTCAAAGGTGCAATAAAATCAAGAGTTAAAGTCGAACCACTTGTTAAAACAAGAGAAGAAAGTGTAGACATAGAAGCGGACAAAACCAAAACAATTACAATTCCAATCAAAACCGGAGACAAAGTTGAAAGCATTGTCGGAATAACTGCATCAAAGCCCTCTTTTTCAACATCAACGCTGTACAGGCGACCGAAGCCACCAAGAAAATAGCAGCCACCTGCTACAACCACAGCAAACAAGGTTGAAATAACTGTTCCCTTTTTGATGGCATCTTCATTGGTGATGGAATAAAACTTACCAACCATTTGAGGAAGACCCCAAGTCCCAAGAGAAGTCAGTAAAACAACAAACAGCAAAAACAGCGGATTTGCACCAAAGAAAGAGGCATATTCCCAGCCACCATTTTCTCCGGTGGCGAGCTCGGTAACGGCAGCAGTCAATCCACCGTTATCCATCAGCACCGCGCCAATAACAGCAACGATACCGATAAGCATAATAATGCCTTGAATAAAGTCATTGATGGCCGTTGCCATATAGCCGCCAAACAGGACATAAACACCGGTTAAAACAGCCATAATAATAACGCAAACAGAATAGTCTACCCCTTTGTATGCCATAGAGAACAAACGAGATAAGCCATTATATAAAGAAGCTGTATACGGGATTAAAAAGAGAAATGTAATCGCTGAAGCGACAATTTTAAGATTTTTAGATTCAAATCTAGATCCAAAAAAGTCCGGCATTGTTTTACACTCAAGGTGCTGAGTCATAATACGAGTCCGACGTCCAAGAATACTCCATGCAAGTAAAGATCCGATAAAAGCATTACCAAGACCAATCCAGGTAGAAGCAAGACCAAAGTTCCAACCAAATTGACCTGCATAACCTACAAAAATAACAGCAGAAAAGTACGAGGTACCGAATGCAAAAGCTGTTAACCATGGGCCCACATTTCGGCCTCCTAAAACAAAACCATTAACATCCGTTGCAGCACGACGGCAGTACACTCCGATTCCAATCATCAAGGAAAAAAAGACAACCAAAAACAATGTAATAATTAATGTTGAACTCATTTCAAGCCCCTCCTAACTCACCCTTTATTCTGGGCATCAACCAACATATCGCCACCATAACGTTTTCTTAGAACCGGCTTTTCAATTTTTCCGGTTGGGTTACGTGGAATATCCGCAAAAATAATTTTACGAGGACGTTTATACCGAGGTAAATCGGCACAGAAAAGATTGATTTCGTCTTCCGTAGCGTTTTCGCCCTCTTTTAATTCGATAATGGCTGCAGCAATTTCGCCCAATCTGGAATCCGGCAAACCAATAACAGCCACATCCTTAATTTTCATGTTATTACGTAAATAATCCTCTATTTGAACTGGGTACAAGTTTTCACCGCCGGAAATAATGACATCTTTTTTACGGTCAACAAGGTAAATAAAGCCATCCTCATCTTCTTTGGCCATGTCTCCGGTATATAACCAACCGTCGTGAAGAATCTCATCGGAAGCTTCCTTGTTTTTGTAGTAACAGGTCATCACACCGGGGCCCTTAACCGCGAGTTCACCAACTTCACCCTGTTTCACGGGATTGCCATTTTCGTCTATAATTTTTGTTTCCCAAAGATATCCGGCCTTACCAATGGCACCAACCTTGTGCTCATTTTCAACCCCAAGATGAACACAACCAGGTCCAATCGATTCGGAAAGACCGTAGTTAGTGTCATACTGATGCTTGGGGAACTTTTCCTTCCAACGACGAATCAAACTCGGTGGAACCGGCTGAGCACCAATATGCATCAATCTCCATTGGTCAAGTCTATACTGAGAAAGGTCCACTTTCCCGCTGTCAATCGCGTCAAGAATATCCTGAGCCCACGGAACAAGCAACCAAACAATTGTCGCTTTTTCATCGCTGACCGCTCTAAGAATCCATTCGGGCTTAACACCACGCAAAAGAACTGCGCGACTACCGGAAAGCAAACTGCCGAACCAGTGCATCTTTGCACCCGTATGATACAAAGGCGGAATACAAAGAAATACATCCTCACGCGTTTGTCCATGATGGGCCTGCTCTGTACGGCAGGAATTGATCAAAGAACGATGTTTATGAAGGATAGCTTTCGGGAACCCCGTAGTACCGGAAGAAAAGTAAATGGCAGCGTCATCATCTTCTGTCAATTCAATGGGTGGATGCTGCGAAGAACAAAACGGAATAATTTCGTCAATATTTTCCGCAAAGTCCGGTGTGTTTTTCCCTACAAAGAAATACTGGTTAACATTTTTGTTAAGATTCGGCAAAACAGAGGAAACACGGTCGATAAATTCAGGTCCAAAAACCAAAACGGAAATATCCGCCAAATCCACACAGTAATCAATTTCATCTGCAGCATATCGGAAATTTAGCGGAACAGCAATAGCGCCGGCTTTTAAAGCACCAAAATACACCGGAAGCCATTCAAGACAATTCATCATCAAAATTCCGACTTTGTCGCCTCTTTTGATATGGCGGGTCAATAATAAGTTGGCAAACCGATTCGCACGAATGTCAAATTCCTTCCATGTCATTTCTCGGCGATAAGGCTGGTCAGATCCTGACTCAATTAAGTTAAATTCACGCCAGGTTCGCGCCGAATCATGTTGCTCAGTTGGGTTAATTTCTACAAGACTAACCTCAGAGCCATACAAACGGGCATTTTTTTCCAACAAATCCGTAATAACCATTTTCTTTTCTCCTTTTTGTAGTAGGAAGACAATAAAAAAACCGTCCTCCTGTTTCTAAAAAACAGAGGACGGGAATTCCCGTGGTACCACCTCAATTTACCGTTGTCTTACAACAAACGGCCTCTTTGGGTACAGTAAAAACGATACCCTAACGCTTTAACGGGCGTACCCGGCACAGCTTACTTGTTATTCACGTTCGGTGTGCTGCTAACGAAATGTATTCAAGTTTCATTTCCTTACTACTTTTCACCAACCAGTAGCTCTCTGAAAGGATTTTAGAAACCCTACTTCTTTTCGGTCACTGCATTTTGGGATAGTTTATCACTAAACCTATTGTGTGTCAACACCTGATTAATTTTAATTTTTACTTTTGGCCGAATATACAACAAAGGCGGCTGTGACAACTACCAAGCCGCCTTATATCATCAATGAAACAAACGAATAATATCGTTATATGTCACCACAAGCATTAGGAGTAAAAGTAACAAGAAACCTATTGTGTGTACTAAATTTTCATATTTAGAAGGTACGGGTTTTCGAATGATTAACTCAATGAGCAAAAACAAAACACGTCCACCATCCAGCGCAGGTAACGGAAGAATATTAAAGAGGCCAACATTTACAGTTATTAACACAACAATCATTAAAAGTGCATATAAGCCATCAAGCGACTTCTCTGTCACTGCACTTTGAACGGCCCCATCGACTGCATCGGCAATATACCCGGTTGTACCAACTGGACCTGACAAATCATTAATTCCATACTCGCCTGAAACAATGCTTACCAAACTTCTCCAAACCATTACCGTATAGGAATACTCCATTTTAACGGACTGAAGAAGGGTTGTAGAGACAGTTTTGCGAATCGGATAAACAGTAAAATCATAAGATAAATACTGTTCCCCGTCATCTCCTTTCTTTACTTCAAATTGAACGGCGGTTAATTGAACATGTTTCTGTTTACCATCAACTTCACGCGATACTAAAATGTCAAAACAACCATCTTCGTCGCTTTGCATCAGCATAACGATATCCAAATCTGTCATAACTGTTTTCTTATTGATTTTTAAGATGCGGTCGCCTTTACGAAGACCACTCTGAAAAGCAGGAGAACTCTCTGAAATAGAAGAAAGTCTGGTGCTGGAATAAGAGGCAACCTTTTCCCCGTCTTCTGGTTTCACACATACAGAAAGTGCAATTAAAACAAGGAGAAAGCCTAATAAAAAATTCATAAAAACACCGGCAATTAAAACAAGAAAACGTCGCCAAATCGGTTGCTTAAAAAAAGCTTCTGGATCCTCGCCCTCTCCGGTTTCCCCTTCCAAAGCACAGTACCCGCCTAAAGGTAACAAACGAATAGAATACATTGTTTCACCCTTCTTTTTTTGAAACAATGCCGGCCCCATGCCAATTGAAAACTCATTCACTCGAACTTTCATCCATTTTGAAACAATGAAATGACCAAATTCATGAACAAAAATGATTAATCCAAAAACCAAAATGGCTGCCAGTATTTCTAAAACTGTCCAAATAATATGCATTATAATTCTCACATTCAAATAGAATTTACTAAATCCAAAACTCTCAGACGACTCTCTTTGTCAGCCGTTTGAATTGCATCAAGGGAATATTCCTTTCCCCAAGAATAATCATACACAACAGAATGAATAAGACGAGCGATGTCTGTAAAACGAATCTTTCCTTGTAAAAACAGTGATACTGCTTGCTCATTGGCGCCGTTCATAACCGTCGGCAAAATGCCACCCTTTTTAATCAAATCTCTACACAATTCAATTCCCGGGAATGAATCATTATCCGGTTTATAAAACGTCAACGATTGATAATCTGTCAAGGATAAGTGCTTTACAGAAGATTCCACTCTTTCCGGGAATGTAATTGCATATTGTATTGGCAATCTCATGTCAGGAACACCTAACTGACCAATTACAGATCCATCATAGAATTCAACCAACGAATGAACAACACTTTCCCTATGAATTACGACTTCAATATCATCCGGATTCACTCCAAACAACCAATAAGCTTCAATAAGTTCCAGCCCTTTGTTGAACATCGTAGCTGAATCAATTGTAATTTTAGCCCCCATATTCCAGTTGGGGTGTTTAAGGGCGTCGGCAGGTTGAATTCGTGCTAACTCATCGTTTGATTTTCCAAAAAACGGGCCACCGGAACATGTAAGAATAATACTTTTTGCCTTCTTGTCTGTCGAACCTTGTAAACACTGAAAAATAGCGGAATGTTCACTATCTACGGGAATCATTTGGACCTTATTATGGTTTAAAGCATCTAAAACTAATTGTCCCCCTGTAACAAGACTTTCCTTATTAGCCAACGCCAAAGTACGAGAATTTTGTATAATTGACAAAGTAGGCAACAATCCTGCAATTCCGGATATGGCATTCAGCACAAGATCTGCATCCTCCAATGCAACCAGTTCGCAAATTCCCTCTGTCCCAGATAAAACACGAACCGGCATATCAGCAATACGGACACGCAAATCACTTGCCGCTTTTTGATTTTGAACGGCAACTATTTTAGGTTTATACTGTCGAATTTGTTTTTCAAATAAATCAATTTGACTCCCACAAGACAATCCAACAACAGAAATTCCCAAATGATCAGCCACATCTAAAGCCTGTGTCCCAATGGAACCGGTTGAACCTAGAATAATAATCTTTTTAATCATACTATCCCTTCCTAAAAATACACCGTCGATTAGACGGTGTATTTTATAAAATCATATTAGCATATCGGCAAAATTGACAATGCCAGCAAAACCAACGGCGCTGTATACATTAAACTATCAAACCGATCCATAATACCCCCATGGCCAGGCATTATTTTACCAAAATCTTTAATGTTGCACTCTCTTTTAATAAGAGATGCTGTTAAATCCCCGAAAACAGACAAAACCGCTCCCAAAAGCGTAACAACAGCAACAAGCCAAACATTTAACGATCCGGATTTAGACCAAAGCGAATTGTACAAGATGGTAATTACTGAACAAATAACCACTGACGTTAAAAGACCTCCCACAAGGCCCTCAATCGTTTTCTTTGGACTAATAACCGGACATAATTTATGCCTTCCTAAACAAACACCAACAAAGTAAGCACCCGTATCGCTCATCCACGGAATTAGAAGAAGCCAAATTGTCAAAAACAACCCGTGATTTTCTCGAGAACGTACAAACGCAACAGCTGATAAAGCTATAGAGACAAGTATCGAAATAAGTGCACTAAATAAAGATACAACTATAGACTGATTATCGTGAAATACCACATGCAATATACCCACACAGGTTAAATAGAAAAATACAACGGCACATACTGCATTTATGGAAAAGAAATGCCAAAAAGGAACGGATGCCGAAAACAATTCGGATACAATCAGTATAGGAGTAGATTTACAAATTTTTGTTTCATGGAGCAGTTCGTAAATTGCCAAACAACATAAGATTGAAAAACAAATATCAACAATCACCTGAACCGGTTGCAGCAATACGGCTAACAATAAAACGGCTCCTATAACTCCGGAAATAATCCGAGTCCTCATTTAAACACCTCCAAAGCGTCGATTGCGCTTTGCAAAAATATCCAGAGCATTGTCTAAGTCCTTTGTGGAAAAATCGGGCCAAAGTACATCCATAAATATGTATTCAGCATAAGCAGACTGCCAAATCAAGAAATTGGAAAGTCGATATTCTCCGCTGGGACGTAGAATCAAATCAACATCCGGTAAATCTTCCGTATACAAGTGACTGGAAATCATTTGCTCATCAATATCAGAAACATTAATTTTACCAAGTTGAACGTTTGAAATAATAGATTTCATGCTATGAACCAGTTCATCCCTACCACCATAATTCACAGCAATATTCAACACCATTCCTGTTCTGTCGGCAGTCGAGTTTTCAGCTTCTGCCATTAATTTTTGAATATCGTCTGATAATGCGGAACGATCACCAATAAATCGGGTTCGAATATTCTCTTTTTTAAAATCAAGCAAAGATTCCTTCAAGTAATCACGAAGCAGGTTCATGATGGCATCAACCTCTTCTTGAGGCCGTTTCCAGTTCTCCGTGGAAAATGCATAAACCGTAACAACTTGCACGCCGCGTTTCTCACAATGCTTTACAATCTTGCGAAAAGTCTTGGCACCGGCAACATGTCCAGCTTGTCTAGGAAGACCTCTCTTCTTTGCCCATCGCCCGTTTCCGTCCATAATGATTCCAATATGTTTGGGTAAAATCATATCGTTGCGGGACAGTGGTTCACGATTAACCATACTTACAGCTCCAGAATTTCTTTTTCTTTATCTTTCGCAATGACATCAATTTTCTTGCAATACTCGTCGGTCAGGTTTTGCATTCTCTTCTCAGCATCAGATAAGTCGTCTTCCGTTATAATAGAATCCTTTTTCAACGCCTTCAACTTATCAATACCATCACGACGAATAGTACGAATAGCTACTTTAGCTTCTTCACCATATTTCGAAATGTTTTTACAAAGTTCTTTACGGTGCTCCTCCGTTAATGCCGGAAAGTTCAAGCGAATAATTTGTCCGTCATTCTGCGGATTAATTCCAATATCAGACACTAAAATAGCACGTTCAATATCCTTGAGCGAACTCTTATCATAAGGCTGAATTTTCAGCACACGCGGTTCAGGAGCGGAAACATTGGCAAGCTGTGTAACCGGAGTAAGTGTTCCGTAATACTCCACCATAACGCGGTTTAAAACTGCTGCCGAAGCACGTCCGGCACGGATAGACGCAAAGTTTTCTTTAAGTGCGTCCACTGTTTTATTCATTTTCTCAGTTGATTTTTCAAATACCTGATCCATAATGTACCTCCCTTATTTAACTATCGTACCTACGGTTTCTCCGCTGACAGCACGAACAATATTTTCAGGATCCTCTAAGTTAAACACCAACAACGGCATATGATTGTCTCTGCACATAGCTGCCGCCGTGGAATCCATAACTTTCAAATCCTTGTCCAAAACATCTTTAAACGAAATCTCATCATATTTCACAGCATTGGGATTTGTTTTCGGGTCGGAATCATAAATCCCATCAACCATCGTGGCTTTAAAAATGATATCTGCATTAATTTCAACCGCTCTTAATACGGCTGCTGTATCTGTTGAAAAATACGGGCTGCCGGTTCCTCCGGCAAAAACAACAACTCTTCCTTTTTCCAAATGATGAACGGCACGATTGCGAATATAGGGTTCCGCAATCTGATTCATTTGAATAGCACTTTGAACACGAACATCAAGTCCAAGTTGTTCAAGAACATCACAAATTCCTAATGCATTGATTGCGGTTGCCAACATTCCCATATGGTCAGCGCGGGTACGGTCCATTTGACCGCTTTGTCGGCCACGCCAGAAATTACCGCCACCAACAACAACACCAACCTGGACACCGGCATCAACGCATTTTTTTATAGGCTCACAATAGTGCTTCATAATTTCGAAATCCAAGCCCATTTCTTTTTGACCGGATAAAGCTTCTCCGCTTAATTTCAGTAAAATACGTTTAAACTTTGGTTGCATAAACACTCAACCTCCTACAGTTTCTTCCTTTATATATTACATTAAATGACATAAAAAGTAAAGATAATGTAACTGGAAAACCCATCTTCGGACAGATAATGTTTTGCAATACAAAAACAAACATCTATTCTATTGAATTACCGTCCTAAATGCTGTATAATAACGATAAATTATGGAAAGATTTGGAGGTACTTAAATATGTTTGACAAGTCCCATAATACGCAAACTTTTACTCTTGCCGAGCGCAAAGAGCAAGAAATGAAGGAAATTCTTTCTACCGTTTACGATGCATTAAAAGAAAAGGGCTATAACCCGATTAATCAAATTGTT
Organism: Acutalibacteraceae bacterium; assembly: GCA_045639905.1. GTDB lineage: Bacteria > Bacillota > Clostridia > Oscillospirales > Acutalibacteraceae > RGIG426. Next base: position 176,582 of record JAZUDZ010000026.1, read on the forward strand.
GGATATCTTCTGTCTGAAGATCCGACCTACATCACAACCCACAACAATGCACGCAATCTTATTCGCAAGGTCGACAGAGACGAGTTACTTCGTTGCCTTGTAAATTTTTATCTCAAAAATTAAAAAAGCCTTCTAAATATTGAAGGCTTTTTCCTATTTTTATTCGTTGAGGGGCGTACATTGTGAAAAAGACATATGAATTTCCGGACAACACCAAACATATACACTTTGTCGGAATCGGCGGGAGTGGAATGAGCCCATTAGCCGAAATTCTGAAGGGTGATGGCTATGACATTACCGGATCAGATAACAGCGAATCAGATAATTTGGACAGAATGCGCAACATCGGCATTCCAGTTTCGCTTGGGCATTCCGCGGACAACATCAATGGTGCAGATATTGTCGTTTATACAGCTGCCGTTAATCAAGACAATCCGGAACTGGTTGCGGCAAAAGAACAAAACATTCCGCTTTTAGAACGAGCGAAACTTCTTGGAATCATCACTCGTGCATACAAAAATACAATCGCGATTTCAGGAACACACGGAAAAACTTCCACCACATCTATGCTTTCTCAGGTAATGATGGAGGCCAACTATGACCCTTCTTTATTTATCGGTGGACGTCTTCCTCTTATAAATGCAAATGGACGTTTTGGCGAAAGTGAAACAATGATCTGCGAGGCCTGTGAATTCATGGACCACTACCATGAAATGACGCCATACATTTCGATCATATTAAATGTTGATGCTGATCATTTAGATTACTTCGGCACATTGGAAAATGTAATTAATTCATTCCACAAATTTGCCACATTAACAAAACAATACATTATATACAACGGTGATGACGAAAACAGTGTCAAGGCCGTAAATGATATTGAGAATGACAAATTGATTTCCTTCGGAACAAGCGAGTCATGTACATGGTATGCAAAAAATATTCATATTTATGAAAAAGCTTGTTTTGCATATGATTTATATAAAAACGGCACATTTATTCACGAAGTAAAACTCGGGGTTCCGGGAAAACACCATGTTTTCAACTCTATGGCAGTCATTATCGCCGCAACATTGTCCGGTGTTGAACTTGAACAAATCTTAACCAGCATAAAACATTTTCACGGTGCTGGTAGACGTTTCGAACACATTTGTGAAAAGAACGGGATTACGATAATCGATGATTTTGCTCATCATCCAACGGAAATTCGTGCGACTTTATCAACTGCAACGCAAATGAATTACAGTCATGTTTGGGCCATCTTCCAGCCTTATACCTACTCTCGTACAGCAATGCATTTACAAGCATTTGCAGATGCTCTTTCACTTGCAGACACAGCCATCGTAAGTGAAATAATGGGTTCACGTGAAGTAAACAACTGGAATGTTAAAGCAACTCAAATTACCGATTTGATGGCTAATGGTATATATATTCCAACCTTTGAAGAAATATGTGATTATATATTAACCAACGCCAAACCCGGTGATTTGATAATTACTATGGGTGGCGGCAATGTATACCGCTGTGCACGGATGATTGCAGAAAAATTGTAACACAAGCAAAAAGAGACCTGATTTTGCAAAAAATCAGGTCTCTTCTTTTATCTTTTTTTCTTTCCTATAATAATAAAACTAACACAAACTACTACAAAAAACAGAAGCCCAACCGTAGTCCAAATATATAATGCTTTTGGATTAATTTTCTTAGTCGGTTGTTTTATTGGTGTCGTAACAGAAGAATCATTGTCCTTTGTCGTTCGCGCAGCCAGCTCATTAACATCTTGATCTGTAACACCGAACTTTAAGCCATTGTTGGTTGCATAGACTTTTGCAGTTGACTGCTCAAATCCATATATAATTAAATCCTCAGAACAATCCGCAAAAACATCCGAACCTATCGAGGCAGACGCATTCAAAAAAGTAACACTTTTGAGTGTTGTATTGCCTGCAAAAGCACTATCTGCCACTTTAGAATTGTACAAATCCAACACTAGGTTTTCTGTTTTACTGGTACACAAGTACGAGTACAAAACTTTCATATCAGAACTGTAAAGTCCATCATCTGCGAAAACGAATTTCTCGTTTTTCTTGGAAACTTCAACTTTTTCCAGTTTCTTACAAAATGCAAAAATGCCGCCTTCAACTTCATTCACAGTTGACGGAATTAGTATTTCTTTGATTAGTGTTCCCTGAAACGCTCGAGCCCCAATACTTTCCAACCCGTCATGAAGTTCTATAGATGTAAGATTTTTACACATGGCAAACGCATAGCTTTGAACCTTTTTAACCTTCGAATCAACAGAAAAAGCCGCACCCGGCTTGGCGCAAGGATAGCACACTAGCTCTGTTCCATCAGCAGAATACAAAATACCATCGACAGAAGAGAACAATGTACTCCCTTTTTCAACGGATATCTCTTCCAGCGCGTCACAACCTATAAAGAGTCCTTCACCAACAGATGTTAAACCTTTTGGAACGGTTATTTTTTTAAGGGCAGTACATCCAAAAAACACATAAGAACCAAACTGGTCCAATTGACTCGGAAGCTTAATTGACGACAAACCCGTACATTCTGCAAACGCTTCGTCTCCTATAATAGTGACAGAAGGCGGGATATCCAAAGAAGATAATTCCTTGCACCCATAAAAAGCATCCGGATGAATCGTTTTCACAGAATTCGGAATGGTGATTTTATTTAGAGAAGTGCAATTGGCAAATGCATAATCGGAAATTTCAAGAAGAGTAGACGGAAGTTTTACGGTTTTTAATGTTTTATTCTCAGAGAAACTTTCAACATCAAGAACAGTGACACCAGACGGAACAGTAAAGGAAGATGCCGTATTTCCTTCCGGATAATAAATCAATTTAGACTTATCCGCTGAGTATAAAACACCGTCCACTGTTTTAAAGAACTTATTTTCAGAATCTACTTTAACACTGTTAAGTTGTGTACACTTTAACAGAACACCTGCACCAAAGTTTTGAATATTCTTGGTAAGTGTAAAAGTCTTTAATGCTTTACAAAAATAAAAAGCATAATCACCGATTGAAGTAAGTGTTTCCGGGAAGGATATGGCGGTTAAAGAATGACAATCATAAAAAGAATAATTACCAATCGCAACCAGTTGGCTTGGAAGTTTAATTGTCTTTAAACTCTCGCATGCATAAACACCATAGTCCCCGATGGCTTTCATTGTGTCGGGAAGTTCAATATTGGTTAAATTAAAACAAGCATAAAACATATATGCAGGTAATACTTCAACGGATTCAGGTACACTAAACGATTTTAAAGAAGAACAATAATAGAATAAATAATCTCCAAGCGACTCTATCTTATTGCCCAACTTAACAGACTCGAGTTTTTCACAAAAATAAAAAGCACCGGCACCAATTTTTGTAATTGAGTCCGGCAAAACAAGTGATGTCATTGAACTGTTTGAAAAACAATAATTATCAATTGCAACAACCGGCAAATCTCCAACCTTAGACGGGATTGTCACGTCGTTTAATTCACCACTAAAACTCGAAATCGTAATTTCGTCGTTTTCAACCGTATAAAGTAAAGTGCCACCATCTGTTTCTAGAGATTGATAAGTGACTTGTGATACATCCGATTCCTCAGCATTTACATTCACGAAAGTTGGATAAATAGCTAAGAACAGGAACATCAGCGCAACTAGAATAATCAATGCTCTTTTCAATATTTTATTCCAAAAATCTTTAAATCTCATTCTATACATCCTCCAAGAGAATACTACTTGAAAATGATATACTTTTTCCTGTTTTCTGTCAAGAAATCAATAGAAAAAGGAGAAGTTCTTAGCTTCTCCTTTTCACGTCAAATAGTTTCTACACCAGCTATATACTTTCGCAAGTACAAAACATCTTTCATATCAATTGTCTGATCCTTATTCACATCGGCGTTCACGATGTTGAACAAAGTATCTGCAGGAAATCCTGCAATATAACGACGCATAGCAAGAACATCTTTCATATCTACCTGACCATCTTCATAGGCATCACCTAAAAGAATATTCGATGATTCTTCCTCGGATACGTCCTGAGGCTCGGTCGTAATCGGTGTGTAGCCAGTAAGACGGTAGACTTCAATCGTCAAACCGGTCAAAGTTAATGTGGTAGACCGTTCTTCAATATAAAGCAAAATACCGTCTTTCTCGTTGGTAAATTCGCCGTATTTTTCCTCTTTGCTGTTATACAGGTCATGAATATAGGAAATCTCTGTGTTGAGAACACCTTTTCGAATTGTTGTACCATTCGGATAGTCATCTTTAGTGTGACCTGTACTCCCAGCCCAGAAATCCCATTTGTTTGTATGGTCAAACAAGCAAGGATAACAATACGTACTAGAAGAGGTCATAACTTCGATAGTAATTTTATAATACTCTCCACGACTTCCGTAAATCAAACCATTTTCAGCAAAGTCATCGCGAAGGGCTTTGGCGAGTTCTGGGTTTGAGTAAATCACATAGGAATCCCCTTGAATAAATTCCTGATAATTCAAGTCATGATTCTCATAAAGAACTTTCCGCTCGATTTCGCCTCCGCTAACCTCTCCACCACCTATAGTCGTAGTTGCATTGGGGTCCGGAAGATCACCTTGCAATTTATAAAAACTTCTATTTTGGTGAATTGACATACCGTATCCGATATCTAGATTCGCTTCTTTCAAATAATTGAATACTAAATCAATTTGCTTGTATAATTCCTTTTTTGTTTTATCGTGGAAATCAACACCTACACCCTCATTCGCGTTATCTGTTTCAACGCCAAACAAGACATCACAGCCATATTTTTTGCACGCAGCAAGCGGAATCGCTCCAACACTAAATATTTTTTCGGCGTTGGTACGATATGACATAAGAGTCATATAATCAATATTGGCAGCGATAATGTTATACATTCCATTAACACCGTTAAGTGAAACGGTTGAATCATTCCATTTAGTGCAGTTAACATCAACGCCAATCGGAATGCCAGCATCCCTCAGAACGGATAGCCCACCAATAAAGTTCTCACAGTAATCTTTATTGGACGTAAAGCCTTCAATATCAAAATGATAACCAAACAAATTATCCTCAGGATACTCAGTCATATAATTTGTATATGCAACCAGAAGCTCACTTATCAATGTGTTACCAGCATTACAAATATCCTTTTCGTCGTACAAAATGGCCACACGCATTTCACGTTTATTCGCTTCTGTAATAAACGTATGTAAATTCTGACGGGTTGTAGAATTGGATACCATATCATAATAGCCGTAATAGTATATTTCCGTGATACCGGCTTCTTTGAAAAAATCAAGATATTGCGTTCTTAAACTAGCATCATTTCCATCTTCCGGCCACCACCACCAAAGACCCATTCGCCTTCCTGAATTAATAGAGACAGTTGAGTCAGAATCACCATTCTCGGCCAAGGACGACACGACCGGAATCATAGCCAAGATAAATAAAAAACAAACAACCATTGTTATGAATTTGAATGCATTTGAAAAAAGTTTACTCACAAAAATACCCCTTTCATTAAGCAGATTCGCCCGATTTTGCAATTAACTTTCTCAAAAACAGGACATCTTTCATGTCAACTGTTGCATCCTGATTGACATCAGAATTAGACAAAGAGAATACGCTGCCTGTTTCCATACGAGCCAAATATTTGCGAATACATAGAACATCTTTCATATCGATAATTCCATCCGTATAGGAATCCCCAAGTAAAACATCTTCCTCGGAGGTCCCTGCATTTTCCAATCGAACCACTTCAATTTTCACAGAAGATATTGAACAAGTAGAATCATTCCCTACACCATATAATAAGATACCATCTAAGTCACTCGAAAATTCCCCATATCGGCTCTCTTTTGCGTTATATACATCATGAATGATAGTAGATATTTCTGTAAAGGTTCTTCGCTTTACGTCACAATTAATGCTATCATTATGATAATCGCCTGTCGTGCCTTTCCAAAATTCATAACCGTTCGTAGCATCATATAAGCAAGCGTTTATTGTGATATTATGAGTCGAATAAACTCCAAGTGTAATCTTATAATACTCACCCATATATCCGTGAATAACACCGTTTTCCTCAAAATCCCGATGAAGTGCTTGAGCGATTTCAGGAGTTGTCAAATGGAAGGCGTTTCCGCTCTCATCTAATTCACCCGAAATATTCAAATCATTGGCTTCATACAGCACGGATGAGTTTAATTCCTCGTCTGTAGACCACTCCGGATCATAATCCGAAGCATTCACATACGGTCCCGGCAAACACCCTCGCAAATTGTAAAGAGCGCTGGCATGATGTAAGGCTATTCCATACTCTATTTGAAGGTTTTGACTTGTCAGACTGTCAATAACCTTATGCACTTCCTGAAGCATATAGCCAATATCTTTACCGGAAAAATCTATACTGCTTCCCTCTTTCGAGTCGCCACCTTCTGCGCCGTATAAACAGTCACAGTTATACTGTTTACAAATTTCAAAAGCTTTTTTTCCAAAATCCAGGATTGATTCAGCTGTAGTTCGATAGGACATTAGTGTCATATAATCAATATGCGTTGCCAGAATTTGATAAAACCCATCCACATTGTCATAGGAAACAGGCGTTCTATCCCAAGCACAATTCACATCAACACCGACCGGAATTCCTTTAGAAGTAAGCAATTTGTATGAGGTTCCGATAAAGTTTGTACAATAGTCTTGGAAAGAAGAAAACCCCTCAATATCAAAGTGGAAGCCGTAAATATCATCGTCCGGAAACATCTCGCAGTAACGAAGATATGCGTCCTGGAGTTTTTGTATATTGGAATCTCCTTCATTACACACATTAATGTTATCATACAATAATGCGACCCGCATTCCATGTGCATTGGCAGCTTCAATAAAAGTGTGTAGTGTACTTCTCGCAGCGTCACTTGATTTTAATCTTGATGTATCATAAAAATAGATCTCCGTGACACCCATATTTTCGTAGAAGTTCAAATATTTATCTCTAAGCGGCAAATTATATGCATCTGCTGAATTCCACCACCACAGGCCTATTCGGGGAGAATTTGATTTGGAAGAATCATCATTTGCAGCCGAATCAGCCATTACAATCAATGTAGAGAAAATAAGTGCAAAGATTAATACGACTGATAACAACCGCACCCCCCACTTAAAACACAAATGCATTTAAGCACCTTCTCTCAAATTATTGAGGACCCAGTTTAACATCCATACCGGCAATATATTTGCGCAAGACAAGGACATCTTTCATGTCAACAAAATAATCCGTACTACAATCAGCAGCATCCCAATCACCTTCGTCCGTGATATAAGCTACGATTTTACGAAGTAAAAGGACATCTTTCATATCAATTGATTTATCGGAATTAACGTCACCGTAAATGAACTCGCGATGTGCTGTAGTTGTTGTTATATCATTGCTTTCATCTTCAGATATATCCGAAATGTCAGAAGTCGTCGGATCGTCAGAAGATGTAGGTTCATCGGAAGTTGCCGGCTGGGTCGTTGTAACAGGGACAGGCTGGGTGGTCGTTTCGGTAGAAGGTCTATATACTTCCACCTTGACAGAATACAAGTCTAGGTTCGCTATTTCCTCAAGGTAAATATAGAGACCATCTTCCGCTCCATTAAATTCTGCAAACTTGGAACCTTTAGCATAATATGTTTTCTTAACAAGGGAAGAAATGGTTTTCATCGATGTTCCGATTGAAGTCCCTTTCGGATAATCATCATTGCTATTTGGCCACAAATCAAATTGATTTGTTGAATCCCAAAGACATGGATAAATATAGTTTCCGGCAGAACTTGTTTTTGCGCTAATCGTAATCTGATAATATCCGCCTACATCTTCAATAGCACCATTTTCCACCCAGTCATCGTGTAAGGCATTTGCGAGTTCTTCATTCGTATAAATGTAGAAGTGTTCTCTTGAGCTGTAAGAAAGATTTACTTCTTTATTTTCATACAATGTTGTTCCGGTCATCGGTACAACAATCGGATCCTGTTTAGGAAGCTGGTAAACGGTTCTCGCCTGGTGAATTGCAATTCCGTAAGGAACTGTCAAATTCTTGCGACCAACTTTCGTGTATAGTTTTTCCAATTGCTCCGTTAAATACTGCAAGCTTTCGCCAGAAAAGTCAACCTGGTCTCCCTCAAACGAGTTACCACACTCAACACCAAACAACACATTGCAATTCTGATGGAGGCACCCCTGAACAGGCTGATATGCAAGTCCCCAAATACCATCAGCCGTATCACGGTAGGACATGAGTGTCATTGTCGTGATATGGGCAGCAATAATATCATAAATACCCTTAACACCATCCATTTCAATGTTTTCACCGTTTAATTGCCAACCACAAGGAACGTCAACCTCGGTTTCACAACCAACATTATTAAGAATATCTAAGTTTTTAATAAAATTATTGCAATAGGATGTCAAACCACTTGTTGTATAGTTGCCATTTTCAATATCGAAATGCATTCCGTATAATGCGTCTTGACTATATTCATTTTTGTAACTGGTAAACGCATTTGCAAAGCCATTCATTGTGCTAGAACTCAACGAACCTGCATCGTCATACAAAATGGACACACGCATATTATGAGCCATTGCGTCTTGAACAAATGTATGAATAGAAGAACGGCCTCCGGAATTTCTGAAACTGCCATAGGCATAATAATAGATTTCCGTAACGCCGTAAGCTTCGAGAAAATCCAAATACATTTTTCTCGTACCGGCATTCGTTCCGTCAGATTCATGCCACCACCAGCATCCAACTCTTCTTGTTCCATCTGGATTAATACAATAATCACTAGAGGCACTTGCGGCCGATACTTTTGGTTGTTGCAACAAAGCGGCAAATGGAATCATTAAAACCAAAAATACCAAAACAAGAACCATACTCAACAAACGAAGTCGTGCATTTCTAATCTTACTAAACATATTATCCTCCTGAGATCATCTGTCCACCACAGTAATAACTTAAACATTTACAACTGCACGTGCACATTAGTTGTTAATATTTTAATATAAAATATATAAGAATGTCAACGAAGCACACCTTGTTTTTTGTAAGAAATACACAAAAATATGGTAATTATTTTGCAATATTTGACACGATTGATAAATGTAACATTTTTCCATTTTTTTCTTGACAGAAGTAAGTAAAAATGCTAATATAACCACTGTACTTGCGCGAGTGCTGGAACTGGCAGACAGGCACGTTTGAGGTGCGTGTGTCGACGACGTACGGGTTCAAGTCCCGTCTCGCGCACCAGGTATTTGCCCGAATCAGATTGATTCGGGCTTTTTATTTTCTTGACAAGAAAGGAAATGACAAAGTATGAGGTTTGCCGTTTTTAGCGAAGCAGCAAAAGGAATCAGCGATTTGCCAATTGCAATCCTCTCTTTCGTATTTTTTTCTATTCTCGTGAAAAAAGGAAAAAAATCCCATTGGACACCTGTCTTTGGCCTGTTATCAATTGTTTCCTTATTGGGAGCGGTTGCTCACATCTTCGAATTTTCATATATAAGTCACAATATTCTTTGGTCCATCGTTTACCTGGTAATGGATATAACCATTCTCCTCACCCATTATGCGTTTGTTTCAGATGCAACAGAAAACAGAGAGCCTGTAAAGAAACATAAAAAGATATTACAAATTGTTTCGGCAATAGCGTATCCAATCATTCTTGTTTTCCTGTGGACTGTGCCCGATACTCATTTAGACATGATTGTTTTCGTTATATATGCATTCCTTATGATACTTCCAATCATTTTGGTTTCCTTTAAGAAATCACCGATTGCAAGAAAACTGCGCTGTATAGTTCTAATGCTGTTAATCACAGGGATTCTACAAGGGTTTAAACCATTTCAATCATTCAGCATAGTTGTTGAGCACATTATCATTTTATTTGCGCTAGTCATTACATTTTCAATCGCATACAAATCTCAAACTATAGAAGAAGGTCCGTCAGAATGAATCTGACGGACCTTCTCGTTACAGATTTTCCATTTGTTTTTCTTCCCGAATTTGATTGTAAATAGTTTCCGAATCCATAGAATTTTTTTCCAATGGATCGCCCACAATCGGCTCTCTTCGGCAAATTGTCGTGTAGGAACAGTAACGACAAGGATCTTCTTCCGATGGATTGTCGGAAATCCTTCCACGGTGTAAAGACTGAACCATTTCCTTGACTAACTTTTGAGACTTAAATGACAAAAGATCAAACTGCTCAAGCGTTGCCAAATCCAACGTAATTTTTCCATTCTTATCGCAAGGAATATACAGTCCTTTTTCTCCAATCTCCAAAGCATTTAAAACGCTCGGATCGTCCAAAAGAATACCGTTCATTCGTTTGTTATTAATCCTATGATCATTACCGTCATTGCATTCTTCTTCCTTAACAGTTCCGAGTTTAGTCGGAAGATACAAAACGCCCGCCGGAACGACATCACCATAACGGTCAGTACCATTCGCAAGCAAAGTAAATAAATACACAAGCATCTGCAAATTGCGGCCTTCGATTGCATCAGAAAGGCTGAACTCTTTTTTACCGGTTTTATAATCAACAATACGAATGAATTTCTTCCCATTTTGCTCTAACACGTCGACCCGGTCAACTTTTCCAACCAGTTGAATAAATGAGCCATCGTCCAATGCAATCTTTAGGGGGTTCACTTGACTTGTCTTTGAAACACCAATCTCAAGCTCATAATCAACCGGGACAAACTTGCTATGTGACATTTCACGAAGAACAAACCAAAGCGTATCGGATGCAAGCTGCTCCAACCTGGTTAATAAGTACTTGAACCGATAAGGTTTGTTTTCAATACCTCCGAGATTATTTGCCACATAAGAATCAATTTCAAGGCGAGAATCTTCTTGTACCATCTCATAAGTAACATTGCCAAAACCAATCTTATTATACCGATTGACAAGTTTTTCCATTACTTCGTGGACAACGTTTCCAACTTGAATACTATCAAGATCAGCTTTTTTTCTTTCATGAACATTCAAGCCATAATCACAAAAATACATATAAGGGCAATTATAGTAACGTTCTATTCGTGAAGGAGACACTGCATTTAGTTTAAACAAATCTTGCGCAATTTGTTCATCATCAATAGAATATTCCTTTTTTTCACTGTTTTTTCGTAGCTGTTCAAGTCGAATTTTTTGACCTGGGATACGACTTAAAGCAGCCGTAACAGTTGAAGAGAGTTCCGTCTCACATCCGTTCAATGCAGCGAATTCAATAGCATCAGACAGCGTTTCAATATCGTCAATGGAACTGATATACTTATCCACAAAGTTGTGACCAACTGCGATTTCTTCAACCGCCTTAACAACCTCAGACTTATCAAGCATATCATTTTCACTTTTACACGCAATATAACTGACAATCAAGTAATCAGACGGTGCTGTAACAGCAGAATATGCAAAATACTCTTCTTCCGCAATGGAATATTCCGTGGTCTTCATAAGATTAAGACCATTTTCTATCAACCGAGTTCTTTCCCGATCATTAAAGAAGCCACGCTTAACGGGACTCGCCGGAAAAATGCCCTCATTCACCCCTAGCATAATAACCATTTTAGGTTTTGCATATCGAACTCTGTCCGCTTGGCCAATTTGAACAGATTCCATCAATTGAGGAACCGTCCCCATATCAATAAAATAGCAAATCAAGTGAAATAATTCATAGTAACGACGTGCACTTTGCAAAGACATTATGCTGGAGGCAAAAATATCCAAAATATCCATAAGACAGTCCCACATACGTGATGTACGATCTGCCCATACATAATCTCCAATTTTTTCCAGTCGTTTCACCTGTAACGAAAGCAATCTATCAGCGTGCACCTCCAGCAGATAGTTCAGCACAGCCTTTGCAAATCCTTTGCCATCCACCGGTCTAGACAGTGCCCCCTTAAGACGAAGCAGTGGCTTCAGCAAGCGCATCCTAAGACGATTCAAATAATCTATATGATGACGTTCTTTCTCTGAGTTACCTGTTTGAAATCCATCTGTTCTGGCGGTCCACTCTTTCTCCCAGTCCGATCCTTTCAAATCCCAAATATAGACATAATTTTCCATTAGTGAAATTGATTTGGGAGAAAAACCAAGAAGTCCGGTTTTCATTAACCGAATCATAGACTCAGAACGCCAATTATCACACACGGCTCGTAAAGCCATCATAACGGTTTCAATCAAAGAATCCGTCAAAATATTTTGACGAACATCCATAAAGAACGGAATCCCTTCTTGCTCAAAAACAGAATCCAGGATTCCGTCATAGTCCCCTAAATTTCTTGCAACAACTACCACATCTTTATAATGACCGCCCTCTCGAACAAATCGATGGATCATTTTTGAAGCGTTTCTGCACTCCTCATAAATCGATTGGTTTTGGATAACCGTAACGGCACTTTTTTCTCCTTCTTCAAGTTCACAAGGAGTATGCGAATAATCAAACAAAGATTCTTCTATTGCTTTTAATTCTTTTGAACAAAAACGATAATTTTCATATAAATGAATCGGTGCACTAATCGGTATTTGTTTTTTGTGAGCAATTTCAACTAGTTGATGTGCGGTTTTTTGCGGAATATAAAATGGGCTAACATCAGAAAGATCGACAGCATCATACGAATCTGCCGAAAGCGACACAGTAACAGAAAACGCCTTTTCCATAAAAAGAGAAACCATCTTCAGCTGTTGTGCCGTAAAACCGGTAAAACCATCAAAGAAAACAACATAATGACTTAAATCTAAGTCTCCAAGAATAGAAATTGCCTGTGTTAAGATATCGTCAGCATCAACATATTTTTGTGAAACCAATGCCTCGTAAGCAGCAATTAATACGGCCAAATCCTTCAATTTCGTTTTTAGGGATTTCTTTTCAATTTGACCAGCAATAGCATTCAAGTCCTCAACGGTAATAGCATTTTGTTTTAATTCAGTCATCATTGTCATGATAGACTGCATTTGCCCCTTGTCACGGCTTTCATATTTTTTCGAAGAATCACGACGGTTGGAAGTTTCTTCCATAGCCTCACTTAATAATAACGCTCTGGTACTGTCATCGACTACAGTACCGACACCGCCTCCATATTCCTCCAAAATATCACACGCAAACTTTGTAAAGCTACACACCTTGACACGGTTTGCGTTTTGAACTCCGAGACCTAGAATAACTTCCTTCTCTGTTTCAAATGTAATCTGTTCAGGAACAATCAAAAGACAGCTAGACCCTAATTCTTCATTAAGAACAGAGTCTAGCTGTTTAATAATTTCTGTTGTTTTACCTGTTCCGGTATGCCCCAAAATAAGATTTAGCATCTATATACCTCATTTACTGTAAACTCGGCAAACTATCAAGATAATTTTGTAAAATAATTGTGGCAGCAACCGTATCAACAACCTGCTTACGTTTTTTTCCTCTGACATTCGTTTCATTTAAGTATCCTATTGCCGAAACCGTCGTCAGTCTCTCGTCCCAGAGCACCACTTCACACCCAAGCTGCATACGCAGTTTGTCCGCGATACTCTCTGCTCTTTGGGCACTTTCACCACAAGACCCATCCATATTTTTAGGATAACCAACAACAATAGCTTTGGCATTTTGTTCTCTATAAATCAAACAAATCTTTTCTACCAGGCGGTCACTGTTTCGTTCTTCAATTGTAGAAACCGGTGAAGCCAAAAACTGTCTCTCATCTGATACGGCAATTCCGGTTCTAACCAGTCCTAAATCAACACCCAAAATTTTCAAATAAATTTCTCTCCTATAGTTTCACCATATTTCAGTATACACATAACCATGTGGAGAATTTTCCACATGTTAAGAATGATTTTCTCGAATATACTTTGATGCGGCTTGCATCCTTGATTTGGGTTTTGCCGCATTCAACAGTTGCTTAACCTCACGGCTATCCAAATTTCGCCATTGGCCAACCGGCAACCCACCCAATTTTACATTTCCAATACTAATTCTTTTTAAGCGGGCAACTTCGAGTCCAACGCTTTCACACATTCTACGTATTTGTCGGTTTCTGCCCTCATGAAGAAAAACATGCAAAACTGTTCTTTCTTCAGAATCCGTAACAATCTCCACTTCTGCCGGAAGAGTTTTTTTACCATCTAAAACAACTCCACTTCGAAGAGCCGCTAGTTGATCGTCACTGGCAGATGGTCTAACTGTTACACGATACTGCTTTGTTACATGCGAAGACGGATGCATAATGGCTTGAGCAAACTCTCCGTCGTTTGTAAGCAAAAGCATCCCCTCGGAATCACGGTCCAATCTTCCAATAGGATATACCCGTGTATCAATTTCTTTAATATAGTCAGTTACACACTTTCTCCCCTGCTCGTCTTGAAGGGTTGTCACAACTCCACGTGGTTTATGAAACATTATATAAACCGGCTCAAAACTATTCGTTACTTTCTTTCCGAAAAGCGTAATATGATCCACATGAATATCCGCCTTGTCACCAATATGAGCAACGTGTCCATTTACTTTCACTTTTCCGGCCTGAATGTATTCTTCTGCTTTTCTTCTAGAAGCACATCCACATTCAGAAAGAATCTTTTGTAAACGCTCTTTTGCCACAATTTCTTTCCTCGTAATCTAAATATTTATGAATCATTCAACGGAACTAGAGTTTTTGGCTTCTCTTTTTTTGGAAACAACGGATGAAATCTTATCAACAACCGTCGGAATAGATGCAATTGCAGACTCGGCTGCTCCAGGCTTTTCAATCATGGGAAGAACCTGAACAGCTCCATCTTTAATAGATAAGAAAGCAATCGGTGTAATGGTAATTCCGGCACCACTGCCACCGCCAAAACGGTTCGGATCTTTTGTCGGCAAATCTGAGCCACCACCTGCAAAACCATAAGTCACTCTAGAAACAGGAATCAATGTCAGATTGTCAATGGTAATCGGACTTCCAATAACCGTATTGACATCCACCATTTCTTTAATTTTTTCCATTGACATTCCGAGAACGCCTTCAACACTTTTATCCATCATTCTTGTCCTCCTGACATTTGAATTATATTTTTCTTTTGTTTAATCGGATCCGCCTTCAAATAAGCGATACCGAACACGATAAATGCAGCCAACAAACGCCATAAAGAAATATTAATCTTCGTATGAAAATACAAACTTGTATCGTCTAAAAGAAAACAGGGACGAACTTGTATACACTGCTTCTTGACATCTAACTTTGATTCGATAAACGCAAGTGCTGGGAATAGCGTCGCACATACTTTCCCATAAGACTCTGCAAGTTTTGCTGAATCTGTACCACCCAAATCACAAATGAAATCCATACGTCTAATCACGATAGATTTTAATAGATGGTGCGACGCTTTCTTAATGCCGTCGGCAATTTCTTTAAACCATTTGATTGCTGCTTGAACTCCGTCTTGTTTTAATTCATTTTCAATTTCTTTCAAATTATCTTTCAAAGAATTCTTTTGCTTTTTTGGCTTATCCTTTTTTGGAGAAGGTTCTTTGCTCTCCGGCTCGTCTTTCTCTTCCTTGGTTTTGGAATCATACTTAAAAACGGGAATACCCCAAAACCGAACTTTCACAAAAAGCGTTTGATCAAAAGTAATCTCCGAAACAACCGGGATTACTAATATCAAAAAAATCAAAAAGAGAATAGCGAGAAGAATATAAACTGCAATCAAGTTATATCCCTCGTTTCAGATTATTCATCAGATTCGTTTAGATTCTTTGCAAATTCAGCAAGTTCAATGATTTCATCCAGCGTTGTCTCGGAAGCCGCATTCGGCTCATCCATATTTTCTTCTTGTGGTAAGGGTGGAAGCTCTTCTAAAGAACTCACCCCGAAACAACGGAGGAAATTAACGGTTGTTCCGTAAATAAGCGGTCTTCCCGGAAGTTCCAGTCGACCTTTTTCCTCAATAAGGCCTTTTGTAACCAATCCCTGCATAACAGCCGAACAATCGACACCTCGCACCTGTTCAACATATGCCCTTGTTACAGGCTGGTTGTAAGCTACGATTGCCAAGACCTCCATAGCCGCCTGAGAAAGCGGTGTATTTCGACGAATCTCTAAAGCGTGACGAACATAATCAGCATAATCCCGGTTCGTACATAGTTGATAGGAGTCATCCATCCGAACCATACATATCCCACCTTTACGGGAGTTGATTTCTGACATCAATTCCTCCGCAAAAGACTTCGTTGTTTCTTCGTCTAATTCCAAGGTTTCTGCCAAGCGAGAAACCTCAATCGGTTCCCCACTAGCAAATAAAACGGCCTCAATCGCCGCTATATATTTCTTTATCTCCATCTTCAACAGTCAACCCCTTGATTAATTCTTGCTCATCTTCCGGCTTAATATTACCGAGCATCTTAATTTGTTGCGATTCCCCTTCGCCTTCCACCAAAACACGATTACTCTTGACTAGTTCAAGCAAAGCCAAGAATGTAGCAACCAGGTCCGAACGGCTTTCAGCAGTTTCGAACAAAGAACGGTAAGAAACTTTTCGACCGAAATACAGTTTGCGCAAAACAAAACCGATTTTTGACGCTACAGAAACAATCTTTCTGCTGACAATTTCCTTGAAAGCTTGGGTTGGCGGGGGTAATTTCCGTTTTCCTCTACCCGCAGCAGATAGGTATGATACAAGCAATACATCCGGCTCATGTTTTAAGCGATATGTTTTATCCGGCTCGATTTCCATCGGTTCACGAACATACATATCATACCCAACATTTCGGATTGATAAGCGTCGAGCAGCTTCTTGACACAGCTGATAACTAACAAGTTCACGTGATAAATCCTCGCGAGGATCCTCGCCGTCATCTAATTTAGGAAGTAACATTACTGACTTGATATAAACCAAGCGAGCAGCCATATCTAAGAACTCAGAAGCAATTTCCATATCCTGTTCTTGCATAAGGGCAATCGTATCCATATACTGCTGCAAAACCTCTGCAATGGGAATGTCACATATATTCAATTTATTCTTTTGAACTAACTGCAACAAAAGATCAAGAGGTCCTTCGTATACAGGAAGTTTGTATGAAATTGTTTCCATAAAGAACCTCAATTAAAAATAGTTCGGTAATCCAAGAGGCGTACAAATTAACCATCCAAGCCAGTGGCTAAGAAAATTCAATGGATACGTCAAAAGCCCCGAGAAAAGCAAAACAATCATGATAATAATTACCATTTGCTGGTTTTGTTGAATCTTCCACATCCATTTATCAGGAATGAGTGGAGCAAAAATCCGCGACCCATCCAACGGATAAATCGGCAATAAATTAAACACGGCCAAACTAAGATTAATATTTGCGAATACCTGAACCAGCACAATATACGCATAAAAAACGATTTCAGACGAATACGAAATGTATCCGTTGGACACAATCAATTCAGAGCCCGCAAAGAATAATACCAGTTTATACAAAAGTAAGGATAAAGCCGCCATTACTATATTCGATAATGGACCGGCAATAGCTGTTAAGGCCATATCTCTCTTCGGTTTTTTAAAGTTACTGGGATTAACGGGAACCGGTTTTGCATAGCCGAAACCGCAAACAAGTAGCATAATCGTTCCAAACATATCTAAATGATTAGCCGGATTCAAGGTCAATCTACGATTCCACCTTGGTGTATTATCACCAAGTAAATCCGCAGCCAAAGCATGGGCGAACTCATGAACCGGAAGCATTAAAGCAATCAAAGCGGCATAAGAAAGGACAAGAATAATCACTGTCCATATACTTCCACCCGATTTAATTGTCGACACCAAATTAAAAAGCATTTTGTCACCTTTTTGCATAATATTTCCGCATACTAATGTATTATATATTAATTAAAGGAAAAATACAAGTTTTGAGCCCTTGAAAACAAGAAAAGCCGCCCTCCCTTTCGGAAGAGCGGCAAGAAAAACAAGATTTAGAAAGCACCCTGTTCCATCATAGCCTGAGCAACTTTATCGAAACCGGCAATATTAGCACCGGCAACCAAGTCATAACCAAGACCATATTTTTCGGCAGCAGCGGCAGACATATCATGAATGTTCTTCATGATCTTGTGGAGTTGAGCATCAACCTCTTCTGCAGTCCAGGAAAGACGCTCGGAGTTTTGACTCATTTCCAAACCAGAAGTAGCCACGCCACCAGCGTTAACGGCTTTGGAAGGAGCAACAATCATACCCTTCTGTTGACGCAAGAAGTTCAAAGCATCATTGGTTGTGGGCATATTGGCAACTTCAATGTAGTATTTGGTACCATTGGCAACAATCTGCTCAGCCTGTTCCATATGGACATCGTTCTGCATTGCAGACGGCATAACAATATCAACTTTAACACCATACGGTTTCTGACCGGCAACAAATTCAACACCAAATTTATCAGCATAATCCTGAACGCGGTTACGACCGGAAGAACGCATTTCGAGCAAGTAATTAATCTTCTCCTCGGTAACAACACCATCCGGATCATAGATATATCCGTCAGGACCGGAAAGAGTAACAACTTTAGCACCAAGCTGTGCGGCTTTTTTACAAATACCCCAGGTAACATTACCAAAACCAGCGCAGGCAATGGTTTTACCTTCAATGGAATCATTTTCATGAGCAAGAACTTCATTCAAATAGTACACTGCTCCATAACCGGTAGCCTCCGGACGAATAAGGGAACCACCATAAGACTGGCCTTTACCTGTAAGAACACCATTTTCAAAATTGGCTTTCAAACGACGATACTGGCCAAAAAGGAATCCGATTTCACGTCCACCAACGCCCATGTCACCGGCAGGAACGTCAACATCAGGACCGATATAACGATACAAAGCAGACATAAAGGCCTGGCAGAAACGCATGATCTCAGCGTCGGACTTACCAGCAGGATCAAAGTCAGATCCACCTTTACCGCCACCCATAGGAAGGCCGGTCAAACTGTTTTTAAAAGTTTGTTCAAATCCCAAGAATTTAATAATGCTCGGGCAAACATTCTTTTGAAAACGAAGGCCACCTTTATACGGACCAATGGCACCGTTGAACTGGCAACGATAGCCGGTGTTGGTATGCCAGTTGCCATTGTCGTCTTCCCATGTCACACGGAAAGTAAACATACGCTCCGGCTCAACCATACGATTCAGAAGGTCTACTTTCTCATATTCCGGATGTTGGTCAATAACCGGCTCCAAAGAAGACAAGACCTCTTCGACAGTTTGTACAAACTCAGGCTCATCAGCGTGTTTTGTACGAACGCCTTCCAATACACGATTAAGATATTCGCTCATAATATTACCCCCTAAATAAGAATAAAAATTTACCAATTCAATTTACCACTCACACCCCTTTTAAGTCAAGATTTTTCATAAATATTCTTAAAAAAATAGGTAAAGTCTCTCAAACATATTAACGAAAATGGTATGCTTTATTATCAAAATAATAAAAAATCAAAAAAAACTCTTGATTTTATGTTTCAGTTTTGCTAATATACTCTTGTTTCTGTAACTCGTAATCTTACGAGAATGCAAAGGAGGTGCCAACACCATGGCAAAATGTGATATTTGCGGCAAGAGCGTAGCATTCGGTATTCGAGTTTCTCACTCCCATCGCCGTAGCAACCGTACTTGGAAACCAAATATTAAGCGCGTTAAAGTAATCGTTAATGGCACACCGAAACATGCATATGTTTGCTCTCGTTGCTTGCGCTCTGGCAAGGTTACTCGTGCGGTCTAATGACTGTAATTTAACAATCAATGACAAAAGCTCCGACAGCATATCGCTGTCGGAATTTTGCTTTAAAGAGGTGCTTTTATGAATCGACCAAATTATTTTGTTCGTGATAATCTTTCCGCATTAACGGACTTTTACGAATTAACAATGGGATGCGGTTATTTCGACGAAGGAATGGAAGATGTCGTTGCCTATTTTGATATGTTTTTCAGAAGCATCCCCGATGATGGCGGTTTTGCCATTATGGCCGGTGTTGAACAAATTATTGAATATTTAAAAAATCTTTCTTTCAACGATAATGATATTGAATTTCTTCGTTCCAAAAACATATTCAGCGAAAATTTCTTGTCCTATCTCAGAAATTTCAAGTTTTGCTGTGATGTTTGGGCCGTTCCGGAAGGAACCCCTATTTTTCCATCAGAACCAATTGTCACTGTCCGTGGTCCGGTTATCCAAGCACAATTGATAGAAACGATGATCTTGCTTACTATCAACCATCAATCCTTAATCGCGACAAAAACAAATCGAATCGTTCGCGCTGCCCAAGGTAGACCAGTTATGGAATTTGGCTCCCGACGCGCTCAAGGCTATGATGGTGCCGTCTACGGAGCTCGTGCAGCCTTTATTGGAGGATGCTGCGGAACCGCGTGCACTTTATCCGATCAAGCCTTTGGTATCCCGGCTTTAGGCACAATGGCTCATAGTTGGATTCAAGTTTTTGACAACGAGCTTGAAGCCTTCAAAGCTTATGCCAGACGTTATCCGAAATCGTGCACGCTCTTGGTTGATACCTATAATGTTTTGAAATCCGGTATTCCGAATGCCATCCGAACCTTTGATGAAGAATTAGTTCCTTTAGGACTTAGACCGGTTGGAATACGTATTGATTCCGGTGATATAACGTATTTAACAAAACGCGCCAGAAAAATGCTTGATGAAGCAGGTTATCCTGATTGTAAAATTACAGCTTCCAACTCTCTTGACGAGTACATCATCCGTGACATGATTGCTCAGGGTGCACAAATTGATAATTTTGGAGTTGGCGAACGATTAATCACAGCCTCCTCCGATCCCGTATTCGGTGGTGTTTATAAACTTTGCGCCGTTGAAAAGAACGGGAAGGTTGTTCCTCGTATAAAAATCAGTGAGAATGTATCTAAAATTACCAATCCTGATTTCAAGAAGGT
Organism: Acutalibacteraceae bacterium; assembly: GCA_045639905.1. Taxonomy (GTDB): domain Bacteria; phylum Bacillota; class Clostridia; order Oscillospirales; family Acutalibacteraceae; genus RGIG426. The sequence goes on from JAZUDZ010000026.1 coordinate 197,542, forward strand.
TTGGAGACTTTATGACAAAGAAACCGGAAAAGCTATTGCCGATGTTATTACAAAACACGACGAAGTGATTGACGATTCTAAACCTTATGAGATTTTCAGTCCCGAACACACATGGAAACGTAAACTAGTTGAAAATTTTGTAGCCAAACCGTTGCTGGTTCAACTTTTTGACAAGGGTAAATGTGTATACAACTCCCCTTCCGTTGAAGAGATTAAAACATTCTGCCAGCAACAAATTGACACACTTTGGGACGAAGTAACGCGTTTTGAAAACCCGCATTCTTACTACGTTGACTTGTCTCAAGCGCTTTGGGATGAAAAACAGGAATTGTTATCAAAATCCAGTAAAATTTAATACTATTTGTTAGATGAAACCTACAGGAAATTAGACGCATGTCTTCCCGAAGGAGCAACACTCTCAGGTCCCCAGACTGTAGGCGGATAACCATCTGGAGAAGCTCAATTACTGAGTGCCGAAGGGGCAAGAATTAATTGTATTAGTTCCAATCTCTCAGGCAAAAGGACAGATTGTATTCAATAATAAAGAATACTGATTAATTATGCAATGAGCTTTCTATCATTTAGATAGAAAGCTCATTTTATATGGAGGTTTATCATGCAATGGGTCGCACAAATCAATGATGCAATTAACAGTTTTATATGGGTAAAAATCGGAATTTGGCTTTTATTCGGATCCGGTGTATTAATGACCATTCTTACAGGATTTTTTCAATTTGGTCACGTACGACACTGGTTAAAGAACACAGTTGGAAGCTTATTTAAAAAGGATGTTATCGGACATACAAATGAAAAGGGAGCCATTTCCCCATTTCAAGCACTTTGTACCGCATTAGCAGCCACAATAGGAACGGGAAATATTGCCGGTGTTGCAGCAGCAATTGTTATCGGCGGGCCCGGAGCTATTTTCTGGATGTGGATAGCAGCTCTGTTTGGCATGATGACCAGCTTTTCAGAAAATGTGCTCGGACTTTATTTTCGAAGAAAAAATCCTGATGGACAGTGGGCCGGCGGAGCAATGTATTACCTAAAAGACGGTTTGGGTCAGAAAAAAGGATGTAAATGGCTTGGAACGATATTAGCTTCAGCATTTGCCGCATTTGCCATTCTTGCTTCATTTGGAATCGGCAATATGGGACAAGTAAATAAAATCGTCGCAAATGTAATCGATGCTTTTCCTATCTCCTCCCTGCAAAGCCATACTTTATATGAAGGGGGCGTTTCCGTTTACGCTTTCATCATTGGCATTATTCTAATGCTTTTAACAGCCACCATTGTTTTAGGAGGACTCAAACGAATTGCATCTGTCGCGGAAAAAGTCGTACCGTTTATGGTAATTCTGTTTGTTGTAGGAAGTCTCAGTATAATTGCCGTAAACTATCATCAAATTCTCCCCGCCTTTAAAGCGATATTTTGTAACGCCTTTAAACTAAATTCCGTCGCCGGCGGTGGCCTTGGATACCTGATCAGTACCGTAATCACACAAGGATTCAAAAGAGGTATTTTTTCAAACGAAGCGGGACTGGGTTCTGCCGTTATGGTCAACTCAAATTCAAATGTTAAGGAACCGGTCCAGCAAGGTATGTGGGGAATCTTCGAAGTATTCACGGACACAATTGTTGTATGTACAATGACGGCGTTAGTCGTGTTAACCTCCGGTGTATATGATTTAACGACCGGAACCATTCCGGAAGGCGTCACAGATGCTACACTCGTTGCAAACTCTTTCAACTCCGTCTTTAGTTATTGCAACATCGGAAGTAAGTTCATCGCCGTTGCTATGTTCTTATTTGCATTCACAACTATTTTAGGATGGTCACACTATGGTTCAACCGCTTGTCATTATCTATTTGGGGATAAAGGCGTTAAAATCTATAAAATCATCTTTGTACTCTTTGTTATAGCAGGCTCTTTGATGACATCATCACTTGCATGGGATATATCTGACACATTTAACGCTCTTATGATGATCCCAAACTTGATCGGCATCATATCATTATCGGGATTAATTATGAAAATCACCAAGAATTATAAAGATAGAAAATTGAAAAATCATTCTGTACAACCAATGTTGTCGTTCTTCCCGGACATCCAAAAAACCTTTGAAAATCAACAAAAAAACAACGCAATAGAGAAGTAACACTCCTTTTCTACACTATATTCTCAAATTATTTATATTATTCTCAAAATTTTTTATTGACATTTACCAAACATTGTTGTACGATAGTTGCAGAGATAATATGCATTCAACTAAGAATCGACATTTAATTAGAAATTACCTGTCTTTTTCTTGTTTTTCCTTTTCGGCAGAGGCTCCGTACCAATGGGTACGGAGCTTCTGTCGTTTATATATTCCATTTTACATAAATAGCAAAAAGTTGTATAATGACTTGGAAAGAAAAAGAGGTGAATGTCTTGAATGCAAATGTTTTAAGCCAGATGATTACTTTGTTTCTTATGATGTCAATTGGGTTTGCATGTAACAAATGCAAAATCATGAACGAAGCCTTCAACAAATATTTATCTAAATTCATCCTCTATGTGTCTCTTCCCTCGATGATTATAGCGGCAGTTTTAGGAACAGACCACACTCTTCCAAATTCGAAAGTTTTTATACTATTGGCATTGGCTGCCGGAATGTATGTTTTCCTTATTCTCCTTTCGATTTTTTTCGCATGGATTATGAAATGTCCAAAGGAAACAAAAGGAATTTATATTTGCTTATTTATTTTTTCGAACATCGGCTTCATGGGATTCCCCGTCGTAAAAGTATTATATGGTGATATCGCTGTATTTTACGCATCCATTTTTCAAATCCCCTTCGCCCTTCTATCCTATACACTCGGAGCCGGTTTAATATCGAAACAAAAACCGACATTAAACAATTTTCGAAGGGCCCTCCTTCAGCCTGGTATCATTTCCGCAATAATTGCCATTTTGTTCTACTTGTTAAATATGAGTATGCCTACCGTGCTTTTCAACGTATTCGATTATTTAGGAAGTATGACCACACCGGCATCTATGTTGATTATAGGATCCACTATTGCCTGCTATCCTTTAAAGAAAGTGTTTGTTTCTTGGAGACTATACATAATGTCAGTTATAAAACAGCTCGCATTTCCTTTTGTTTTATGGCTCATTATAAGAGATTTGCCGATTGATCCTATGATGATTGGTGTCACTGTTATGCTCACCGCTATGCCCGTTGCCACAAATTGCACTATGTTCTGCCACGAATATAATGCCGATGCAGAACTCGCCTCTGCTGCTGTCTTTCTATCCACGGTAATTTCAGTAGTTACCATTCCCATCATTTCCTCGATTCTTGTATAAGGAGCTCATTAACATGAAGCTACCCGAATCCGTATTAACAGCAATCAAACGCCTCGAAGATAATAACTTCGAGGCCGTTGTTGTTGGCGGATGTGTTAGAAACGATTGCTTGCATCTTCCCATTGTAGACTATGATCTAGCAACCAATGCAACCCCTTTAGAAATGCTGTCTGTATTTTCTGATTATCATTGTATTGAAACAGGAGCAAAACACGGAACCATAACCGTCATTGTAGACGATACCCCGCTGGAAATCACAACATACCGCATCGATGGCGAATATAAGGATAATCGACATCCAGAATCTGTTTCATTTTCCAAGCAACTTGAAGACGATTTAAGCCGCCGAGACTTTACTATAAATGCAATGGCTTATAAGCCTTCACAAGGTCTTATTGATGTACACAACGGGCTTAACGATTTACAGCAAGGAATTATTCGATGTGTCGGAAATCCCTACAAGAGATTTGATGAGGATGCATTACGAATCCTTCGCGGGTTACGTTTTGCTGCTCAATACGGTTTTTCCATAGAAGCGGAAACAGAAAATGCAATGCGAGAAAAAAAACAACTGCTTTTGAATATTTCTCCTGAACGAATTTTCCAAGAAATGACAAAAACCATATGTGGCCCGTATATTGAGACGGTCATGTTACAATTCTCTGATATATTTTCAACAGTATGTCCCTACTTAAAGCCAACAATCGGATTCAACCAAAACAACCCCTGGCACATCTACACGGCTTATGAGCATATTGTAAAGACCGTTGCAGCTGTTAAACCCGATCCCATCCTTCGCTGGACAATGTTTTTACACGATATAGGTAAACCCGAATGCTATAGTGAAGATGAAAACGGAATCGGTCATTTTCGTGGTCACCCGCTAAAAAGTGCTTATATCGCCGAAACTTTCCTCAAACATCTCCATATTGATTCACAGTCATTGGCTACGATAACGACACTAATCCGAGCTCACGATGAACGTATCATTCCAACAGAAAAGAATGTCAAACGATTGCTGAATCGATTAAAGGGTTTTGAAATGGTCGATCTTCTTTTACAAGTTCAAGAAGCAGACCGTGCCGGGCAGAATCCGGAAAAACACAATACACTGCCTGACCCTATTGCTCAGATTCATTCAATTTTAAAAAAAATCAAAGACAATGGTGATTGTTTTGATATTCAAAGACTTGCCATAAACGGAAATGATTGCATTCAAGCAGGAATCCCGGCCGGACCGGAAATCGGCAAAACACTTAGTTGGATTCTCGGGAAAGTCATTGACGGGAAACTCGAAAACAATCGTGAAATATTACTGAATGAAATAGAAAAACGGTCTTAAGATTATTTCTTAAGACCGTTTTTCGGACATATATCCGACAATACACATTCTTCGCACTTAGGAGAACGGGAATGACATGTATCTCTCCCAAATTCTACAATTCGATGACAAAAATCAGAACTTTCTTTCTCAGGAAGAACCTTTCTAAGTTGTTTTTCACACACCGAAGGATTGTAAGAACTTGATAACCCCAAGCGGTTAGATATCCTGATACAGTGCGTATCTGTCACAACAGAAGGCTTTTTAAAAACGTCGCCCACGATTAAGTTCGCAGTTTTTCTTCCGACCCCCGGCAACAACACCAATTCCTCGATTGTATCCGGGACCACACCATCATAATCATTTAATAAAGTACGACATAAATTTACAATATCTTTTGCTTTACTATGATAAAATCCACATGAATAGATATATGGTTCCACTTCTTCCGGTTGAGCATTTGCAAACGACTCGATAGTAGGAAATCTTTCAAACAAAGAAGGAGTCACTTGATTAACACGCTTATCCGTACATTGAGCTGCCAGTCTTGTGGCAATCAATAATTGCACAGGGTCCTCATATTGCAGTGTGCATGTTGCAGTCGGATATACTTTTTTTAAACGTTTGATAATCTCTTCGACAAATTCTGTGTGATCCATAGCAAGAATTCTCCTTTTAACTTCGGGAATATTGTATCGTAACCACCATACTATGTCAACAAATCCGAACCGTATCGGGTTGCCATATACACCAAATAATGATAAAATAAATTTGAAAATTTTAATTGTAAAGAAGGAAACAATATGTCTGCATTCCAGGGTTCAATTTACTCAAAAACACTTGATATGATGATGGGCCTATCCGTTGTACTTCCTGATTTTCCAAGAAAAAAGCGGGAAAAATATCCCGTTTTATATCTGCTTCATGGTCTTGGAGATAATCACCAAAGCTGGCTCTTAAGAACCCGAATTGAGAGATACGCTTTCGAGCATGATTTGGTTGTCATCATGCCCGAAGTTCAAAGAAGTTACTACACTGACACACAATCTGGACTGAAGTATTTCCAGTTTGTTGCCAACGAACTACCCGAAATTTGTTCAAACCTATTCCCCATCACATCTGATCCGGAGCAGACATTTATCGCTGGCCTTTCTATGGGAGGATACGGAGCTTTAAAAACTGCTCTCACCTATCCGGATCGATACAAAGCGGTTGCCAGTTTTTCCGGTGCAGTGGATGTAAAGCGCATGTTTGAAAACACCGAATGGTCTATGTACGGCAAAGAAGGATATGCTTTGTTCGGAGAACATATTGCTCCGGAAAATGACATTAGAATGCTCACTGTTAAAGCATCTAAAGACCGTGCCAACCTTCCACACATCTATTTATCGTGTGGACTCTCTGATTCATTATATGAACAAAACAAAGACCTACGCACGCAACTTGATTTTCTTAAGATTCCATACCTTTATGAAGAATGGGGTGGCGGCCACACCTGGGATTTTTGGGAAGAAAGCATCAAGCGTTTTATTAACTTTATTTTCTAATCAGGAGGATTCAACATGAATACACCTCTTGCTGACCGTATGAGGCCGCAAAGGCTGGAAGATGTTTGCGGACAGCACCATCTTTTAGACGAAGGAAAAGCCTTGCGTTCAATCATTACTTCCGGCAAAATCCCAAATATGATTTTTTACGGCCCTTCCGGCGTTGGAAAAACGACCGTTGCCAGAATCATTGCGCGTCAAACAGAAATGAGTTTGCATAAACTAAATGGCACAACCGCATCAACAGCAGATATCAAGGACATTATCAAAGAAGTAGGTTCACTTCAAGGGGCAAACGGGATTCTTTTATACTTGGATGAGATTCAATATTTCAACAAAAGACAGCAACAAAGCTTGCTAGAACACGTCGAAAACGGCGATATTACACTAATTGCATCAACTACGGAAAATCCTTATTTCTATGTATATAGCGCCCTTTTAAGTCGTTCAACGGTCTTTGAATTCAAGTCATTGGAAGCAAGTGATGTTGAGCAAGCAGTTTGTCGGGGCTTTGACTTCATTCAAAAAGAACAAGGCTGTATCATCAATGTAGATAAGGAGATAATCCACTATATTTCTCAAGCTTGCGGCGGCGATGTTCGGAAAGCACTCAACACAGTTGAGCTATGTACAATGGCCGCACCCGTACAATCAGACGGCTCTCGCAACATCACAAAGGAAGTAGCCGAGCAACTTGCCCAACAAAATTCCTTACGATATGACAAAGCCGGAGAAGAACACTATGACATCATTTCCGCCTATCAAAAATCCATGCGTGGTTCAGACCCAAATGCTGCCCTTCATTATTTGGCTCGTTTATTGGAAGCGGGAGACTTGCCATCTGCCTGTCGGCGTCTTTTGGTTTGTGCCAACGAAGATGTTGGCTTGGCATATCCTCAAATTATCCCCATTGTCAAAGCGGCTGTGGACACGGCCTTGCAACTGGGTATGCCCGAAGCCAGAATTCCACTTGCCAACGCCGTTGTATTAGTTGCTACATCTCCAAAATCAAACTCTGCTTATATTGGGATAAATTCCGCAATGAAAGACGTTCAAAACGGGAAAGCCGGTCCTATTCCCCGCCAACTTCAAAATAAACATTTCGACGGAGAAGATGCAGAACAAAAAGGACAGTTTTATTTATACCCACACGACTTTTCAAACCACTGGACGGCACAGCAGTATCTACCCGATGAATTAAAAAACACTGTATATTATGTTCCAGGACAGAATAAAAACGAGCAACTGTCTGCCGAGTATTGGAAAAAAATAAAAAACGAATAAAGAAAGATGGTATCAAGATTCTCTTGATACCATCTTTTCTATTATTTAAGAATTGCATATGCAGATAGATAATCACATGCTGCGACAAACACGTCTTCATGCTGGAGGGCCAGAAATGCATCCGTAATATTTTCAAAATCTATCAAGGAAATGGTAACATCTTGATTTTTCATTCTTCCTTTGAGAATATCAGACGCAAAAGAGCCTTTTACAACCGCCATTTTCTCATTCATTCCCCAAAGATCTGCCTCACCGCTGTATGTATTACGTTTCTTTGTAAAATAACAAAGCCCGTTTTCAAGTCGCCATACACTAGGATCTGAATACAATACAGCTTTACTGGTGGAATCATATCGGAACGCACCCCAAAGAACATCAACCGTATTGTCGGAAAGTGCAGTAATCTGAGTATCTTTTGTAACTTTTTCAAAACGAACCGATAGACCTAAATCTTCAAACACCAACCGGGCAACATCGACTTCAAATCCGTCCCATTCCCCATTATCGTTTAAGAACGACAACGGATAGGCATTTGCATCAGCTCCAACCACTATTTCTCCTTTTTTCTTCATATCTTTCCATGAAGAATCATTTCCTTTTGCTTTCCAAGAAACGTTATAGTCGGCTTCTCTTGCGAAAACTTCGTCGCAAAACCATTTTTCTGCAACTTGGTCAATTTTGTCATCATCATAAAAACATTCGATTGTTTTACGAACTTTTTCATATAAAGAAACATCTTCCGGACGGAATCCGATTGCGTAAAAATAATAAGCCAAGCTAACGCCTACACAACGGCACTCATCATATGTCAATGTAACATTTTCAGCACTCACACTCGTAGCAGTCGGCGTTTTTTGTTCCGTACTTTGAGTAATATCCGGTAATTTTTCAGTTGTGTTTTCAGTTCCCGAACTAGAACTGTTTGTTCCAGGGTCATTAGTACGGCATCCGGAAAAGAAAGTCATAATCAAAACAAAAACAATTAAAACAGATAGAATTCTCTTCATTGATTCAACACCTCCAAAAGTTCATTCGGATAATTAATAAATAACGTTGCTCCTGCCTCTTCGAGTTGGCTACGAGTACGAAATCCCCAAGTAACAGCAACAAACGGAACCTTCGCGTTCAAGGCGGTTTTAGCGTCAACATCTGAATCCCCAACTAAAATCACTTCATCGGGATTTAATTTAAAACTGGATAATAGATATTTTATCATATCCGGAGCAGGTTTTCGAGCAAGTTCATCACTTTCTCCAATCACATAGTCCGGAATAGTGTGAAAAAAATGTCGACAAACTTTGCGAGCCGATAAATCTTTCTTGTTCGACACAATCGCTACAGTATACCCAAGGTCCTTTAACTTTGTCATTAATTCAACAACACCTGAATACGGCTTTGTATAATCAATAAGATGATTTCCATAATAATCGAGAAAAATATCCAATGCCTGTTTTTGAACTGAAGGATCCAAAACACCAGACGGCAAAGATCGGTTAATTAGATTTTGCATACCGTTTCCGACAAAACAGCGAATCTCGTCATAGGTTCTATGCGGGAAACCAAACGAATCCATAGCATAATTTACCGCCGTCTTCAAATCTTCAATTGTGTCTAGCAATGTTCCATCCAAATCAAAAAATATTGCCTTGATTGATTTCATAGTAACTCTTAACAAAAAAGAGGCGCTGCTATTTTGGCAGCGCCTCACAAAAAACTTTAACTTAGGCCTCTTCGGTCGTTTCTTCTTCAACGACAGCTGCCTCTTCTTTAACTTCCTCAACAACCTCTTCGGTGACTTCTTCAGTAACCTCTTCAGCTGCCTCTTCAACTTTTTCCTCTACCGGCAAAAGTGCGCGAATAGAAAGACTGATTCTCTTTTGCTCATCGTCAATCTTAGTGATCTTGACCTGAACCTCCTGACCAATCTTCAATTCATCTTGAGGTTTCTCGACGCGATGGTTGGAAATCTGGGAAATATGAATTAAACCATCTACGCCAGGGATAATAGAAGCAAAAGCACCAAAGGTAGTCATGCTAACAATCTTGGCGTCTACAACATCACCCTCGCTGTATTTGCTGTTAAAGATAACCCACGGATTATCTTCTTCTTTACGATAACCAAGAGAAATCTTATGTTTTTCAGCATCCAATTTACGAACATATACTTCAACAGTCTGTCCAACAGATAAAACATCAGCCGGGTTTTTAATATGAGTCCAAGAAAGCTCGGAAACATGAATCATACCATCCACGCCACCAAGATCAACAAAAGCGCCATAGTTGGTCAAGGATTTCACAACACCTGTAAAGACTTGGCCGACTTCAATGGATTCCCACAAAGCCTGGGCTTTTTCTTTTCTCTCTTCGTTGGCAACTTTCCGAATGGAACCAACAGCACGTCTACGGCGTTCATCCATATCAATGAGAACGAAACGAACCTTGTTACCAATCAAAACAGACTGATCTTCAATACGAACAGAGGATGCTTGCGATGCCGGAATAAAGACGGTGGCAGTTTCAGTAGCAACAAGAATGCCGCCATGAACAGTCTGGCTAACAACACCTTCGAGAATCTCTCCCGCCTGATGAGCTGCAACCAAATCATCCCAACCTTTATGAGCATCTACTTTTTTCTTGGAAAGTTTAATTGTACCTTCTTGATCATTTGTGCGCATAATGAGGAGATCAAGTTCATCGCCGACTTTCACGATTTCTCCAGGATCAGAAACAGGCTGAACTGACAATTCATCAATCGGGATATAACCCGTTTGCTTACGGCCAACAACTTCCACCTCCACTTCACTCGGAAAAATATTGGTGACGATACCGCGAACATATCCGTTCTCGTTCAACTCCACATCATATTGTTCCAAGAGTTCTGCGAATCCTTCTTCGCCATTTTCAATTACATTGTTGACTTCATCAGCCATGGTTTCTAGTACCTCCTTAATAATATCGGCCGGTGTCGAAGCCCCAGCAGTCAAACCAACAGAACGCACTCCACGAAACCAATTTGCCGATAACTCAGCAGCAGTTTCCACTAAGTATGTTGGACAGTTTTCAGAGCACACATCTTTTAATTTGGCTGTATTTGAACTTTGACGACCTCCGACAATCACCATGATATCATGGGATTGTGACAAACGAATGGCTTCTTCTTGCCTACTCGCAGTCGCATTGCATATTGTATCATAGATTGCAATTTTTGTACAGTATTGTTTTATAATTTTTTTACTATCTTCCCAAATTGACTTCTGAAAAGTTGTTTGGGAAACAAGAGTAATCGACGCATTTAAATCCAGTTCGCCAGACAACAAAATTTTTTTCAATCCTTCGCAGGATTCAAAAACATAGGAACGCGTTAAACAATACCCTCGGATTCCCTCAACCTCAGGATGTTTTTCGTCTCCGGCAATTAAAATAACGGCACCATTTTCAGAATCCTTTTCTACGATTTTATGGATTTTTTCAACAAAAGGACAAGTTGCATTGCACACGTTAATATCCCGATTTTGCGCATCATCAAGAACCTGTTTTGGCACTCCATGAGAACGGATTACAAGGTATGCGCCGTTTGGAACCTCGTCAGGTGAATCTACAATATGGGCACCTCTCACTTCCAAAGAAGAAACCACTTGCGGATTGTGAATCAAAGGACCTAGCGTATAGACCGACTTGTTTTCGTCCAAGAGCTGGCTTACTTGCTCCATCGCTTTATTAACACCGAAACAAAATCCCGCTGTTTTTGCTAAATCAATTTTCATAATCATTTATCCGTTCTGACTGATTCGTGCAGAAACAATCTCATATAGTGCTTTTACAGATTCATCCAAATCCATTTCAGATGTGTCAACTAAAACAGCATCTTCTGCCGCTTTTAATGGCGCAGCTGCACGATGTGAATCGTCATAATCTCGTTTTTTCATATCCTCAAGGACATCGTCAAAAGATACGTCCACACCTTTTTCTTTCAGTTCATCGTATCTACGTTTAGCACGTACTTCTGCAGAAGCGGTTAGAAATATTTTAACCTGCGCAAAAGGCAAAACAACAGTACCGATATCACGTCCATCCATAATAACATTATTCTCACGAGCCAGTTTTTGTTGTGTTTCAAACAAGAATTTTCTTACTTCCGGGATGGCAGAAACACCTGACGCAGCCATAGAAACCTCAGGCGTACGAATGTAATCGCTAACATCTTCATCATTAACAAAGACCCGCTGATTTCCATCAATATAACGAATGGTTACACATAATGAATCCAAAAAAGGAATCACTTGTGTTGCATCTTTATAATCCAACCCGTTTTGGATACAGGCATATCCAACCGCACGATACATAGCACCTGTATCCACGTAAACATATCCTAAATCCTTGGCAAGTTTTTTTGCCATTGTACTCTTTCCGGCGCCAGATGGTCCGTCAATTGCTATTGAAATCATATTAGAATCCTCCCTTATGTGTTTGGCAAATGAGTTGCCGCCGCATAACCCGTTGAAAATGCGATTTGCAAATTAAATCCACCCGTATATGCGTCAACATCAATCACTTCACCTGCAAAAAATAGGTTTTTGCACAATTTTGACTCCATCGTTTTAGGTGAAATCTCTTTCACAACAATGCCCCCGGAAGTAACAATTGCCTCAGAAATCGGTCTGGTCCCGGTAATGGAGATCGGAATATTTTTTATTACATCAACCAATCTTGTTCTTTCGCTCTTTTCAAGACTGTGACACTTTGTTGCTCCATCAACATCGGCAAGCAACAGCACAGAAAATATAATCTTTTTCGGTAATAAATGAATCAGTGCATTTTGCAAGTCCATATTTTTGTACTGCACCATGTCTCGAATAATACGTGCATCCAGCATTTCTCTGGTCATCGCAGGCTTCAAATCAATAAGTAGTCTGTATTTCCCGGATTCAAAATCTCTCACATGGGAACTTGCACTGAGAATAACAGGGCCGGACACTCCAAAATGGGTAAAAATCATTTCTCCGAAATCGTCATAAACGCAATTATTGTTTGTCTTATCAACAATTCGAATAGAACAGTTTTTCAAAGAAAGCCCTTGAGAGTCAAGACAAATTGAATCACTACTGGTAAGAGGAACCAACGATGGCTTAGGCGGAAAAACAGTGTGTCCCGCTTGTTTAGCAAGAACATACCCGTCTCCCGTACTGCCGGTTCCCGGATAGGAAACGCCGCCTGTACACACAACAACAGCTTGTGCGTTGTATTGCTTCCCGTTTTCACAGACCACACCGGAACAGCAACCGTTTTCGATAATAAGACTGGTAACACGGTCATGAACAAAATGAGCACCGTTTTTCTTGGCAAAACGGACAAGCGCGTCAACAATATCCACAGCCTTGTCCGAAACAGGAAAAACTCTGTTTCCTCGTTCAGTCTTTAACGGTACGCCAAGACCTTCTATCAGATTCATCATTTCCGAAGGTCCGAACTGCTGAAAAGCACTATACATAAATTTTCCATTGTGCGGGATATTCTGAATCAATTCATCAAATCCGCAGTTATTGGTCACATTACAACGACCCTTGCCTGTAATCATAAGCTTTCTTGCAGGACGATCATTTTTCTCAAAAACTGTTACGTGTAAGCCTCTTTTTGCCGCGAAACCTGCCACAAGAAGTCCAGAGGCTCCGGCGCCTACAACCGCAACCTGTAAAGCTGTATCACTTGACATCGTTTTCACTCAAGAATCCTTTCAAATTATTTAAAAACACGAACAAATAGCTGATGCCAACGCCTTTTATACATCTCCACCAATCCAGCCAAAGCATAATCGTACAAAACAAAAATCCCGTTACCGACCGCCAAAAACACCCATGGTAAGTTAATGTCAAATATTTCAAAACTATCCGCGGGAAGTCCTAGTACATATAACAGGAGCAAATAAGAACCAATCATTGTCACATTAAACAGCAATAGTTTTACACACAACCGCAAGGCCTTGCTTGGAATTGACGAAAACAATATTTTAACCGTTGGATAATATCCGAAAAATGCAATAAACAACACCTTTGCTTCCATATCCGGCGTTACTAGAATTGATAACAAAGCAGATGCCACATATCCTGCTATTCCCCATTTCGGCCCGACTTCCAATGCAATTGGCATTAGAAGTATACCGGCTAGTGCGGGAATGCAATAGGTTGCTATCGGTATTACCGTCAACAGCATCGTTACTAGCGCCAAAGCACTCAGCACTCCGCACAAGGCAACTTTTGCACTTTTTTTCACGTCTAACGCTCCTTTAAAAACCATTTAAACAATCGCAACATATATTACACACAGCAATGGTGGCACACAGTTCACACGGGTCACAAGGATCACAATTACAGCAACCAGAAGCATTTGGAGTGGTTGTATTGGGTTGAACAGGACGACTTCCGTTCTGCCTTTGTCCGGCCAACAAAGATTGAAATTGTGTATATTCATAATTTCCGGGATCCATTTGGCAGGCAATGTTTATACTGGAAAAAGCAAGTTCAAGCCAACCCTTTGCATACTGGACGCGTGCGTTTAAATAATGCCATTCTGCCGATCGATTATTCGAAGAAATTTGATTCAACTGATCTTCCGCCTCAACAATCAAATTCTTGTTAATCAATTCACGGACATAACTTAAAGAAGGCATATACTCGTAGTTGTCCCCTTGTCGACGAGATTTGATAATAGAATCATACGCCTCGTTGATTTCATTCATTTTTTCTTCTGCCAAGTCTGACAGCGGATTATCCGTATAATTATCCGGATGGTATTTTCGGGCAAGTTCTCGGTAGGCGTCCTTGATTTCTTCATCTGTTGCCGTTGGAGAGACTCCGAGGATATCATAAGGATTATTCATGTGTTTTCATCCCCTTCTCTTTATCAAAAAAACCATCAATTACTTTGGGAATCCCCTCTGTAATAATGTTCATCATAATAGAAGAATATTTTGTCAGCTGCATGTTTTGATAGGAACTAAGCAATTCAGCCGAGGTGTGATTCAGTATTTCCTTTATTTGTTGTTTTTGCTCTTCATCCGGTTCTTTTCCTTTAATTTTTAAGGAGCATACAAATGGATTATACCTTTTCCCTTTTATATCGTCAATGATATCATCTGCGGCATCCGATAAATAAATATATCGACCAAGAAAATACCCAAATTTACCAAGTGTTTCTTTTGGGCTGAATCGTTCATGCTCCAAAAGAACCATCTTTTGAATAAGTTCACCGGTTGGGTCTGCAGCCTCATCAATTGAATCTGTTCGCTTTAATTCGCACTTCTCTTGTCTATTCATATAATTCTTGCATAAAATATCAATTTCAGGCTGAACCAATACAGCTTTTTTGTATTGACGGCGAAACAAAAATCGGAGAACTCTGAAAAAGACTTTTTTGATTCCGTTATGATCCTGAACATCGTCACAAAACTTGTAATACAATAAAATAACGGAATAATCTGCCGCTTTATCTATCTCACGAAAATCCGAGCAATACACGCACCGTTTAAACGGATTGTACACACACTTCCCCTTGCAAAATCCGGTACAATCGGGCGACAAAGAAAGATTAAGCATTGCAAGAGCGGTGAAGTCATAACTGAGAGATAAACGAGCAATAAGGCCATATCGTTTCCCAAGACGTTTGCAAAGAGAACAATATATGGCCTTATATGTTTCAAATTCTTTGATTTTTAGTTCCGATTTATCAATTCGAACATATCCAAACATATGACCTATCCTTGCTTTTATAGAACCTCATATAAAAGCTCTGCATCATTTTTCTTAACAGTTTCCTGAACAGATGTAACGCGAACACGCACAGTTCTCGTCCCAAATGTCATTTCGACAATGTCGTTGACTTTTATATCATAAGATGCTCTGGCCGGCTTTCCGTTTACAATTACACGACCTGCATCACAAGCCTCATTTGCTATGGTACGCCTTTTAATTAAACGCGACACTTTCAAATACTTGTCTAATCTCATAATTACCTCATTCTATGCAAAAGGGACTGCCACACACAGTGACAGTCCCTCGCATTAGAAACTTATTTTGCAACAGCTTCTTTAAAGGCTTTGCCGGCTTTGAAAGCAGGAACTTTGGTGGCCGGGATTTTGATAGCCTCTTTGGTCTGCGGATTGCGACCAACGCGAGCGCTGCGTTTGCGAGCTTCAAAGCTACCGAAACCAACGAGGGCAACTTTGTCGCCTTTTTTGACTGCGCCAATGATAGAATCGATAACCGCGTTAACGGCTTTCTCGGCATCTTTCTTGGACAAGTCAGCTTTTTTAGCAACAGCTTCGACTAATTCAACTTTGTTCATTGTATTTTCCTCCCAATAGAATTTTATGTTCAGCACATAAATGCTTTACACCATACTCATTCGTGTTTCTTGACTTCTTTCCAAAGTTCATCCAGTTCCTCAATACTAGACTCAATCATATTAATTCCACGTTCTCTCGCAAGCTGCTCAACGGCAGCAAAACGACGAACAAACTTCTCCGTAGAATCAGAAAGAGCTTTATCTGGATCAACCTGTAAGAAACGAGACACATTTACAACAGAAAACAACACATCCCCGAGTTCTTCATCAATGGAATTTTGGTCTTGTTTTTGTGTGGCGGCTTTGAGCTCTTCCACTTCACTTTCCAATGCATTCCAAGCCCCGGATACATCATCCCAATCAAAACCAACTCTTTTTGCACGTTCTTGAACCTTACATGCTCTATATAATGTCGGCAATGACTTCGGTAAATGTCGCAGCAAATCAGCTTGATTTTCTGTTTTTTTGGTTGCCCGTTTTATGGCATCCCAATTTTGAAGTGCTTGCTTCGCGTCAGAGGCCTCAACATCTGCAAAAACATGCGGATGACGGATAATCAATTTCTTACAAATCCCATCAACGATATCATCAAAAGAAAAGCTTCCGATTTCATCTTCCATTTCAGCATGCAAAGCAATCTGAAGAAGTACATCACCAAGTTCTTCTTTCAAATCGTCTTTGTTCTTTGTATCAATTGCCTCAACTGCTTCATATGTTTCTTCTATAAAATTGTTTCGGATTGAATCGTGAGTTTGTTCTCGGTCCCACGGACAACCTCCAGGAGATCGAAGAATTTTAACAATCTTCAAAAAATCATCCATTGAGTATTTGTCTTTTTTAGGAAAATCGACAGACATATCCTCACCTATCCTTAATGTAGTTACTATACACTATTTTTTACCAATTTGCAATATTTTTTGTGTAAATATCCCAAAAAAATGTAAGTTTCAAGGGCTTTTTTTGGAGTTTTTATCAAAATTATAAAGAAATCGTTCCATTTTTTACAAATTCCACCTTAGGAACCCGAAACTCTTTATTATTTAGATACGAAAGACACCCCGCATCCGTCAAAAAGAAAAAAACCAAACGATATGCACATAGCAATTGTCGATTCGTAATACCATACCGTTTATTCATTACATCACTTCCATACTTTCCGTCGCCAAGCAAAGGATGGCCTATGGAAGCCAAATGAGCGCGAATCTGGTGTGTTCGTCCTGTGTGAAGCTGAATTTCCAATAATGATAAATCGTCCGTACTCCCCAGCACCTGATATTCTGTCTTTATTTGTTTATCTAAGCCATCGTCTTTACAAACCGTAACCTTGTTGCTGCTCTCGTCCTTGGAGAGTGACCCGATCAAAATATCGTGTTTCCGCTCAAGCGTTCCCACAACAACACACAAATAATATTTTTGAATTTCTCGGTCTCGGATTTTTTTATTTAGCACACGAAGGGCATCTGCATTTTTTGCAGCAATCACCAAGCCCATTGTGTTACGGTCAATTCGATTGACCAGGGCAGGAACGAATGAATTTTCGTTCGCCGGATCAAATTCTTTCTTTTCATAGAGATAACGCTGAACCCTTCCGATTACAGTATCACCATACTCCTTTGAGTCGGAATGAACTAGTAATCCGGCCGGTTTATTTACAATCAGAATATTTTCATCCTCATATATAACATCAAGATTTTTTGACGACTTTAGAAAATCATACACGACCGGCTTCGGTTCAAGATACTGTTCAGGCAAAAACAATCGAACTTCATCATTCTCACACAGTTTAGTGGAAATTTCACAACGTTTTCCATTAATTCGAATGTCTTTCTGGCGAACCGCTTTACAAACAATAGAAGCCGACAATCTAGGAAAAGATTTATACAAAAACTTGTCAATTCTTTGACCGGCATCATTTTTTTGTATTGTGACTAACTTCAGCACCAGAATCCCTCCCAGCCTTAGAAGTATAACATATTTTAGAAAAAAAGAAAACCTTATCACTAAAAAAATGACAAGGTTTTCATGCAAATATTTTGATTAAAAATGTCCGCTGGCGCCATGGGAACTGCCGGAGAAAGTCACACCTCCACCACCGCCGCCACGACTGCTGTCGTTATCAACATTTCGGCGCGTTCTGGATTCGGTTTGATACAAATATACATCTTGCTCATAGGTAACATTTAAGCTTCCGGGCCGTAGATAATTATTTGCCGCCGATTGAAAACGAACCGATTTTAGTTTTGAAGCAGAAATCAAAATGGCAATTCCACCAATCACAAAGCCGATAACCAAAGCAATAAGAATATCCTTGACAAGATCATTGGAAGAAGATGCTCCCCCGTTGACTTCTCTGATGTTATTCTCCAAATCATAAGCCTTATGATTCTCGTTGTACGGCTGTGCTTCTGTCCCCTCAGTAATATACTGGTCACAAATATTTGCAAAGGTTTGGAATGCCGAATCAAAGTCATTTTCTTGCAAAGCCGGGGCCATAGCATTAATCATCAGTCGAAGGCCGTATTCGGTAAAATAATCGTCGCCAAGTCCTTGTGTTGCAATGGCCCAATCCCGATACTCCATGCTGATAATAAGCAAAATACCATCCTGATTTTGTCCATATCCCAATCCATAATAACGCAGAATTTCCTCAGCAATGGTTTGCGATACGCCTCCGTCAAGAGACTCCAGTGTCACAATAGAAACTCCGAAATGCTGTCTGTCAGTTATTTCCTCAAGCTTCCGGTCTAGGCTCTGTCCTTGGCTTGGCGTCAAGAGATCTGCTTCGTCGGTAAAATAACCGAGCTTTCGTTCAAGGGGAACCTCAGAACGATCCATATCAGACAGTACACCAGCGGAAACCTGACTACATAAACAAAAAAACAGGATAAGAATAGACAAAAGAGATACATACTTTTTCATACTGTCCCTCCTAACCGAACAACCAATGTATTATGGCGAATGCAATAGCGCCAATCACACCGGTATATAGTCCAAGAAGTCCAAATGTTTTTTTCTTATCGGCAGGCAAATTGCCGACAAACTTTCCAGTTTGTCCATTCATTGCAAAAAGGTACTTCTCATTGTTCCAGGTCGTGTTTAAAAGCCAAACCGGAAGCAATGCATAACGAACCTTACTGTCTGTAAGCTGAATATTCGTAGTTTGTGCTGTCACGGAATCATACCCGACAACCGTATTTCGAAACACTTCGGCCGTACTGGTTCTGATTCGTTCAGTCGCCCTAGGAATAGACTCTTCCGCACCAACATCATACTTGTCTGCAAAAAAGCCTGACAAGAAAGCGGTTTGAAAATCAACAGCTTCTGACATGTCAAAAGGCTCAATTGACTCCATCAAATCATCGGGCATTTTGAACGAACCGTCCACGGGAACATTATCAAACGCAACGCTACCTGCACGAACGGCGGAATAGTATTCTGTTCGGGTAATGTCATATTCAGAATCGCTTTCGTGATACACTCTGGTACAACGATAATCAATATTTGCATCCGTATCGCAATCAAACAACCAAAACGGGACATAAATCCCCTTGATTTCTGATATATGGTTTTCATCTTTAAAGGCTTTTGGCAAAAGAATTTTTCCTTTATAGTGTTCCTTTAAAGCGTTAATCGCCTCTTCCTTGCTGACTTTAAACGGAATAACCAAATTGGGTTTTAATAATCCGCTAAGCTGTTCTGCCACGACAATAGGGCTACCACAATATGGACAAGAAGAAGCCGCCATTGTCTCGTCACTGACAACTTCACCACCACAAGAACTGCACGAATATACTTTCATGCCATCTTCCGCGCTTCCTATATATTCAGCGTCAGAACTGTTCCACTGAACATTATCTCCGGGTTGCTGCTGCAAAATCTCATCATATTGTTGCAAAGACGCAGTATCAAACTCCGAGCCGCAAAAAGGACATTTCATCTTTTGAGTTGAAACATCAAAACTAATTGCAGCACCGCAGGAAGGGCATTTATATTCCATTAAATCACTAATGGTAATCACTTCCTATCGAAGATAAAGTGCGCGGAAAATCCGTGCACTTTATCTGGATAAATCTTAGTTGTTTTCGTTCGGCTTTCCGCAATTAGAGCAGAACTTTCCGGTATTTTCCGTTCCACAACTGCAGGTCCAAGAAGAAGGCTGGGGATTACCACAATTAGAACAGAATTTTCCGGTATTTGTCGTGCCGCAGCTGCAAGTCCAAGAAGACGGCTGGGGCTTTCCGCAATTAGAGCAGAATTTTCCGGTATTTGCAGTACCACAGCCACAAGTCCATCCACCTGCAGCAGGGGCATTCGCTTTCTGATCAGCTGCCATTTGATACATTCCCTGAATGTTGTTACCAGCTCCGGAATTAGCAGCAAATCCCATTCCCATAAAACCAGTCATTGCACCGGCTTCGTTTTTGGCAGCATCTTGCATTGCCTGCGCATAGGCACCTGTCATAACAGCAGCTCCCATAGCAGGATCACGAAGAGCCGCTTTCTGCTGATAATCCTTAATCAGTGCGGCATCTTCATCACTGATAGTAGCACTATTCAAACCAAAGGATACAATCGTAATACCACGAAGTTCTGTCCACTGCTCGCTCAGAATCTCTTTCAGGGATTCTGTGATTTCCGTAGTATGAGCCGGTAAAGCGCTGTAACGAATCCCCAACTCCGAAATCTTAGCGAAAGCCGGTTGTAACGCCGTCAGCAATTCCGTTTTAAGCTGTTCATCAAGACTGGAACGTCTATATTCATCCGTAAAGTTGCCGCAAACATTCGTATAGAACAGCGGCGGGTTGTCGATTTTATAAGAAAACACACCGTTACAACGAACGGCCACGTCAATATCCATCCCAATATTTGTATCAACCACACGGAACGGAATCGGGTTCTGTGTACCGTATTTGTTTCCGACAATCTCCTTGGTGTTAAAATAGTAAACACGCTGATCTTTGCCGGTATCTCCACCATAGGTAAAACGTTTACCGATGGTTTTCAAAACTTCCAAAATATTCTTGGATAACTTGCCGGTGAAAATGCTCGGCTCCGTTGAAGTATCGTAAATAAATTCGCCTGGTTCAGCACAAAGCTCGACTACTTTTCCCTGCTCAACGATCATCATACACTGACCGTCAGCAACAGCAATTCCACTACCGTTACTGATAATGTTGTCATTTCCTTTTGTGTTGGAAGAGCGACTTCCAATTTGTTTTTGTCCTCTGACGGCAAGAACTTCCTGATCAATTGCATCACAATAGAAAAATTCTTTCCATTGATCAGCAAGCACTCCGCCAACTGCGCCGATACCAGCTTTAATCAATCCCATTTGAATTTCCTCCTTGAATTTTATGGATATAGAAACTAATTAATTCTTCATTATGTGTCAGTCGTTATTCTTTTCTTGGCCAACCGAATACGGATTTTTGTTTTCACGGTAATCCGGCCCGGTATTGTCCAGTCTTGATAAGCAACTTAAAATAATGGTCACCGTCAAAACATAGCCGAACCAAACACCAAATGCAACCAGTGAATACCATAAAGGCCAGCCAAGTACAAAATGAAGCAAAAGAAGTAGAAAGCCCGGAACACTCCACTGAATATGAAATATCACATTCAGCAAAAGACATAACCAAAACCCGCAATCCGGAGCTGCCCTTCTCATACGCATCCCTTCACTTAAACACACAATACTTCTTTACAAATTTATCATAAAAACAAATCTCTGGCAACAAAAATATATTATTTTTGGAGCATGATAAACCCTGCCGCACTTCCACGTTCGGGCCCCGTAAAACGATGAGACCATAGTTCTTTAGGATGACACCGCGTGCAAACATCCGTAACGGAAATGTTTTCTTCGCGTATACCGGAAAGCAGCAAAACGCGTTTGTTTACTTCCCATAAATCAACGTGATACTTGCCGTTGCCATCGGGTGTCCCACACTTCTCGTCAAAAAAGGGCAGCGATGAAAACTCATCATAAACGGGCTTGTCAATTTCAAAACAACATTTACCGATGGAAGGCCCAACCGCCGCATGAATATTGGCAGGAATACAGCCATATATACTTGCCATTTTCTCAACGGTTTCCTTTCCGATTTGAAGAACCGTACCACGCCAACCGGCATGAGATATGGCAACCACGCGTTTTACCGGATCCGCAAAATACAGCGGAACACAATCCGCATATAAAGTGCACAGAGGCAAATTGGGAATATTGGTTATCAGACCATCTACATCATCATATGTTCTCTCGCGTAAAACACCGGATCCGGCATCTTCTTCTGTCACACAACGAACATTTTTTGTATGTGTTTGATGGGAGATTACAATTCGATTGTACGGCATGCCGACAGCATCACAAAAACGATGAAAATTTTCCTCAACAAGAGCCCTCTCATCACCACGGGAAAAACCAAGATTCATGCTTTCGAAAACACCAGAACTCACGCCCCCCAACCGAGTTGAATAAGCATTCACAACACCGGGCAATTCGTCCAGAGAAGGAAACGAATAAAACGGAACCCCGCCTCGATTATTTACATGCAGTGCTTTACTTTCAGGAATCTTAGACATACATCTTCCTCCAAAGAAATCATTCTACTGTATTTATAGCATATGTGATTAGAATTATCAATACAATTCGCAAACCATTGAAGCGCAACCGTTCACGTGTTGTAAAGTAAAGAACCTTCACGCTTTCAAAACAAAAAAATGAGCGCTGAAAAAGCGCTCAATCTTTTTTATTCGACGGTTCCCTCGTTGGCGGATTCGTCTTCAGGCTGTACAAACTCGCTCAACCTTTTTCTTACCGAAACCTTATCGAACATCTCACGAATTTGAACCCGAGCAGTATATTTCTTACCACAGCTACACTCGGATTCCGTACAAAGCATTTTACAGGAATATCGCCATTTTCCCACATGCTTTAGTTGTTTTCCGCAAGAAGGACAGTTAAAGACCAAATATTCCGGCCTAACCAACGGATCTGATATCTTCGTCACATTTCTTGGTTTAAAAAGTAACCTTTCGTAAAACTCTTCATCGGCTTCATGAACAAAGTTTTCAAACGTTTCAGGCTGGTATAGTTTTCTAAACACTCGAGCCGTCATCAAACTATCGTCTTTCGCTCTGTGGGCAGATAAATCATCACCCGAAATACCAACAATTTCCGCAGCAGAAGATAATCCAAGCTGTTGTTTTCGATACTTCGGTTCCATATTCATTTGACAATATGCCTGTGCATCTGCATATCGTTCCAAGAACGGAATCCTTTCCCCACCTAAAAAGTATTTACAGTTTTCAAGAAGAACCAGTAGATCCGAGGTGCTCCACGTTAATAAGACGGATTTTTTTCCGACAAATTTTTGAAACTTTTTTACTGCTTCCGGGAATGTACATCCATCTTCAAGACTTTCTTCATCAATTCCGGTGAGATTCGTCACTAAGTTTGTAATCTTTTTGCTGACAACCGGTTTAATAAAAGCTTGAAAGGTGCCGATAAGTGAAAGATTTTCATCAAGCTTAACGGCACCGAATTCAATTATCTCGTTAAAATAACGGTGCACCTTTTTGGAATATGAACCGTTCCATTCTAAATCTAGAATGACGTATTGCATTATCCCATCGTCACATCGAGTTTTCTGCCGCCAAGAACATGAAAATGCAAATGCATAACCGTTTGACCAGCGTCTTCTCCGTTGTTTGTAATGACACGGAAATTCTCAATGTTTAGCTCCTTTGTGATTTTGGCGATAACCTCAAAAATATGTCCGACAACAGCGGCATTTTCAGCCGAAATTTCACACACACCGCAAGCGATATGCTCCTTCGGAATAACCAAAATATGTTCCGGTGCCTGAGGATTGACATCGCGAAATGCTAGAACCGTATCGTCCTCATATACCTTGGTTGAAGGAATCTCGCCCGCAACAATTTTACAAAAAATACAATCCGACATATGCGACCTCCTTATTGCAAAGAAGCTTTCACTTCTTCAATTGCTTTTTGTACGGCTGAAACATCTTTACCGGCGCCCATAGCGGAATCCGGACGGCCTCCGCCGTTTCCTCCTGCAGCCATGCAAGCTGTTTTCACTAATTTTCCGGCATTGACTCCTGATTTAACTGCCTCCGAACCGGCGACACAACCGAATGAAACACCGTTGTCATTTTTTCCAACCAGCAAAACCACCATTTTCGGATCCATAATATCCTTACAGCGGTCACATAGTCCTCGAACCGTAGTTGCATCTGAGCCATCAAAAACAGCGGACACAAATGTTACGGTGCCAATCACTTCTTGATTCTTAAGAATATCGCCAAGCTGGGAAGATGCAATCTTCGCTTCAGCTGTTTCCAAATCATGTTTTAGGGATTTAATCTCTCCCATCAACTGTCCGGAACGACGAACCAGATCATCAGGAGAATTCGCTTTAATCAATTGTGTGACTTCGGAAAGTGTATCTTGCTGAGCGCGCAAAACGTCTAGAACATTACTTCCTGTAACAGCTTCAATACGACGAACACCGGCCGCGACAGAAGATTCCGTCACAATATGGAAGAGACCTAGTTTAGCTGTATTATCAACGTGCGTACCACCACAGAATTCAACAGAAACAGAAGGTACACTAACCACTCGAACAACATCGCCGTATTTCTCGCCAAACAATGCCATAGCACCAAGTTTCTTGGCTTCTTCAATCGGCATTTCCTTGATATCACTATCAATACCGGCTAAAATCCACGCATTCACTTGATCCTCAACAAGTTTCAATTCTTCAGGTGTCAAGGCGGAAAAATGAGTGAAGTCAAAACGCATACGTTTATCGTCAACCAACTGACCTGCCTGTTCAACGTGCGTTCCGAGAATTTTTCTCAAAGCAGCTTGAAGCAGATGAGCCGCCGTATGGTTTCGCATCGTAGATTTCCTGGTAACTTCATCAACTTTGGCATTAACCGTATCACCAACGCGGATGTCCCCCTGATTCACAACACCGTTGTGTAAAATGACACCGGCCCCAGCCCTTAAAGTCTTTACCACTTCAAAAACGCCGCCTTCACAGGAAAGCATGCCGATATCACCAACTTGTCCACCGCTTTCTCCATAGAACGGAGTCACGTCCAAAACAATGGTCGCTTCATCACCGAGAGTCACAGAATCAACCAATTCGTTGTTTTGAATAATGGAAACAACTTTTGCGGATTCCTCTAACTTTTCATAGCCGACGAATTTGGAAGCCTCCAGCTTTTCGGCAATAGCAGCCTTTCCCTTCCATGCATCCGCGCCGGCATCTTTACGGGCATTACGAGCACGGGTTCTTTGTTCAGCCATCAAATCCTGGAATTTATTCTCGTCAACCTTAAGACCTTTTTCTTCCAAAATATCAACGGTTAAATCCAGCGGGAAGCCATAGGTGTCATAGAGCTTAAACGCTACTTCACCCGGGAGCGTATCCCCTTTCAGACCGGCAAGTTGCTCATTTAACAACTGCAAACCACTGTCAATCGTTTTGTCGAAAGCTTCTTCTTCGTTTTTGATTAATTTCTTAATGAAATCTTCTTTCTCCTTCAGTTCAGGATAAGCAGACAGGTTTTCATGAATAACCGTCTCACAAACTTGGTACAAGAACGGTTCTTTTATTCCCAAAAGACGACCGTGTCGAGCCGCGCGACGAAGCAAACGACGAAGAACATATCCACGTCCCTCGTTAGAAGGCATAACACCGTCACCGACCATAAATGTCGTGGAACGAATGTGATCGGTAATAACGCGAAGTGAAACATCGTTTCGCTCGTCGGCACCATACTCCACACCGGCGATTTTGCTGATATGTTTCATGATGTTTTGAACCGTATCAACTTCAAATAGGTTTTCAACACCTTGCATAATGCAAGCCAAACGCTCGAGGCCCATACCGGTATCAATGTTGGGATGTGCAAGAGGTGTATAGGTTCCCTGTCCATCACTGTCAAACTGTGTAAATACAAGGTTCCAGAATTCAACGAAACGATCACAGTCACAGCCAACGTGACAATCCGGTTTTCCACATCCATGCTCCGGTCCACGATCAAAATAAATTTCAGAACAAGGACCGCAAGGACCTTCACCATGTTCCCAGAAGTTGTCCTCTTTACCCAGACGAACCATATGGGAAGGATCTACACCGTTTTCCTTAGTCCAAATTTCAAACGCTTCATCGTCGTCTTCATAGATACTGACATACAGTTTATCCGCCGGAAGTTCCAGAACCTTGGTGCAAAACTCCCAAGCCCATGCCGTTGCATCATGTTTGAAATAATCACCGAAACTGAAGTTACCAAGCATCTCAAAATAGGTTCCGTGACGAGCCGTTTTACCAACTCTTTCAATATCCGGTGTACGAATACATTTTTGACATGTGGTTACTCTCTTGCGAGGCGGCGTAACCTCTCCGGTGAAATATTTTTTCATCGGGGCCATACCAGCCGGAATTAACAAAAGCGACTTGTCACCCTGCGGAATCAAAGAAAAACTCGGTAAACGAAGATGTCCCTTTGATTCAAAGAATGCCAAATACTTTTCACGCAACTCATTAAGACCTGTCCATTCCATTTTTATCACCTCATCTAAAATAAAAAAATAGCCTTCATCCCAAGAAGGGACGAAGACAACTCCGCGGTACCACCCAAATTGCAGTTACCTGCCACTTTGAATCCTTAACGCGGAAAACGCCACCACTCAACGCAGTGGAGCTCAGGGATGGCTGTTGATTGTAACACATAAACGTTCTTTCAGCTCTGACATACAGAAAACGTTCTCTCTGAATGGTAAAAAATCAACTCTTCCCGTCACGGCTTTTTAACAAAAATAGTATACATTCACCCCGTCGTTCTGTCAAGGATTTTCCAAAGACATATCATTGGTTACAAAATTGTAACTATGAGTTACAAAAATGAAACTATGTAAACGAATTCATATAAGATAAAATAGTGGCGTAATAAATTGAAAGGAGGAAACAAAATGAAACCTGAAGTGCATAACAACACAGAAAAAGTGCTGCCAAGTCGTGGATATATGGTTTTCAAGCGTTGCATGGATGTTGTTTTTTCTCTCATTTTGTTAGTTCTCCTTTTCCCCATGATGATTATCATCAGCATACTGTCCGCCGTCGACACAAAAGCTTCTCCCTTATTCCTCCAAATCCGCGTTGGCAAAGACGGCAAGTATTTCCGATGCCTTAAATTCAGGACCATGAGCAAAGATGCTCCTGCAAATGTTGCGACTTGTGATATGGAAGCCCGCAAATACGTTTCTCCTATCGGGCACTTCTTAAGAAACGCCAGTTTAGACGAATTGCCGCAATTGATTAACATTTTCAAGGGAGATATGAGTTTTGTAGGCCCAAGACCGATTATTCCCGCCGAAAAAGAATTGATTCATTTGCGTAAACTCCACCAGGCTGAAATAGTCCGTCCAGGTCTTACCGGTTGGGCTCAAATTAACGGTCGAGATAACCTCCGAGTTGCAAAAAAAGCTTTCATGGACGGCTACTATGCCCGCCATTCTTCTTTTATATTTGATGTTTCCATTTTATACCGTACCGTTTTTTGCGTTCTGCGTTCTGAAAACATCGTTGACGGACATGAAATTCGCGAAGCGGATATTCAAGTGTATTTAAACCGTACAGCTTAATACAAACTATATTTAGACACGATTTTCCAATCGTGTCTTTTTTTGTGGTTCTAACATAGAATTGTTGATTTTCCATACTATATGTAGTAATATAAATTTAAATAGATTTATTCAAGGAGGAACTTTACAATGAAATGTCCTTTTTGCAATGAGCCGGATACGCGCGTTTTAGATTCACGCCCAACGGAAGAAGATACCAGCATCCGTCGTCGCAGAGAATGCCAAAAATGCGGCAAACGATTTACCACATATGAAATGGTTGAACGCACCCCTATTATTGTTGTAAAAAACGATAAATCCCGCGAAGAATTTGATCGCGAAAAATTATTGCGTGGTTTACTTCGTGCATGCGAAAAAAGACCGATTTCCATTCAAACCCTGGAGCATGTTGTTGACTCCATAGAAACCAGCATTCGCAATTCCATGGACAGAGAAGTCACTTCCGAAAAAATCGGTGAGTATGCAATGAAAGAACTTAAAGAAATTGATGAAGTTGCATATGTCCGTTTTTCTTCTGTATACCGTCATTTTAAAGATATCAGCAGCTTCCAGGAAGCAATTGTCAAGCTGCTAGAAGAAACCTAACGGTAAGGAGTGTTTTTATGCGAATCGGCCACGGCTATGACGTTCATCGTCTTGTTGGTAATAGACCGTTAATAATCGGAGGCGTTTCCATCCCCCACGAAAAAGGACTTTTAGGGCATTCTGATGCTGATGTCCTTTCACATGCAATTGCCGACGCTCTTTTGGGAGCGGCAGGTCTCGGAGATATTGGCCTCCATTTTCCGGATACAGACAATCAGTGGAAAGATGCTAACAGTTTACATTTATTGGAGCTTGTTGTGAATTTGCTTCAAAAGCACGGATTTGCCGTTCACAATGTTGATGCAACCGTTATTGCCCAGAAGCCGAAACTGCGGCCTTATATCAAAACCATGAACGAAAACATTGCACGCGTTTTGGGAATTAACGAAAACGCAGTAAATATCAAAGCAACCACCGAAGAAACTCTTGGATTTACTGGCTCTGAAGAAGGAATTTCCGCACATGCAGTGTGTTTAATTCTTGAAAAAAATGATTGAAATAGAATATTATTTGGTATATAATATCTTGTATTTATAAGGAAAGGGGAAATTTTGGTGCGCGTCAAATATGGCGAACAAAAAAAGAAAACTAAAAGTAAGAACACCATTTTTCTGATTGGTGTTTTGATTGTTGTCGCCTATTGTATTGTACGAATTGCCGTACTTCAAATGACCGTACATGACAAAAAAGCCCAAATTGCCCTGCTCGAGAATCAAATCACCGAATTCCAACAACTCAATGATGATTTACAAAACAAGATTGATAACAATGACCTATATTTAGACCAACAAGCTCGCGAAAAAGGCTATGTTGATCCCGGCGCGGATGTTTTTCAAGAAACCCCTTAATTTGATTATAAGGAGATACGCGATATATGACATATGAAGTTGGTGCTATTGTCGAGGGAAAAGTAACCGGAATTGCAAAATTCGGTGCCTTTGTGGCACTCGATGAAAAAACAACAGGAATGGTGCATATTTCCGAGGTTTCTTCAACCTTCGTTCAAAATGTTGGAGATATTTTAAGCGAAGGACAGACCGTCAAGGTAAAGATTCTCTCCATTGGTGAAGATGGAAAAATTGCGCTTTCCATCAAGAAAGCCGCAACACCTGCCAAACGTGCACCAAAGCCAACAACACACACAGCCGACAACCCGGGCTCATTTGAGTGGCAGCCCCGCAAAACGGATTGTTCCAATTTTGAGGAAATGATGAAACAATTCATGCAGGACAGCGATGAGAAATTATCCGATTTAAAACGTGTAACCGACGAGAAGCATGGTTCCCGTCGAAAATAAACCATATCTAAAAAAGGCGGGAAATCATTCCTGCCTCTTTTGTTTGAAAGGACTACTTAAAATGCGATTTTTATCAAAATTCTTTGTTTTTATTGCTTGGATTTTTGGTGCTATCAGCGGCATCTTCTTTCCTCTTCTTTTGATATTGAGTTCACTGCTGGTAGATACAAATGAAGGAAATCGGCTGGTACAGCAAACCGGATTCCCTTTCATCCTGATTTGCCTGTTTTTAGCGGCTTGCACTTGTATTCTGGGGCTTATTTTCTATACATTCACAAAGAAAAGAAAAGCTGCTTGGATTCTTATTTTAATCAGTACCGGTTTGTTTTTATTGGCAGCCATCGGTATTTCCGTTATCACAATGAATGCTTCCGGTGCATTATCTATGAAAGTCACCGGCGAATACCGCATGACAATCGGAAAACTATTGTTTCGGCACGGTACTTGCCTGCTCATCCCCCTTTTCTTGTTTTTCTCACACTTGTGTGAACAAAAACAGCAAGATCAGGAACTATTTGAAGAAACCATTAATGATTTAAAAAACAACAAAACAGAAACTATTGACTAACAAGTTCAGGTGATACAAATGCGCAACTATGAAGAAGAGACAAAAAAGCGTGTCGCTTATATACAGGAACGTCTAACGGAGGCCCATGCAGACGGAATCGTTTTCGGTAACAGCGGTGGCAAAGACTGCGCCCTTGTCGGCATTCTTTGCAAAATGGCTTGCGAAAAAACCGTCAGTATTATGATGCCGTGTATGTCCACCCAAAATTTTGGGAGTGACATGCAAGATGCCATTGCCGTTTGTGAAAAATACCACATTGAAAATAGAACTGTTGATCTAAGCAATGTCAAACAACAGTATTTAGAACTTTTAAAGCCCATTACCAACCTCACGGATGCTTCGAGTGCTAACATTGCACCTCGTCTTCGAATGACAACCTTGTATGCAATCGGACAAAGTGAAAACTGCCTGGTTGCGGGTACCGGAAATCGAAGCGAAGTGTATATGGGGTATTTCACAAAGTGGGGCGATGGAGCATATGACTTTGACCCCATTTCCGACCTAACCGTCACAGAAGTGTATGAGTTTCTTCGCCACTTGGGAGCCCCTGAAAGCATTATCAAAAAAGCCCCATCCGCAGGATTATTTGAGGGACAGACAGACGAAAAAGAAATGGGCGTTTCTTATGCCTCCATTGATAAAGTTTTGATGGGTGAACCCGTTTCGGAAAAAGATGCCGCCATTATAGAACGGTATCACAGTCGCAGTAACCACAAACGTCAAATGCCCTCCGTCTACAAGCATATTGACGACCGCTAAATCAAAAAAATTGCATATTTTTTTATTGAAACCACATTCGTTTTGAATTATAATTATGCTGTTTTGGTTATTATTAAATTTTATATAAAGGAAGTTGAAAAGTATGTCAGAGAATGAAAGAAGAGTCGGTACTGTTTCCCGTGGCATTCGTTGCCCTATCATCCGCGAAGGCGACAATCTCGCTGAAATTGTATCAAGTAGTGTGCTGGAAGCTGCACAAAGCGAAGGCTTTGAACTTCGTGATCGCGATGTCATTTCCATCACAGAGTCCATCGTTGCCCGTGCTCAAGGCAACTACGCATCTGTTGACGATATTGCCAGCGATGTTAAAGCGAAACTTGGCGGAGAAACCGTTGGTGTTATCTTCCCCATCCTGTCCCGTAACCGCTTTGCCATTTGTCTTCGTGGTATAGCCAAAGGATGCAAGAAAGTTGTTTTAATGCTCAGCTATCCTTCCGACGAGGTCGGAAACGAGCTTGTCAGCCTCGACAAAATCGACGCTGCCGGTATCAATCCGTATTCCGATGTTTTATCTCTTGAAAAATATCGTGAACTGTTTGGCGTAAACAAGCATGAATTCACCGGTGTGGATTATGTTGATTATTACGGCAATCTCATTCGCGAATCCGGTGCTGAAGTAGAAATCGTTTTTGCCAACCAGGCAAAAGCCATTTTGGACTACACAGATGTTGTGCTGAATTGTGATATTCACACAAGAGCCCGTACCAAGCGCATTTTAAAAGCTGCCGGAGCCAAAACCGTTTGCGGTTTAGACGATATTATGAACGCACCGATTAACGGTAGTGGTTGCAATGAAAAATATGGTCTTCTCGGTTCCAATAAATCAACAGAAGATAAAATTAAATTATTCCCTCGTGAATGTAAAGGTCTTGTTCTTGACATCCAAAAGAAAATTCTTGAAGCGACCGGCAAACATGTTGAGGTTATGGTTTACGGAGACGGTGCTTTCAAAGATCCTCAGGGAAAAATCTGGGAGTTGGCTGACCCGGTTGTCTCACCCGCTTTCACAGATGGCTTGATTGGTACTCCCAACGAATTAAAGTTAAAATATCTCGCCGACAACGATTACAAAGACCTGTCAGGAGAAGCACTCAAAAATGCCATATCCGACAGCATTCGTAAAAAAGATGGCGACTTAAAAGGCAATATGGCCTCTCAGGGAACCACCCCGCGTCAGCTCACTGACTTAATCGGTTCTCTTTGTGACTTGACCAGCGGATCCGGTGACAAGGGTACTCCGGTTGTATTGGTTCAAGGCTATTTTGACAATTATACAAACAACTGATTTGGGAGGATTTTATCATGCAAGGAAATGTACGTCCGGCCGATATGGCTCGTATCAACACACCGGAACTGGCTAATAAATTTATCGACGAACAGGTTGCTGAACTTCGTCAGCAAATCGGTGACAAAAAAGTCCTTCTCGCCCTTTCCGGCGGCGTAGACTCTTCTGTCGTTGCAGCCCTGCTTATTAAAGCTGTCGGCAAGCAATTGGTTTCCGTCCATGTAAACCACGGTCTTCTTCGTAAAGGTGAGCCGGAACAAGTTGTTGAGGTTTTCCGCAATCAGTTAAACGCAAACTTGATTTACGTTGATGCCGTTGACCGATTCTTAGACAAATTAGCCGGAGTTGAAGATCCGGAAACAAAGCGTAAGATTATCGGCAAAGAGTTTATTGAAGTTTTTGCTGAAGAAGCGAAAAAACTGGATGGCATTGAATTCCTTGGTCAGGGAACTATCTATCCTGACATTCTAGAATCCGATGGTGTCAAGAGCCATCATAATGTCGGAGGTTTGCCGGAAGAGTTAAACTTTGAACTGGTCGAGCCCGTCAAACTTTTGTACAAAGATGAAGTCCGCGAAATTGGTAAAGCTTTAGGCTTGCCGGATTCCATGGTCAATCGTCAACCGTTTCCGGGTCCCGGTCTTGGAGTCCGCTGTGTGGGCGCCATTACCCGCGACCGTTTGGAGGCTGTTCGTGAATCCGATGCAATCCTTCGTGAAGAGTTTGCCGCAAACGGTCTTCAGGGAAAAGTTTGGCAGTACTTTACGGTTGTTCCGGATTTCAAATCCACCGGAATCAAAGACAACAAACGTACCTATGAGTGGCCTGTCGTTCTCCGTGCTGTAAACTCTGTTGATGCAACAGCCGCCTCTATAGAAGAAATCCCCTACGCACTTCTTAATAAAATCACAAACCGTATTTTAAATGAAGTGAAAGGTGTTAACCGTGTTTTGTACGACCTTTCTCCGAAACCGGTTGCAACCATTGAGTGGGAATAATAGCAATTTCATAAACCAATCCCCGAAAAGCCTAGCTTTTCGGGGATTTTATCGATAAACATATTTGTTTTTTCTTTAAAAAACAAATTCCAAAAAGAAACACACAACGCTACATGCACAAGCAACAATTGGAAGTCCAAAACCAATCCAAGCAAGAACCATTCCTACACCAAGTACGACAAGCCCCATCCATGGGGATACAGTTGAATTCATAATAGCCGGGAATGTCATCAAAGCCAATGTCACATAAGGAACATAGTACAAAAAGGATTTTACAAACCGACTTTTGATCGGCTTTTTAACTAGTGTCAAAGGTAGCGATCGTATTAGATATGAAACAGCAAACATAATCAAAATATATAAATAGATATTATGATTCATCGAATAAGCCCTCCCCTTCGTCAACCGGAAAAAGGACGGCAGCTAATACAGAAATCGCTACTGTCAACAAAACAACTCTCGTAGATTCACTCAGTGAAGACAAAAACGGAATTAAACAACTTCCCCAACCAACCACAAAAGAAATGATTATTAACCCTAGAACAACCGGATTTTTCTTAGCCACCGGAATAAAAATAGCTATAAACATTCCATAGAGTGACATACTTAGAGCCGTAATAGCCATAGCCGGCAATATATTGCCAACTGCAATACCAATTGCAGTACCAAGGGCCCATGGTAACACCGTCGTTGATGCCAGCCCATACACATAGGATGGCATTAAATGTTTTCCCTGAATAATAGAAACACCAAAAATTTCGTCCGTAATAAACAAACTCATTCCCATACGATGTCCATTTCGAATGGAGGGACTAATTTGTTGACTCAAAGCAAAACTCATCAATAAATATCGACAGTTGGTAACGAGAATAATAATTGCCATTTCTATATAACTTGCATTCTCACCAATCGCTTTAAATGCGGCATACTCACCGGCGGATGCAAGTGTCAACAGACTAGCCAAAAATCCTTGGAATACATTCAACCCAACAGAGCCAGCAGCAATCCCTAAAGAAAACGAAACAGCAAAATAGCCAATTCCAATCGGGATTCCGTCTAGAGCACCTTTTTTGATTTGATTTTTTGTTAAATCGCTTTGCATATTGACTCCACATCTTGATTTATCAATTCATTTTTACTATAATTTGCTAAAAACTTTATTTTGAGGGATACATATGAATGTAAGTAGAAAAAAACAGATTCTCGGCATTGTCATTTTATTTATCACAGCAATCATTTGGGGCGCATCATTTGTCGCACAAAGTGTAGGCATGGAAAAAATAGAAGCGTTTACATTTAGCGGCATACGCCAGCTGATGGGCGGTTTTGCCCTTTTGATATTTATTATTATCCGAGACAGTATAAAAGGAAAGAAATTATCCACCGAACAAAAACTGGCACAAAAAGAAGAAAACAAAACCATTTTGAAATTTGGAATTCCGCTCGGAATTGTATTTTTTTTGGCCACGAACTTTCAACAATTTGCCTTTAACACATCCACTTCCGGAAAGATTGCTTTCATAACAGCCTTGTATATGTTTTTTGTCCCGATTATCGGACTTTTCTTTAAAAAGCGAGTCCCCTGGGTGACATGGATTTGTGTGATTATTGCCTTCGTTGGTTTGTATTTCCTTTGTGTAGAATCCGGTAAAAGCCTGCTGTCCTTAACTCAAGGTGATTATCTTGCTTTCGCTTGTGCTATATTTTTTGCAGCACAAATTTTGATGATTGAAAAGATGGCCCCTCAGGTAGACGGAATCAAACTTTCGTGTACTCAGTTTTTCTTTTCCGGAATTGTTTCAACCATTTTGATGTTCATTTTTGAAAATCCGAACTGGCAAAACATCACCGCCGTTACCGGTGCCCTCTTATATTCCGGCCTTATGAGTTGTGGCCTTGCTTATACCTTACAAATTGTCGGACAGAAGTACACAGAAGCAACCATAGCCTCTCTCATCATGTGTATGGAATCAGTATTTGCCGCCATTTCCGATGTTCTTATTCTTCACACAAAAATGTCCCTTCGCGAAATCATGGGTTGTACAATTATGTTTATAGCCATTATCATTTCGCAACTTAGTCAAAAAAAATATAACGAAAAAAAAGCGGGAACTGAATAAGTTCCCGCTTTCTTATCTCTTACATAGCACTAACAAGCATTTTTGTATCACGAGCAATCATGAGCTCTTCATTGGTCGGGATAACATAAACTTTAACTT
Organism: Acutalibacteraceae bacterium; assembly: GCA_045639905.1. Lineage (GTDB taxonomy): Bacteria > Bacillota > Clostridia > Oscillospirales > Acutalibacteraceae > RGIG426. The sequence goes on from JAZUDZ010000026.1 coordinate 232,793, forward strand.
TAGAATCGTCTGTTGAAATCAATGCTTCTTTACCGCGAACTTGGTTACGGGTATCACAAATCTTAATGCCAAAGCACTCAAGCCCCTCACAGACACGAGCGCGCATAGCAGCAGAATTTTCGCCAACACCGGCCGTAAATGTCAAAACATCCACGCCACCCATAGCAGCGATATACGCACCGACATATTTTTTCACTTCATAAGCAAACATATCCAAAGCCAAAGCAGCACGCTCGTTTCCGTTTTTGCTCGCTTCCTCCAAATCACGGAAGTCAGAAGATACACCGGAAATACCAAGAACACCGGATTTTTTGTTCAAGATATCCAGCATCTGATCAACAGAATAGTTGTGCTGGGTCATGAGGAACTGAATGATAGCCGGGTCACAGTCACCACTACGGGTTCCCATCGGAACACCGGCAAGCGGTGTAAGTCCCATAGAAGTTTCCACGCAATGACCACCGACGCTGGCCGAAACGGAAGAACCATTTCCCAAATGACAATTAATAACGCGGAGCTTCGGATCATTTCCGTTCAGTTCCAATGCTCTGGCAGCAACAAAACGGTGAGAAGTACCATGGAAGCCATAACGACGAAGCGAATCCTGCTCATAATACTCGTACGGAAGAGCGTACATATATGCTTTTGCCGGCATATCCATACCAAAAGAAGTATCAAAAACAGCGACCTGAGGTACACCCGGCATAACAGCCTGGCATGCTTTGATTCCCATTAAGTTGGCAGGATTATGAAGCGGCCCAAGCGGGAAGCATTCTTTAATTGCTTCTTCACAAGCCTCATCCACAATACAGGATTTTGTAAATTTAATACCGCCATGGAGAACTCTATGCCCGACTGCGTCAATTTCAGACATAGAAGAAACGACTCCATATTCCTCGGAAACCAAAATATTCAAGACTGCTTCAATAGCCTCTTTATGCGTCGGAAAATCCATTTTTTGATCAAATACCGGTTTCCCGTTTTGCGGTTTATGCTCCAAAGCACCGTCAATACCGATTCGTTGACATTGTCCTTTTGCCAACAAGGACTCGTTCTCCATATCAATCAACTGATATTTAAGTGAAGAACTACCTGCATTGATAACCAAAATTTTCATAGTAAAGTAATCTCCTTGCTTTTCTTGAATTACGTATTTATAATATTATAGTACGAACATGTTTTCATTTCAACTACAAAAGGGGTGTTTTTCGTGAAGGTTGCCGGTGTCATTTCCGAATTCAATCCGTTCCATAACGGACATAAGCATTTGATTGACGAGATACGAAAACCGACCGGTTCCGTCCAGGCTACGCATGTGGTTTGCGTGATGAGTGGCAACTTTGTTCAACGTGGCGAGCCGGCTCTTTTACCAAAAGAATATCGGGTAAAAGCCGCTCTTGAAGAAAATGTTGACCTGGTCATTGAATTGCAAACACCTTATACCCTTCTTTCCGCAGAAGGCTTTGCCAGCGCCGGCATTTACTTATTAAACGAACTAAAAGCTGTTGATTGTTTGGCGTTTGGCAGCGAATGTGGCGAACTGCAACCCCTACAAAGAATTGTCGATCTTATGCAAACGGAAGAATTTCAGGGAAAACTCCGCTATCATTTAACGTACGGAGTGTCCTTCCCGGAAGCACAAGAAAAAGCCATCAATAATATATTAGGCGAAGCTAGCGCAAAACTGCTTGTGTCCCCGAACAACATTCTGGGAATTGAATATTTAAAAGCACTTTCAAAGTTGCATTCCCCCATTGTTCCGTACACCATTCCACGGGAAGGAGCCAACCACGACGATACCATCCCCTTCGGGAATTATGCTTCTGCAAGCTTAATCAGAAAACTCATTTCAGACAATCATCTTCCTAATGCTCTTCCATTTATGCCGACGTCTATGAGGACATGTTTTGACAACGCCTACAAAGACCAGTCCTGCCCGGCAAATATGAAAAAAGTTGAATCGGCAATTTTGTATAAACTTCGTCAAATGACGGCACAAGACTTTCTCCTGTGTGAAGGCATTTCCGAAGGCCTCGAAAACAGACTTGCAAAGGCTTCCAAAGAAGCAACCTCATTAGAAGAATGGTACACTCTTGTTCAGACCAAGCGATATCCACAAACAAGAATACAACGAATTTTGTGGAATGTATTCCTTGGAATTCAAAAGACAAACACGCCGGAATATCCGCTATATATTCGTGTGCTGGGTGCAAATGAAAAAGGGATGGAAATTCTTCGTTCCGCCAAAGAAAAAGGCTGTCAAATCCCCATCATCTCCCGTGTTTCTCATACGGAAAAACTCGACGAAGACGGGATGGCTCTATGGAACTTAGAATCACGTTGTTCTGACTTATACTCCCTAATGCTTCCAACCCCTAGACCCTGTGGATTTGATTTAAAAACAAGCATTCAAAAATAGAAAAAAGGAATCCAAGTCAAAACGGCTTGGATTCCTTTTATATTAGGCATTATTTTTTGATTGCAAGTTCACCGAACGAATGAACACTTGGATTCATAGTAAATTCATCATATCCACCCACTGTCGTATATAAATCATCACGATAGGAAGCCCGTACACAAAGTTCATCATCCGAGACAAAGACTTGAGCGTAGGAATACTTCTTTCCGTCCGCCTTAAGTTGCAAAAACTCTTGCTGATATTCATGGGACAAAGGACGATTCACGCCACCGCAACAAGGAATGTTTACGAAGATGGTCCCCTTCGGATCATTATAAACAATCCGACCGGATTCATCGATTGTAGACTTGTCTGTTGCAAATTTATAATTTCCCTCCGTACCATCTGCATTAATCGGATAAGAGAATGAGAACACGTGTGTGTGCGCTTGCATAACAAGGTCAACCCCGTACTTATCAAATAAAGAAAGCGTTTCTTTACGGTAAGTCACGTAATGACTGCTATCCGGAGTCGTACAAGCAAACATCGGTCGGTGGAAACCAATTATTGTCCATTTGGTTTGCGGATTTTTGCTGTTCTCTTCGAGATCATTTTCAAGCCAAGCAAGTTGACCGTCTTCTGCAAGAGAAGAACTGTATGCCGTATTCAAAACAATATAATGGACATTACCATAGTTATAGGAGAAATATCCTTTCTTTCCGCTTTCACCATAGTTGAAACGATTGAAAATCGGATCTGGTGATGCATCATGGTTACCGACGCAAACAAATGAAAGATTCTGTGCAAACCAGTCAGCCGCCTGGCCGAGCATATTACCATAGAAATGGATTTCATATCCGTCGTCAGTAAAATCGCCGCCATGCAACAGGAAAGACGGCTTTTCGTCAAGCTGGTTAATCAGTTGCATCACTTTATGGCCACCATAACTATCGCTGGAGCCAAACTGTGTATCCGACATCCACAGGAAACTGTAGTCAGAAACCTTTTCCTCTCTCGTGGTGAACTTATAGATATTACTCCACATTCCGGTATACGGATCACCAACACGATAAGAATAAGTCGTACCAAACTTAAGTCCCTCGCCGAGTTTCGGGAATTTCACTTTATGAATATAACGGACGATTTCAAATGCATCACCTTTTTGGAACACAAAAGAATCCGCATCATAATTCACTTCCAGCTGATCCGTATTGTCATAACTGTTTTCAGCCTTTATGCTAGTCGGATTGGCATTTTCAAAATCCGGACCGTCGTCAAATTCCCCCTCTACAAACTGAAGTGTTGCAGACTCGTTCGGAATATAAGTGTTCCATGTGCTTCCGTAAACCAAACCTTCCAAATCATTGAAAGTTAGCGTAATTTGATCGGTCGCCATATATTCATACTTAAACACTTCCGGCATATTGGCACCGGTCGCATTGGTCGGAAATGTTGTTTTCGGAACTTCGCTCTCGGTACCAGTTGTCGTCGACAGTGTCGTACCCTTTGTAGGCTCTGCCAAAGTGACATCCATTTGCGCTAAGTATTTACGAAGCAGAAGAACATCCTTCATATCGACAAGCGAGTCTCCATTACAATCAGCTGCCGAAAGATTTTCGATATCACCTAAATGAGCAATATACTTACGAAGCATCAAAACATCTTTCATGTCAAGCGCCTCGTCAGCATTTGCATCACCAACCAAATAAGAAGACGTCTCTTCTTCCGAGACATCAGAAGGAACAGTAGACACCGTTGTCGGTTCAGTTTCAGAAGGAATTGTCTTTCCTGTCGTTTTCGGTTTACGCGTGGTGGTTGTGGTTGTAATTTGCTGTCCGACCAACGTATGGCCATCGGTCATAAACAAGTCGTCAAAACAAATCGAAGAACCAACCGTTCCACATTCAAAGCTAACACTGATGACCGAAACATACGTCGGAACTTCGTAAGTTTTTTCAAAATAACCATTCGCATCGGCAGCGCTTCCAAATTCATTTTTTTTGGAATTGTATCGAATGGAAAATGCGTCTTTGCTGACAGTACCCGCTTTTATACGACAATAAATCCATGTATATTCGTCTGTGGCAGACGGATCACTGACATGACCACGAATTGTTAAAGTAGACCCAGGAATAACAAAAATACCTTGCTGTGTTAATTTTGAACTGCTGGAGCCAACATTCATGCGGGCCTTCCCATCTTCCCACTCAAAACCGGTCGCATCCCAATTGCTTAAGTCCTTATCAAAAGAACCGTTTTGAAGGAAGTTATATAACTCCGGCGTGTCTGATTCTTCCGATTGAACAAGTTTGGTTGTAAAAATTTTCCCGGCTCCGCTTACGCAAACCGTAGCGGAAGCAACCACAATGGCTGCCAACACAAAAGTGAGAATTTTAAACGCTTTATTCATAAATATCCACCATGCCTTTCTGATAATATTGTTAAAAAATGGATTTATGAAATACATAATTAAACAGGAAGACGCCCAAAAGCATCCATATACTTTTGGGCGTCTTCTCCTGTCTGCGAAAACACCAAGTTTTCAACGTTTTCGCCGCATCATTACGATGCCAGATTCCATAGTAGTCCGCTTCACATTCGGTCGGTATCACCAAATGCCCGAGGGGTTCGGTACGAACTTGTCAATATGGAATTTTCCTCTTCGCAAAAATTATATCATTCAAACAAAAATTGTCACTCTATTAGTCGTACAAGCTTGTATCTTGTGAATAGCACTCGGTAGAGTATGTTGTTTTCACTATCTACCGTGAGTAGAATATGGCAAAAAGCGCTTGAAAAGTGCTTATTTTCGTGTTAATATATGCATCTAAGATAAATATATTCCAAGGAGGTGCCTATGAAAGAAATTATTGCCCATAACATAGTAACACTACGCAAAGAAGCAGGAATGACCCAGTTACAGCTTGCAGAAAAGCTCAATTATTCCGATAAAGCCATTTCAAAGTGGGAGCGCGGAGACTCTATTCCCGATGTAACTGTTCTAAAAGACATCGCCGATTTGTTTGATGTAACCGTTGACTATTTGCTGAAAGAAGATCACTCCGATGTAGCCTTGTCAAAACGCGCATATTCCCAACGGCAATCCAGAAACCAAAAAGTTATGGCCGCAATTGCAGCCGGTTCCGTTTGGTTTATTGCCACGATTCTATATATCAGTTTGCTGCTAAAAAATGTAGACACCTTCGATCCTTTGGCGATTCTAATCTACGCCATACCGATTTCTGCGGTTGTCTTCCTTGTTTTCAGTATCATTTGGGAACAAAAAGCCCTTGTGTTTATTTCCCTGTCAGTCGTTTTATGGGGCACCATCGCTTCCGTTTATTTCACCTATCTTACATACACCTGGCAATTATGGCTTTTAGGAATTCCCGGACAACTTATCATTTATCTAGCCTCCAGAATTCAGCCAAAACCAAAAGACGAAAAATAATCATAACCACTAGTAAACTAGTGGTTTGAATAGTCCCTAAAAGGCACGCCTACTGGCTCGCCTCCAAAATGGAGGCGTAGAAGTTTAGCAGCGCATTACATTTTCAGGCAGCCGCTCACGTGCGGCTGTCTTTTTTATGCCTACTGTGTCTTGTCACCCGTGAACGGGTCTATGTATTCTTTGAGT
>JAZUDZ010000027.1:0-10028 GCA_045639905.1 Acutalibacteraceae bacterium
GGCAGTCCGTTTACTGATATGACATGCTATTCTCAGCTGCTCCTTGTTCATAATTTCCGGATACTCTTTTAATTTTTCTTCATCGTATTTCATAGTGGAATTTCCTTTCAATATTTTTTGTCCGAAAGGGTGTTCCAATACGATATTTTTCTTGCATTTTTCTTGCATTTTTGCAAGAAAAACCCCTGATTTTGCAAGAACTCGGGAATGTATGAACCGTGAAACTTCATTTATTTTTTTGGACGATTCCGGTCAATACATCCGCAAACCGTTTAAGCTGTAAGCTTTGCGAATTATATAAAACTACCAGAAAACATCACCAAAAACCACAAAAGGCCTTTCGCATCAATGACTCGAAATCGTTTTGTCGGTGATGAGCCGGCACGAGGGTTCGAATCCCTCCGTCTCCGCCAAACAAGTCTGGTAAATCAATGATTTACCAGACTTTTCTTTTTTGCAGATACTGGTTTCAAGCCCTCGCCTGGGTCTTGTTTTTTTGGGCTTTCTTTCCCATGAAAGGATTATTTCTATGAGTTCAAAACTGTTTATCAAACTTTTGAGTGTTTTAGCTATTTCTGCTCTATGCTTATCTTCTGTCGTTTTACTCTCCGAGGGCGTGGAGTATAACGGTCACATTTCCTTTAGGCAATATCTTTGCAAAGAAGATACAGAAAACACTGTCAGCGAAACGACAACCAAAAGCATTCTTTTCGGGGACCCTATTCAAGAGCCCTTTGAAACCAGCGAAGACAATTCTTCCTTTATCCGTTTACAAGCCGAAAAAGATGTTCTGGAATATAACGATCCTTTACTTAATAGTTATCCTGTTGACGTGTTTTTCTCTTTTTCCCCCGTCCTTCATAATCCGGACAAACCGATTACCCTGACAATGGAAGGCATCGAAAGCACCCACCAAATCATCTACTATGACGGGGTTTCAAGCCCCTTCACCATAGATTTTAAAAAACTGCAAACAATAAACGGCGATACCTATCACATTACATTATCGGCCTGGGACGATAACGGAAAATACATTTGTTCAAATGCACTCATCATCTGCGTGTTAGCCACCCCTTTAACCAGCGAGGAAACATCTGAGAATTCTTTGGACGAGTCCGGAGACACTTCCACTCCACCGACGGAAAGCACTCTTCCCGCAGACGATACATCCACAGAGTATTCTGAAGCACAGGAAATCTCCGACACCTCTTCAGACGAATCCGAAGCCAGCCAAATCTCCCTTCTTTTCGGCGACGCCAACAATGACGGCAACACTGATATGAAGGATGTCCTGGCTATGCGAAAATATATCGCCGGGATATTTGATTCTCTTGAAAACCCGGAAAATGCGAACGTAAACCATGATGATTATATTGATATGAAAGATGTCTTGTTTCTTCGCAAATTCTTAGCCAAATTACTTTCCTGGCCGAATTGACAAACCATAGATTCTCATGGTAAAATGAGCAGAAATATAGGAAAAGGAGGGTGATTATTTTGAGTACAAATGATGCGGTCAAGCGAGGCTCTGTTAATCTTATTTTGCTGACGCTTTTGATGGAAGAAGATAAGTACGGATACCAGATCCAAAAAGAATTGGCCGAAAGAAGCAACGGAAGATACACCCTTCTCCAGACTTCCCTCTATCCCATTTTGTACCGGCTTTTAGACCAAGGACTCATTTCAGAACACCCGATCCAGATGCCCAACAAACGCGTTCGAAATTATTATCACATTACCGACGAAGGTATAGCCTATCAAAAGCAAGCCCTTTCGGATTATTTGAATAGTATTTCCGGGATTATGCAGATACTCGGACACAAAATCGTTCCTCTGAAAGAGGAAGACAAAAACACTGATTAACATAGTTTAAGCGGAGCTACTTAAAAAAGTAGCTCCGCTTTTTTCATTCCAGAAAAGGTTTTCTTCAGTGCCGATTACTCGTTAATTTGTCCGTAGAACAGCGTACAATAAGAACCATTCCCATCATCGGTATAGACGATGAACTGGAAGGGCTTGTCAGCTGTGAAGATTTTTTCCTCTTTAGGTGCAATCCCTCCATATCCCATATTACTGGTGGAAGCGCTCGCCGTGAAACCAAGCTGATAGATAGAGAGATTTGCCTGCTGGCTCATATTTGTCACAGGGCCCTTGGCAACGGACATATTGGAAAAGTCCGCATTCTTTGTAAACATGTCCAGATTGCCGAAGTATGAAAGGAAATCAGCCGTATCATACTTTGAATGAACTTCAAACATCGGGACAGTGATTTTAACAGTATATTCCTCCGCCAAACCGATTTTAGAATACAAATCATCACAGTTCCCCAAAACAAATGCGAAGTGGATACCACGTACAGAGTCCATAATGGCCAACTCAGCTTCTTCATCTTGGTAATATTTGAGAGTATCTATTTTAAACATGTATTCCTTTTCGGTTTCTTCACCTTTTGAAGTGGTAAACACATCTTTTTTCACATCATCAGGCTGGAAGATTAAAGACCAATAATCCTGCAGGAACAGTGCATTAATCAGCGCAAAATCCATATTTTCGGGTTCTTCGGAAATTAATGACGGAATCTTTCCGTTTGTCTTATCGAAAACCCATTCGTTTGCCTTGGACATAAAGTCAGCAGGGTTAACGAAAAATGCATCCCCATCAAAATAATTTTGAATGGCACTTACATATTCATCACGGAAAGAATTCGGCTCACCGGCCCACACAGAATTAGCCTGCGTAAACGCTGTATATGGAGTCGAATTCAGTTTTTCAGCCAGCTCCGCCACACTTTGTGTGTAGGAATAAAAATCGTTTAGGCTATCCAAGCCATACAAGTCCATAATTTGAGAATAGGTTTTTCCGTTTGCTCCCAAGGCGGACATCGCCATTGTATAGTTAAGGGAATACGGAGAAACCACAAAGTTGGTATCTTGCTTCTTTTCAGCCATATACTGGATTAAACGATTGTCCGCCTCCCACATCTTATCGCTCACGGATTTTGTGTAGGGGGAAGCAACCAGTTTGTCCATAAGACGAACACCCAAACGGTCCTGCATACCGGCTAAGTAACGACGAATAATTAAGCAGTCTTTCAGATCAACCTGTTTGTCTACGGTTACATCTGCATTTTCGAAAATAAACGGAGCGTCAAATCCTGCCACACACTTTCTCAAAGCAAGAACATCCTTCAAGTCAATAGAACCATCCCCGTTTACGTCACCATATAGGATTTCAGCAACGGGGTCGGTCGAAATCTCACTTGTATCAGAAACATCCGCGCTGGTATCAGCCTCCGATTCTTCCCCAAGTTCGGCATTACCCGACAAACTACTTACACAAAACAAGCAAACAATTAAAGAAACCACTGCAATAACACTAAATAGTTGAAAAACGGATTTCATAACTCTCCCCCTTTCTTTAGCCATACTGGCAACAGATTGATTAATAGCTAAAACATCAGCCATAGTAATACCACCGTCACCATTCATATCCGCTAACTGTTTTTTGCCTTGGAGACAAGTTGCTGTCCCAAGAAGATAACTACGTACTAAATTAGCATCCGCTATTGTAATCTGTTCATTTTGATTTACCAAATGTGCCGTAAAGCCCCCGACTTTAGACGTGGGGATATAAGGCACGTCTTATTTCACTTTTTTGCAAACTCACCAAGGAAGTTGACCTCTTCCCCGCGTTTTTTACGATCATGATACTCTGCAGTGGCTGTAAAGATAGCGTCACCGCTGGAGTTGAGTGCGGTTTCAACGGAGTCTTGAACAACACCGATAACGAAGCCGACAGCAACTGCCTGCATGGCAAGATCATTGCCAATACCGAACAAGCTGCAGGCCATCGGGATGAGGAGCAAAGAACCACCGGCCACACCGGACGCACCGCAAGCGCCGAGAACGGACAGCACACTCAAAATAATAGCCAAAACCGGGTTGACCTCGACACCGAGCGTATGACACATAGCCATCGTCATCACGGTAATGGTAATAGCGGCACCGTCCATATTGATGGTAGCGCCAAGCGGGATGCTGACAGAGTAGAAATCTTGCTCAATACCAAGCTTCTCACAAAGTTTCATGTTCATCGGGATATTGGCCGCCGAGCTACGGGTAAAGAAGGCGGTAATACCGCTTTCACGCAGGCAGGCAAAAACAAGCGGATAAGGGTTACGTTTCAGATACAGGAACACGATGAACGGGTTCACAATCAAAGAAGAGAACAGCATGGCACCCACCAAGACGAGGATGATTTTTCCATAGGTTGTAAAAATGTCCAAACCGTTTTGGCTGACAGACTGGAAAACCAGTCCGAGAATACCAAACGGAACAAAACCGATAACAAAAGAGACACTCTTGGAAATGGCATCGGAAATATCGGAAATCACCTGCAAGGTGTGTTCATTGGCCACAGCTTTAAGGCAAAGACCAAACACCACAGACCAGAACAAAATGCTCAAATAGTTTCCGTTAATGATGGCATCTATCGGATTCTTCACCATACTGGTCAACAGGTTTTTGAACACTTCACCGAGACCGCTGGGAGATGTCGCTTCGGCTGCATCGGTCAACACAATGCTAACCGGGAACAGATAGCTGGCAATTACAGCAACGATAGCCGCTGTCAGGGTTGTTACCATATACAAAGTAATAACCGTTCCAAAACGTTTGCCGATGTTGGGCTTTGCACGAGACAAGGCGGAGGCGATTAACATAAAGACCAAGACCGGTGCCACGGCCTTTAATGCACCGACAAAAACATCACCGAAAATGCCAATCCATGTAGCCTTCGGTACAAAAATCCCCAACAGAATACCGATAATCAGTCCGCAGACAATACGGAGGAGCAACGGAACGCTGTTCCACCAGCCTACTATTTTTTTCATATTTTTTCCTCTTTCCTGTGGACAAGCCACATTTGATAGATATATTATATCTTTTTTTCCATCACAGGGCAACAGTTGTTTCTCCGTGGTACACACCCTATCCCCTTGCTTTTTTTGAAAAAATCCTGTATGCTAGAAATCACAAGAAACAAAAGGAGGATTTCCCATGGACGTTAAGGCTTTAATCGAAGAAGCAACCAACAAAATCACCACCGACAAGTCTCTCGGAGACGTTTTTAAGAAAAATCCCATTGAGGCCGTCGAAAAAGCGCTTGGTATAGATTTGCCGGACGATATCATCGAAAAAATCGTAGAAGCCGTCAAAACCAAAATCTCTTTGGACAAAATCGGCGGTATTGCCGGGAAACTCAAGGATTTGTTCTAAAAAAAACTGCCGAATGTTTCGGCAGTTTTTTCTGTTCTCATTGTATGGGCGAACCCCGCTTGTTCCTATCGTCAATTGGTTCAAGGAAATCCCACCTAAATGATACGATTTTCACTGTGCTTTGTTGATATTGTCCCCGAAAGGGTGTACAATCCATCTAATTGAAGCAATCAAAATGAGTGCCTACTTTGACTATCCAAAAGCAGGAAGGAAAAACCATATGGAAAAACATAACAAATCAATGCTTTGGGCTCGCATCCTGTTTATTCTCCTTACAATCGGCCTGCTTTTTGCTCTCAGTATTCTTGTCGGAAAACCGCTTCTGCAATTTGTGAAGGAACCCGAGCAGTTTCGTCAGTGGGTACAAAGCCACGGCATCTGGTCCCCTCTGGCCTATATCGGCATTGTCGTTTGCCAGGTGCTGATAGCCTTTATCCCGGGAGAGCCTTTTGAAATCGTAGCCGGATACGCATTCGGTGCCGTCCCCGGCACTCTCTTATGTTTACTGGGAACAACACTCGGCAGCCTTCTGGTCTTCTTTTTTGTGCGAAAATGGGGTGTGAAACTGGTCACCGTTTTCTTTCCTCTTGAAAAGCTCAATTCACTCCAGTTTCTGCAAAACAGCAAAAAACGAGACCTGTTGTTTTTGATTATCTACATGATTCCGGGAACTCCCAAAGATCTGCTCAGTTATTTTGCGGGGCTGACCAATATACAGTTCGTCCCGTGGCTTCTCATTTGTCTTTTGGGCCGTATGCCCTCGGTGATCACCTCCACCGTCGGGGGAGATCTTTTAGGAGCACAGAATTACCCGGCGGCCGTTCTGGTATTTTTCGGAACCATGCTTTTGAGTGCTGCCGGCATATGGATATACAACAAGATTTGTGAAGCACACCAAACGAATCAGGACTAAAAAACGGACACGATAGTCTATCCTATCGTGTCCGTCATTTTTTCACTTTAAACTGCAGCAAACCACAATCGTGTCGCCGGTTTTCTTGCTTCTCGCAAACAGTTTGCAATCGGCCTCCCCTTTTTGTAAGGTCTCGGCTTTGGAGTTCTTTTCATGCAAAACATTGGTTACCGTATATCGGAAAACAGAACCAGACATATCCGTCACATTCACCTCGTCCCCGATATCCATTTGCGAAATGAAATCAAACTGCTTCGGAAAATCCACGCCGCCGATAATGAGAGACCCATCATACGGGTTTCCGGAGAATCGACACGGAACGGATGAAACAGCCATCGAGTTCCACTGCATACGAACCGGCATCGTTACGGAAAAGGCCGGAACCTCCAACAGTGCTGCATAGTCTGTACCGTCCACTTCCATGGCAGACATCAATGTATTGCTGCGTCCGTCTTTAAAGCCCGGTTTTTCCGGCGGCAGCATTTCCTGAATAAAGGAGAGGGCTTTGTCGGCATCCACACGGGTTCGTTGTCCGAAAATCCATGTAAACGCCAGCAAGGCAATCGCCGCCGCAACCAAAACACATCCGACAATAAAGAGGATCTTTTTACCTTTCAGCCGCTTATTCATGGCGTTCCTTTCGGCCGGCGCTGCCAAACCACATAAGTATTACGCCGGATACAACCAGCAAAGCAATCCAAAGCCAGGCGTTAAAGCTGTCACCGGTATAAGGGGTCGGTCGGACCGGTTTGTCGTTATTCGGACGGTCCTGTGAAACCTGACTGTCTCCGCTGTCGCTAATCTGACCGGGTTCCGTCGGATTGGTACTCGGGTTCGTGCTTGGTTTCGTCGTCGGAGTTGTCGTCGGGGCCGTGGGAGGCTGCGGTGTAGACTGTTTTTCCGTATTGGTGATATAGAAAGCATAGTCCTCTCTGTCAACGGAAACCAAATAGAAATCCGAAACACTTCGTTCAACAACCAACCAGCGATGCAGCATACTGGCTTTCCATGTATACATCCAGTTGTCCTTGGCTGATAAAGTCACGGTATCCTTCAGCGTATCGTCACAATAAATTTCCACCGTAATCTCTTTCGGACGATTGACACCGGTGGAATCTTTCCACTGTTTTACCACTCGAAACGCTTTAATATTATCCGGATTAAGATCTTCACCGGGATCGTGAGGAATCTTTGAAATATCTCCCGGTTTCGGATAGGTCGTCACATCGTACAGTGCGGCACCGGACTTGTCAACCGCCGGCAGGCACAGCACATATGTATCAAAGCAGTAGATTGCATTTTCCGGAATACGCGGTTCTCTGATTAAGTACATACCGGATTTCAAATTGTCAAAGAAAACGGATCCCTTTTGGTCCGTGGTACCCGTATAATCCGGTGCCTTCTTATCCGCTACGACATACCCTTCAATGGTCTCGGCCAAAGCTTTCCACTCGTCATCCGTGGAGATGTCTTGCACGCTGACCGGATAACCGGCATAGTTTGGAGAAAGAGCAAATTTACCGGGTTCCACCAAATCGGCGAACCGATAAATGGAAACCGTTCGGTCCGGGAACACCTGACCTTCCTCCTGCAATATTAATTGCAGCGAGCAGAGTTTATCAATATCCACCACTTCACCGGAAGGTGTGGATATGTCTGCCAAGGTCCCCATAGCAGAAGAAAAAGAAAAGAGCATCACCAGTAAAAGAACCGTAAACCAATATGCAAATTTTCTGTTTTTCATCAGTCTTCCTCCTCTTTCCGAAAGTCGGAACATTCTCAGAAACCATCGTCAAAATCGATGGGAAATTTCAAATTGCTCAGGCCTGTTTTGTCGCCGCACAGCAAGCCTATATATACAGCATAATTATACCTCTCATATTTTTGTTTTGTCAAATGATATATTTTGCAAAAAAAGGCACCGCCCAAAAACGGCGGTGCCCAAAAAAACAAAAAACAAAATATCAGTCTTTTCGCGGGAGCTGCGAGGCAATGGTGTTGACAAAATTTGACATCGGCATGGTCTGCAGGGTTACTTTTCCGGGCCCTGTCACCACGGTGTTGAACAGGCCTTCTCCGCCAAAGAGAACATTTTTTACACCTTTGACCGTCTGAATGTCCATCTTACACGTCTCATCCATCATGGCAAGATTTCCGGTATCCACAATCAGCTGCTGACCGGGCGCCAGTTCATATTCAACGGCAGAACCGTCCACTTCAATGAAGGCAATTCCCGTTCCGGACAGTTTTTGCATAATGAATCCTTCTCCGCCAAACAGTCCGGCGCCGAGCTTTTTCTGAAAATGCACGGACAACTCCACACCGGATGTTGCAGCCAGGAAAGAGGATTTTTGACAAATCACCGGATGACTCGGTGTGATTTCCACCACACGAATGGCGCCCGGGAAACTGGAAGCAAAAGCAATCATGCCTTCCCCGCCCTGAGCCGTATATCTGTTTTGGAACAATTTCTCTCCGGAGAACATCCGTCCGAGGGCCTTTCCAAGACCGCCGGCAGAGGTTTCCATCTGCATATTGGGGGTCATCCATACCATAGAGCCACCTTCGGTAATCATGGTTTCTCCGCCGTCCAGGTTGCAGGTCACCACCGGCATCGGCTCTCCGATAATTGAATATTTCATAGAAAAAACTCCTTTCCCCTTGGGGATATATCATGTTTTTAGTATACAAAAAAAGAAGGAAATTAGCAAGAAAGAAAGCCATCCAAACGGATGGCTTTCATGGACCGGTATTAGTACATGCCCGACGGATTTTGATACGAATCGACCGGAGGAGCATAAGGCGCATTCACGGAAGCGCCGATTAACGACTGATAATACTCCGCTTTGGTTGCGTACATGTAGGCCATAACCCACAAGGTACCGATACCGAAGCAAAAAGAGCCGAGAATGGCCCAGCCGATAAAGCTCAAATCCAATACGAACAATTCCGCTTTGTGTCCGGCCATCATTTTTTCACTTTCTTTGATACAGGTTCTCCAGTCATATTCCGGATGATCGATTTTGATGTTGAAAGCCTGGGAATATCCGTAGGCTTTCACAATACCCGGAATAACAAGCAACAAACTCCAAAGGAATGTAAAAATGCAAATCATAAGACCCAGCAGGACAATCCCGCCGAGATCGTCTTTAAAGCATTTGAATACATCTTCAATGGCAATCTGCTGATTTCTTTCCCGCGCATTTTTCAAAAAAACATAGGAAGTACCATACATAAGCGGGCCGGTAACCAAAAGGGAAGCAATACCGAAGGTAACGCCGGCAGCCAGTCCCTCAATCAGTCCGACAATAGCACAAACCACCACGGCAAGAAGCCACGGAGTTTGGAAGATACCGTTTCCAAGAGCTTCCTTGGCACGGCTTTTAAGTACTACACGATTCATATTCTTTTCTCCTTTTTTTCAAGTTGTGTTTCCACTACCTGCATTTTACCATTTTTCCGATGGTTTCTCAACAACAAAAGTTGCAAGAATCGGGTGACCTACTCTCACCACTTAAATAGCAAAGCTATATAGAAGTGGGAGCTTCTCATTTTTATCTGAGCAACCACCGTCGGCCCGACGGCTGTTATTCCATGTGGGCTATCCACACAAATATCGTTTCCCAACTTGCGTTACGGTTCCGTACATCATTTCGACACCTTTGTTTCTCAAGTTAATAGCGGCATTAACATCCCGGCCGTGGACCGTATGACATCTGTCACACTCCCATACTCTGTCCGTTAATTTAAGGGATGTGTTTTTCTTGCCACAATAGTGGCAGGTCTTACTGGAAGCAAACCACTTGTTTACTCTCAGCAAGCGGCCTCCTGTTTCAGTC
>JAZUDZ010000028.1:0-3689 GCA_045639905.1 Acutalibacteraceae bacterium
CGCGTAAGGGAACGACCCAAATCTACAAATTTACCTTCGAAGACGAAAATGCCACGTCCATCCTGCAAAAGGGCGGTCTGTATGTTGGAGAAGTTGTTGAATGGCCGGAAGGCTCCGGCAACCACTGCCTGCGTTATGAGCTCAATGCGGAGACCGTGACCGGTGGCGGTGGCGCGCATCCGTACATTTGGCCGGAAGGTATTAACGGTATTCTTGCAGCACAAGGAGATTTGGGAGATACCGATTCCGAACTTGAACTGAACGTGGATTTTGCGTATGGCGGATCGACTGAAAATGCAAATATATACGACAGGAAAACTTTCCCCAATGCGTATATGTATCCGTTCATCCTCTTTAATGATTATGAAGAAAACTATCCTAAGCTTAATTCCCAGAGTCTCTATACTCCCGGTTCCAACGAGTTCAATACCGGCACATTTACTTGGAGTGAGTATCAGGGCGGTGCACCGACCAAAGGCCGGGCCAATGGCGGAATCGGCTTCATCGACGAGAACTCTCTTGCCGACGGCGCGTATATGTACGTCGACAACATCGAACTGATTTGGGACGGCGAATGGAAAAACGTCAGCGACGCGGTTGTCTCCTATCCCAACGGCACGCCGGCCGAGGGGGGTATTGTGCCGACTACCAAAACAACGAAGAAGACGACGACTACAACCTCGCAATTGGATGCGGATACGGTTGTCGTTTGGGAAGGAACGATTGATCAGGATTTTGTGACAGGCGACGACAATATTGTTCTTCTGGATTTTGAAACGCTAACCAATGCATTGCATGAGTACATTGCTCTGCACGGAACCGACAACCAATATACCATTGTCGCTGATTCAACCTATTTACTGGATGCACAGTGTTCGCCATGTTTTTTCGGATTTTTTGATAAGGGTTTGTTGGCGGTTGCTGATGATGGTTGTGGAATTGAGAAAACCACACCCGGAACCAATATTTCCACGTTTAAACAAACAGGTGCTATAAGCAGTGTAGGACAAGACGCATATCTTTGCTTGTATGGGATTATAGGATGTTCGAAAGTACACATTGGCTCGTTGCGCTTAATCGCTAAGTCTAATAATTCTCAAACCTATTCGACTACCCAGCCGACCACCAAGTCAACCACCCAAGCGACCTCGCAATCGGCTACCAAAACGACAAACGCAACCAAACAATCGGTTCCGGATACGGTCGTCGTTTGGGAAGGGACGGTTGATCGAGAATATACAACTAAGAATACCGTTGTTTGCATTAACGATGACGCAATAGATGCCGCCATTCAAGCGGATATCGCCGTAAATGGACCAGCTTTAGGTTATGAATTGATTTCTCCGGATTCATACTATATTTCCGGCCCGTCCGATTACGCAACATGGGGTTTTTATCAAGAAGCTCCGGAATATGTGGAAATTTGGGCCGATATAGGAAGTCCTCTTGACTATGCGACGTTTACAAACACATCTCGACTGAAAGAAATGAACGGTGAAGTGCAGTTGTGTCTCTATTCCGACGGTTCGGGCGATACGGCATACGTTGGCTCTTTGAAGTTAATTGCGTATCGCAACACACCGTTTACCCCGACGACCAAACCAGCCACCAAACCAGCCACCAAACCGACCACCAAACCAAGCACAACCCGTACGCTTCCCACCACGCTTCCGAATAGCGAAATCACCCCGATTTCGCACGCGCTAAAATCCAACGAGGTTTGCGTATACAGCGGCGTGGTCAATCAGGTGGTGCTTCCTCGTCCCATCTTTGAAGAAGATAAGGATTTTGGATATGTCGGCATTTTAAATACCGGGGTTTCTTCGGATGGAAAAACCGACAATTTAATGGCGGCTATCCGCAACGACATTGTGAAAAACGGCGTTGTCGATAATTACATTCTTTACGCCGACGTCGGCGAATATAAAAACGCCGGATTGTGGCAATTCCGCCCTCTGTATGCTTTAGATGGCGTGCCGGGATTTGACGAAGGCGGTACTGTATATGAACAATCGTGGACCGACGTGGCAAATTGCGGCTTGGACTTTTCCACAATGAACGTAGAGGATTGGTGCCTGACGCTTGCTATGCAATCGGACAGCTATGCTTACGTCAAGAGCATTATGCTGGTGGCGGCACGCGGAGAAGAAACAGACGTTACGACACGTACAACCAGCGGCAAGGAAGATGCCGTATGGCAAATCGGCAATTTCAGCGCCGAGCACGATAAAGTGATTGAAGTGCCGATTGACTTGGTAAAAAACGCTTCCGGTGTTTGGTCGTTCGAAAACACCTTGCAATACGACCCGACGATGCTGAGCTTCCAAGGCATTTCGATTAACGCCGGTTTCCGTCAAAAAGGCCTGATTGCCACCGGATATGAAAAAGACGGTGTCATCACCTTGACCGGCTCGGCGGCACTGTTCCAAACGCCCTGCACGGCGACCGGAACCGTGGCGACAATCCAGTTTAAAACTGTTGGCCCGCGCGGTAAATTTACCGCTATCACGGGCGAATCGATCGTCAGAAATACGTCGAATTATTCAAAAACCGTAGACACCTTTGTCATCGACGGCGGTGTGAATATTATCGATCCTGCCGGCGGCTATGACGGGCCGCTTGCCATTGACATCGGCAACGTGAAAACCGATATCGGCAGCACCGTTTCTGTCCCGATCATCATTTCCGGCAACCCCGGTTTTTGCAATGCAGAATTCTCGCTCAACTTCGACGACACGCAATTGACGTTTGAGAGCGTAGAATGGGGTTCGGATTTCGACGCGTATTTCGACAAGGAAAATTGCCGCAACGCCGAGTTGACGGATGAAGGCGTGTTGACCTTTAGCGTGCTTAGACTTCAAAAAGACAAAAACTGCTACACAAACGGCACGCTGGCAACTGTGACGTTCAAAGTCAGCGACACGGCACGCTCGGGCAAATATTTCCTCATTGGTAATGCCGGTCGCTCGGGTAACCTGACAGTGGATGGTCAGCGCGTTTCTCTGGATATCAACGACGGTGCGGTGCGCGTGCGCGCGGAGTTCCCTGAGACCGCCCCCGCCGAGACCTCCGGCAGAGAAGGCGATACCGTGTTTGTTCCGGTTGTACTCAACTGCGAAACGGCGGTATTTAGTTTAAACGTGGATATTAAATTCAATCCGGCGGCGTTGTTCTTCTTAGATGCCACGATTCCGGATGATCCCGATTTCCACGCTACAATGTCCGAAGACGGTACAACTCTTTTGATTTCCTCCTCGAATCCCGACAAACCGCTTCAAGGCAATATCGCCACGATTATGCAGTTCCAAATTGCCAAAGGCGCCGGAAAAGGCCGTCAATCGGTCAACGCCGCAGTAAATGAACAATCGGTGATTTCTATGGGAAGCATTAACCAGTCGCTTCTCGCTGCTTCCGGTGGTACCGTCAACGTTGTGGAAGACGTTGAAACGCTCGGCGATGCAAACGGCGACGGTAGCGTCAATATGAAAGACGTACTTTTGGTGCGTAAATTCTTGGCCGGTATGAACGTGACGCCGAATAAGAACAATGCCGACGTAAACCAAGACGGCACCGTCAACATGAAAGATGTGCTGATGCTGCGTAAATTCTTGGCCGGTCTTATTAAAGCACTCGGCTAATTGAAAAAGCCACCCTATCACCCCTCTCACCCGAGAGGGGTGATTTTTGTT
>JAZUDZ010000029.1:0-8790 GCA_045639905.1 Acutalibacteraceae bacterium
GACCTTGGTTATCTTTCTAACCGGTGTGTAAAATTAACGGGTTGTGTTTGTTCTCTGCTTATTTTACGTTGTTTAATTTTCAAGGTCCTCTCGCTGTTCCCCTTTTTTGGTGGACAGCTTTGACATAATACTACTATTGCAAATCAATGTCAACACATATTTTCATTTTTTTCGTGGTTTTTTCTCACTTTTTTTGAATTTTTTGAAAATACGCGGCAATGTGCTATATATTATACATATATATTCGACCTTTGCAACCCTTTTTCGGTTGATTTGAAACGCTTCTTTTGGTATACTAATACAAGTTATCAATTCCTAAAGACGAGGTGACTTATATGCCGATTCGTATATCAGATGGATTACCGGCTAGACAAACACTGGATTCTGAAAATATATTCGTTATGACAGAGGACCGCGCATCCCACCAGGATATCCGCCCCCTGCGTATTATCATATTGAACCTTATGCCGACAAAAATCGAAACGGAAACCCAGCTTTTGCGTCAGCTCAGTAACACCCCGCTTCAGGTTGACATTACACTGATGCACACCAGCACGCATACATCAAAAAACACGGCCGCCGAACATCTTGAGCTTTTCTATCGTACCTTTGAAGATATCAAGAAAGAACATTTTGATGGTATGATTATCACCGGAGCCCCCGTAGAACAGATGGAATATGAATCCGTTGACTATTGGCCGGAGCTTCGAGCCATTATGGACTGGTCCAAACGAAATGTTTATTCAACCTTTCATATTTGCTGGGGCGCACAGGCAGCCTTATATTATCACCATCAGGTACAGCGTACGGAACTGGAAAAGAAACTGTCCGGCGTGTTTGTACAGCACCCGACCGTCAAACACCATCCTCTTGTTCGCGGCTTTGACGACAATTTTTATATGCCTCACAGTCGATACACACAAGTAGATCAAGCCGAACTCGAAAAGCATAATGATTTACATATTCTTGCCGTATCGGAAGAAGCGGGACCGTCTATCGTTGTCACAGAGGACGGACGTCAAATCTATGTCATGGGCCACTGCGAATACGACCGCTACACCCTAGCAAAAGAATATGAGCGAGATCTTCAGAAGGGAATCAACCCCGAAATCCCGAAAAACTATTTTCCGAATGACGACCCGACGCTGACCCCGACCATGTGCTGGAGAAGCCATGCCTATCTCCTTTTTTCCAACTGGCTGAACTACTGCGTCTATCAGGAAACGCCGTACGAGTGGACCTAATTTTAAACCCAAAGGAAGGATACAATGGATGCTTTTACAAACGGCGTTCGTCCCGGTGGTTTATCCGGCAGCCGTGAAATTAAAATACTCATCTGTTATATGTTAATGGGCGTTTCGGAGCCTCTTTCGCGCGATAACGTCCGAGATATACTGGTTTCCAATGAAATCGCCAATATGTTCGAAGTGGTGGACGCCATCGAGGACCTCGTCCAGCAAGGAAGTATTTGTGAAACCGAAGATAAACTTATCTCCATCACAGAACAAGGAAAAAACGCAGCCTCACAGCTGGTGGAAGTCATCCCCTTTTCTCTTCGCGACAGAGCAATCAAAGCCGCTTTGCAGTTAACCGCTCGTTCCCGCTTTGAAAAAAGCACAAATGTGCAAATTGAGGAAGTGGATGGAACCTACCAGGTCACCTGTTCACTGGACAAGGAAACACCACCTTTAATGTCTTTTTCCATACGAACAGCCGATAAAATCCAAGCCGAAACCATCAAGAACCAGTTTTTGAACAATCCGGCTCGTTTTTATGAGCTACTGACAGCCTTGGCTACCGGTGATGTCACCGAAGAAAACGGAATCGTTCAGTTTCATACTTTTTAACGTAAAAAGGGAGCGCATCGCGCTCCCTTTTCTTATTATTCTATTTTTTCAAGTTTTGCATAATTGGCCATCAGTCGTTTGGTTTCTTTCCCAAACCGAATGGTCAACATTTGATCGTTGCCCATAGGCCTGACTTCTTCGATGCTTCCTTCGCCAAAACTGGCATGGCGAACAGAATCTCCAGCCGTCCAAGTCACAGAGGAAACCTCCGGATCCGGTACTTCCTTTCGTATTTTTTGATCCTGCAAAAAGGATGTTGCAGCAGTGGTTTTGGATTTCCGTGGCGGGGCATAATTTTCCCAGTCTCCGCCGTAATAATCCGAACCAAATGCAAATGTATTTGTTTTTTCTTTGCGGGAATATCCGGAGGAAAACCCAAAGGAATCTGACGATGTCCTGTCCTTTTCAATCAAAAGTTCTGGGGAAATCGCCTCCACAAATCGAGAAGGCATATTGTAGCTCGTACTCCCGTACAGCATACGGGCTTTTGCGCGAATCAAATGAAGTTCTTCACGAGCTCGTGTGATGGCGACATAACAAAGACGCCGTTCTTCTTCCACCTGTTCCGGATCAAAAGCCGTTTGCATACTCGGGAAGAGGTTTTCTTCCATCCCCGGCAAGAACACAACCGGAAACTCGAGGCCCTTTGCCGCATGCATTGTCATTAACGTCACCGCATCGGCCGTCACATCATAGTTATCCACATCCGTCATCAGTGCAGCTTCTTCCAAAAAACCGAATAAACTGGCTTCCAGTCCGTTTTCTTCTTCATAGTGTTGGATGGAGGAAGAAAGTTCTCGTAAGTTTTGCACACGGTCCTCTTCCGAGGCGCCGGCAGACACCCAAAAATCCAAATAGCCGGTTTTTTCCAAAACCGTTTCATACAAAAGATGAATCGATGTTTCTTCATCCTCTGACAACGTCTTCAACTCATCAATCACCTGAACAAAATCGGCAATTTTCTTTGAAGCACGTGACAGCATTGGATACTGATCGGCTGTTTTCAATACTTCATACTGACTGATGCCAAGTCCGTTGGCTATTTCAGCCACATGGGCCATTGTGGTATCACCAATACCGCGTTTCGGTGCGTTGATAACTCGATTCAAACTAACATTATCCGCAGTGTTATGCAGCAATTTCAAATATGCCACCGCATCTCGGATTTCCAAGCTGTCATAGAATCTATGTCCACCGAAAATACGATACGGAATACCGGATTTCAGCAAAACCGATTCAATTGCGTTGGACTGCGCATTTGCTCGATACAAAACCACATGGTCTTTGTACATTCTCCCGTTTTTCACATTGTCCAGAATCGTATCTGCAATATATCGACCTTCATCGTTTTCCCGGTCTACCACGACATTCCAAATTTTTTCGCCACGGGGATTATTGGTCCAAAGTCTCTTTCCTTTACGGTTTTTGTTTTCCGCAATCACCTGGTTTGCAGCGTCCAGAATATTCCCGGTGGAACGATAATTCTGTTCAAGTCGAATGACACGGCATCCGGTAAACTGATCCTCAAACTGCAAAATATTCTCAATTGTGGCACCGCGGAACCGGTAAATACTTTGGTCGTCGTCACCGACAACGCAAAGGTTGCGGCTTTGAGCGGCCAAAATGCTGACCAGCTTATACTGTGCGTAGTTCGTATCCTGATACTCGTCCACCATGATATAACGAAAGCGCCGTTGCCATTTGGTTCTGACTTCTTCATTATTCAAAAGAAGCAAAACCGCATTCATCAGCAAATCGTCAAAGTCCATTGCATCGGCTTCTTTCAGCATTTTCTGATAAATAACATAGCACTCGGCAATTTTCTTTTTCAAGGAATCAAGGCCGACTTCCTGTTCGTACTGTTCCGGTGTACAAAGCCGGTCTTTGGCTCGACTGATTTCGCCGAGAGTTGCACGAAGCGGAAATCTCTTTTCGTCCACATTCAGCGTCTTATAAACCTGTTTCATCAGTTTTTTGCTGTCATCGGCATCGTAAATTGTAAAGGTTTGGCTATATCCTAAATGCATTCCCTCCTGACGAAGGAAACGTGCACAAAACGAGTGAAACGTTCCGGCTACAACCTGTCTCCCCTCTTCTCCGAGCGTATTCACCAAACGGTCCTTCAGTTCTCCGGCGGCTTTGTTGGTAAATGTGATGGCAAGTACACGAAAAGCCGGGCAGGAATTCACGGCGCACAAAGTCTGTGCGCGACGATCAAAGGGATGTTCGCCCCGCAGAATTCCTTTTAAATATTCCAGATCTTCGTCCGTATATTCCGGCTCAAATGAACTTTCATGGGCATCACCAAACAAAATAATGTTGGCGATTCTTTGAATCAACACGGTAGTTTTACCGCTTCCGGCCCCGGCCAAAATCAGCAAAGGACCGTTAACAGTAAGCGCAGCTTCCAGCTGTTGTTCATTTAAGTTCGCAAAAATACGTTCCTGGATTTCATTTCTGACTTTAATAAATTCCGACATATTTTTTCCTCAAATTCCGTTTCATCTTACGTTCATATAGTCGAGCATTCTATTTCTATATTTGCGCAAGGCAGGGATTCCGCACAAATAGGCATTGTGTCGGAATCCCTGACGGATAACAATATACAATTACTCAAGAAAATCCTTGAGTTTTTTAGCGCGGCTCGGATGGCGAAGCTTACGCAAAGCTTTCGACTCAATCTGACGAATACGTTCACGGGTAACGTTAAACTCTTTGCCCACCTCTTCCAAGGTACGACGTTTACCGTCTTCCAGTCCAAAGCGTAAACGCAAAACTTTCGCTTCGCGAGGTTGCAAAGTGTCCAATGCTTCCGACAACGCTTCTTTAAGAAGCAACTGGGCAGCCGCGTCAGAAGGAGCCAAAGTATCCACATCTTCGATAAAATCGCCAAGGTGGCTATCTTCTTCTTCACCGATCGGGGTTTCCAAAGAAACCGGTTCCTGAGCGACATGCAAGATGTCACGAACCTTTTCTTCGGTGTATCCGAGCTCTTCGGCAATTTCGCTGGTAGTAGGCTCACGACCATTTCGGTGAAGCAGCGTACTGGATGCTTTCTTCACTTTGTTAATGGTCTCAACCATATGCACCGGAATACGAATGGTTCTGGCTTGGTCGGCAATGGCACGGGTAATGGCTTGACGAATCCACCATGTCGCATAAGTCGAGAACTTAAAGCCCTTGGTGTAGTCAAACTTGTCAACGGCTTTCAAAAGACCCAGGTTACCCTCTTGAATCAAATCAAGGAAGGTCATTCCGCGTCCCATATACCGTTTGGCAATGCTGACGACCAGGCGAAGGTTGGCAGCGGACAAACGCTGCTTGGCACGGCTGTCGCCGGCAATAATACGAATAGCCAGTTCTTTTTCTTCTTCGGCAGACAAGAGCGGAACACGTCCGATTTCTTTCAGATAGACTTTCACCGGGTCATCGGAAATAATGGTTTCCGTCTTATCTTTCGGTTTGCTTCCATTATCGGCAAGCTCTTCTTCCAAAAGTTCATCCTGGAAGTTGTCGATGATGGCAACATTCTGCTCTTCGAGTTGCTCGTAAATACGGTCAATTTCTTCCGGAGCAATGTCTTCATCCAAGTAATCCAAAATTTCTTGTGTGGTAATGGATCCCTTGGCACGAGCAAGTTCGATCAATTCGTTGACGGTCAGGCGAACCTTTTTGGGCTCTTCTACCGTGCTGTCGATGCTGTCCAAAAGTTCTTCATCATCAACCGGCTCGCCCAAATCATCCAGAAGGATGTCGTCATCAATATCCACGTCCAACGCTTCCAGCTCTTCCAGTTCCTCTTCCGGAACTTCTTCGGGCTCTTCGTCGGCATCGTCGAACTCGTCGTAGTCGGCTTCTTCGCTTTCTTCCAACATACGCTTGTTCATCTCTTCGACTTCATCGATAATCTCGTTTTCTTTGATAGGAGCTTCATCTTTTTTCTTTCTAGGCATATAGTTCCCTCCATATATGTAAATTTAAAAATAACCTTACCAAGATTAGTGTGGGGCCGCTGTCCCTTAAGACACTTGCATTATATCATATGGGGTAATGATTAATACTATCTTGTCAACTTAAGGGTTTTCACTGACTAAAACTCTAGTCGTTGCTCTTTTGCTTGTCTTTTAAAGACTGCATATAAGCTAAAATATCTTCATCTGATAGTGTATCCGTATTGCTGACGCTTAACTTTTCTTTTTCTTCCTTCAGCACGGAAACAATGCTATCCAGTTCTTCCAAATTCCCCTCGAGCATTCGCGCCTCCTGAAGCATTTTTGACAAATACCCCATGGATTTTTCATCGTATTCCGAAGAAAACTGCGTCAGTTCCAGCGATTTTCCTTCTTGTAAACGCGAGCACAGTTTGCTGTAAAACTCCCGGTTAAACGATGTAACAAAAGTATCTGCCGGCAGCGAATCTTTCACCCGGGTCAAATAATCGGGATGCAGTATAAACAGCCCAAGCAGGCGTTCTTCTGCCTTGGCGGCGCGTTCATGCTGTGTTGCATCAGGATTGACCTGCGCAATGGCTTTTTGCTCATTGCGAACAGCCTCCCGCAGTACTTGTCCGGATTTAAACCGGCTTTTTTTCTTTCGTTCGGACTCAATTTGCATCATCAAAACGTTCTTCGGAATCTGCATATCCGAAGCAAGTTTCGAAGCATAGACTTCACACTCTATTGGATTGTCAAGCTTTGCCAAAACCTTTGCAGCCGCGGAAAGAAATTCTGTTTTTCCGACCGCAGTATTCAACTGGCTTTGTTTGGCAAGTTCCATCAATTGGTACTCCACATCACTGCTGGAATTTCGCAAAACCGCGCGGAACCGTTCAACGCCGTTCTTTTTGATAAACTCATCGGGGTCCTTCCCTTCCGGGACCGAAACCACACGCACATTCAAACCCGTTGGGCGAAGAATTTCAATGGTTCGCTTAGCCGCCTTTTGTCCTGCCTCGTCGGAGTCATATAAAAGAACAACGCTTTTGGTATATCGTGCCAACAAGCTGGCATGCTCGGGTGTAAATGCCGTCCCGAGCGCCGCCACGGCATTGGTTATACCTGCCTGATGCATGGCAATAACGTCCATATACCCTTCACATACAATCAATTCTTCCGAAGCATTTGCCTTTGCATAATTCAGGGCAAACAGATTGCGGCTTTTCTTAAAAGCCAGCGTGTCGGAGGTGTTCACATATTTCGGTTTGCTGTTATCAAGCACGCGACCACCGAACGCAATTACATTGCCACGGACATCGATAATCGGCACCATAACACGATTTCGGAACACATCATAAACGGACCGTTCTCCTCTTTTGCAAAGGAACGCCGCCGTTAATTCTTCATCGTTAAAGCCTTTGCCCCGGAGAGCATCCCGTAAACTGTTGAAACTGTCCGGCGCGTACCCAAGACCGAAGTTATGAATGGTCTTGTCGGAATAACCGCGACGATGGAAGTATTCCAAGGCTTCTTTTCCCACTTCGGAAAACAGGCAGGAATGGAAATAACGGGCAGCCTCCCGGTTGGCCTCCAAAATCCGCATACGCAGTTTTCCGACGGCGTCGTCTCGCTTGCTGTCCTCCGGCATTGTCATTCCGGCTCTTTCAGCCAGCAGTTTAACCGCATCCAAATAGTCAAGATTTTCAATTTGTTTAATAAAGGTGATGACATCACCACCGGCTCCGCATCCAAAACAGTAATAGGATGCCGTTTCCGGATACACGGTAAAAGAAGCTGTCTTTTCTCCGTGAAAAGGACACAGACCGACCAGGGTGCGTCCACGATGTTTGAGATCCACATAGGAAGAAATAACCGACTCAATATCATTTCGTTCGGCCAGTTCCATCAAGAACTGTTCAGGCAACGCCATATCGTCTGCTCCTTTCAATTTCATTTTTTCGTTTCATTACTAGTTCCTTCTTTCATTATAAAGTTGCTTTTCTTTCGTTATTTGAATGTCCATCCTTTCGGGATAAACAATTCTTCATATGTAGCCGTTGCAAAGTTATCGGTCATTGCCGCTATGTAATCGGCAGCTGCGCGATTGACTCCGTCCTCTTCCCGCACAGAATCGTACTCTGCAGGAAGTTTGTCGGGGTTTTTCACATAATACACGTACAAAGCTTTCAATATTTCTACAGCTTTACTTTCTTCCCCTTTTACGACGGGATTCGTGTATAGCTTTTCGTACATGGTGTCATGCAATACCCAAAATGCACGTTCCACCTCGTAATCCATACCAAGATCATCGGTTCCGTGAGCGATTACACTATTCATAAGGGTATCCAGTCGGGCACCTCGGTCCTGACCGAGAACTTCCCGTACTTCTTTCGGAATATCCTCTTCACTCATAACACCGGCAGATTTGGCATCGTCCATATCATGGTTAATATAGGCAAT
Source organism: Acutalibacteraceae bacterium (assembly GCA_045639905.1). GTDB lineage: Bacteria > Bacillota > Clostridia > Oscillospirales > Acutalibacteraceae > RGIG426. The sequence goes on from JAZUDZ010000029.1 coordinate 8,243, forward strand.
TCGATCGGCAATCCGGACCACTCGTCCTTCCAGCGTAGCCGCCCATTCTCCTTCGGTGTGTCTGTCAATACCGTTCACAACCTCCCAGGAGAGGTTAAGGCCTCTCCCTTTACGGGCCAGCTTTTCTACAACGCGAACGCTTTGCTCATAATGGCGAAAGCCGTCCGGAAGCATTTCCCGAAGAGCCCTCTCTCCTGCATGTCCAAAGGGTGTATGCCCTAAATCATGGGCCAGAGCAATTGCTTCTGTCAAATCTTCATTTAATCGCAGGGCTCTCGCAATCGTCCGTGCAAGTTGAGAGACTTCCAACGTATGTGTTAAACGCGTACGATAATGATCTCCTTCAGGAGACAAAAAAACTTGTGTTTTATGTTTTAGACGTCGGAAAGCTTTGCTGTGCAGAATTCGATCCCGGTCGCGCATAAAAGCGGTTCTGTATTCACACGGTTCTTCCCACGTTGCACGGCCACGGCTGTTCATTGCCAGGGTCGCACAAGGCGCCAGGATTTCTTTTTCAAGTTGTTCATACTGTTCACGAACGTTCATGC
>JAZUDZ010000030.1:0-5969 GCA_045639905.1 Acutalibacteraceae bacterium
CATCCGCTTCTGTTCTTCATTTCGGCATAAAAAATCCGCGGCTCACGCCACGGTGACAAATCGCATATTTAGGGGTATAGCTCAGTTGGTAGAGCAGCGGTCTCCAAAACCGCGTGCCGAGGGTTCAAGTCCTTCTGCCCCAGCCAAAAAGCCTTGATAATCAAGGCTTTTTTCTTTTTGAAATCGGTTTTCCTAACACTCTTCCTAACGTTTTCCTAACGTTTTTCCAAAAAATGAGTGTTCGCACGGGGTTTTTCCTGTGGTTCATTGTGGGCCTCAGAGGTTCATCTTGAGCCATTTATCGGGGAGCACCCCGCTTTTTTGTACCCTTTTTTAAAACTCGCACGGGGTTTTTCGAACCTCGGGCCTTCCGAGCCGCGTCTTCCTTATCCAAATAGTCGGCAATATTGCTCTTTGCTCCCACGCTCGCGTGGGCATAAAAGGCCAAGGTAGTAGTCGCATTCGAATGCCCCAGCCACTCCTGCACACCCGTGATAGGCATACCGCTGTTGATAAGGTTGCTCGCCACCGAATGCCGCAAATCATGAAAGCGAATCAGCGGCAGCGTGCTGTTACTCAGCGTCGTATGAAAATTGCGTGTCAGATAGTTGGGCGTAATCACCGCCCCGTTTTGCATCGTGCAAACAAAGTTGTTGCGGACATAATAGTTGCCCAGCAGTTCTTTTTGCCGTTTCTGCTTTTCCTTTTGCTCGCGCAAAAGCCGTTCCGCCTTTTTCGTCATCGGCAGGGTGCGATAACTGCTGTCCGTTTTCGGACTGTCCAAGTAATCGCCCTGTTGCAGCGTTTGGGCAACGGTAATGGTGCGGCTTTCGAAATCCACAAACTCCCACGTAAGCCCCAACACCTCGCTCCGCCGCATCCCGTAAATCGATGCCAACTGAACGGGCAGTTCAATGCTCGTCCCCTCAAACAGTTCGAGCATCTCCTCCAATTGTTCCGCGTTGAGATATTGCGCGTGGTAAGTCTCCTTTTTCGGCAGCTTCGCCACCGAAGCCGGATTAGAAACCAGCAGTCCACGCCGCACCGCATCGTTTAACGCCTTACTGATGTTTTGGTGGTGATGACGAATGGTCGTGACCGACAACGCCGTATCGTTTTCGATACTGCTGCCCGTCCGAAGCAACGAGAAGTAGTAATCTTCGAGGATAATCGGCGTCAAATCCTGCAACGCTACCGGATGCTCTTGGAAATACGGAATAATGTGGTTACGCATATTGCCACAGTACCCACGATAGGTGCTGGGACGGATGTCCGCTTCAATCGTCGTCAACCAATACTCGAAGTATTCGGCAACGCTCGATTGCACATAGATACCGTTGCGTTTGTTCCACTTGACCAATTCTTCCGTTAAAAATTCCTCCGCCCGACGGCGGTTGCCTTTGGTGACACGAATACCGGTGTTCACCCATTTGGGTTTGCGGTCGCCGTGTTCGTCACGCAGATTGATAACAGCAAAATAAAAACCTTTGCTTTCTTGTAATGAGCCTGTGACCGGATTGTTCATAAAGTTCTCCTTTCTTTGCGGTCACGCTCGATTATGTGGCTTTATTATACCGCATAACCGAGTGTGCCGCAAGTGTATTTTCGGTCGTTTAGTCCGGAAGGGTCAAAAAGCGGACAATCTCTTTTTTGGGGATAATCATCCTTCGCCCGACCTTAATCGAGCGAATTTCGCCGGTACGCACCAGCTTATACGCGAGGTTCCGCCCGATCCCCAACATGGCCATCACATCTTCAATCGTCACCACATCGGGGTACTGTTCAAACATGTCGCCGGGGGTTTTGTTTTCGATCATACACAATCTTCTCCTTTCTTTGGTTTTTGTTATTGAAATTTCATAACAGTGGGGTTACAGGGGCGTTGCCCCTTTCGTGTCGCTGACACGGAGGGATGGTGGCTACACAAATCCCATGCTCGTTATCCTTACAGATACGGCAGCCACCGTATAGCCACTCATTTTCCGCATCGTTCTCCATGTCGTTCACCTTCCTTCTCGTTTTTCTTGCCGTTTGGCTCCAAAATGATGCCATCGACCAATTTCAAATAAAAACGTGGCTCCAAAATGATGCCATTTTTATAATTTGACCTCATTTGGAGCAGCAGCACCACCCACCCGAGTGCGTTCCTGTCCCGGATTTTCACCGCAACGTCGCCTCGCTCGTTTCATCGCAAAGTCGTATCTTCCTCAGGAGTGGCTATTCAGTTGTAAAACAGGCCTCCAATGTATAGGGACAAAGGGGTACCGTTTGTACAGTCTTTTTTCGAAAAAAGTTCAAGAAGATTGGCGCCATTTTGGCGCCACCGACCGATCGCTTCCGAAAGCTGGCGCCATTTTGGCGCCAAATTGCTCGGCAAAACATCGCGGAAAATTTACCCCTCTACTTATAAGGACAGGGAGGTGCCGTTTTTGAAGGTGTTTTCCGAAAAAACTTTTGATTTTTCGGAAAAATTTTCCCTCCTACTAATGGTTGTAGAAAAATCGCCCGATTTTTAACCAAAAAATTCAAAAAAATATCCTTTCACCTTCTTAGTAGAAAAATCGCCGAAAATTCAACATGCGATTTTGAAAAAATTTCGAGAAAATAAAAAAGCCCTCTCGCTTGCGGCGAGGGGCTAACCCATATACATACTCCTACACTTTTTTCTTGTTTTCTATAAGTAGTTATGCTATTCTGAAAGAAAAAGCAGATCATAGAAAAAGATCGTTAATAATACAATTCAATCTCGTTTTTACATGGATTTTACAGAAAAGTGATAACAGATTTGAATTTGCAACGGTATACTATCAAAAAAAGATACAGAGGTGAAAAAGAATGATTTACTGTGTGGAAGACGACAACGGCATCCGAAATTTAATGTTATACACTCTAAACGCATCCGGCTTTGAGGCAAAAGGGTTTGAGACATCGGATGAATTTTGGAGCGAATTGAAAAGCGAAAAACCCGAACTGATTATTTTGGATATTATGCTTCCGGGAGAGGACGGTATTTCCGTTTTGAAAAAACTCCGCGCCGATATTTCCACGTGTGACATATCGATTATTATGGCAAGCGCGAAAGGAACCGAGTACGACAAGGTGTTGGGACTTGATCTCGGTGCGGATGATTATCTTGCAAAACCCTTCGGAATGATGGAAATGGTGTCCCGCGTAAAATCGGTTCTTCGCAGAACCGCACCAAAAGCTACAACTATCATTAAATGCGGCAGTATTGAACTGGATACGGGAAAGTACAGCGTATCGGTTGATGGTGAAGAAATCGTACTGACACGAAAGGAATACGATCTGCTCCATCTGTTCTTGAAAAATCAAGGCCTTGTTCTGACGAGAGACCAACTTCTCGAAAAGGTATGGGGGCAGGACTTTATAGGAGAAACCAGAACGGTGGATGTTCACATCGGAACACTTCGTACAAAACTCGGCGATGCGGGCAATTATATCGAAACTGTGCGCGGTGTAGGGTATCGGATGGAGGGTGGAAAATGACAAAACGAATTTTTCGCTCCATTTGTATCGTTGCCATTGTTGTTTTTTTGGCTTCTCTTGTTCTGATTATGGAGGTTCTTTACAGCTATTTTTCGGACCGCCAGATGAAAAGCTTAAAAACAGAAACGGTGCTTTGTGCATCGGCTGTTGAAAAAAACGGACTCGATTACTTGAATACGGTTCCTGCCGGCGACTATCGCATCACATGGATTTCTTCCGATGGCACGGTGCTATTTGACAACAAAGCCAAAACCGAGAAAATGGAAAACCATTTGGAACGAAAAGAAATCCGGGAGGCACTTGCGGACGGTGCGGGTGAAAGTGTAAGACATTCAGATACGCTGATGGAAAAGCAGTTATACTTTGCACAAAAACTGCCGGACGGCACCGTCCTTCGTCTGTCCGAATCCTATTTGGCGTTGTGGTCTTTGATTCTTTCTATGCTTCAACCGATCATTGTAGTTATTCTGATTGCGGTTGGATTATCGTTATTTCTTGCCTATCGATTGTCAAGGAACATCGTTAAACCGTTGAACGATCTGGATTTAGATGATCCGAGTCCGGAAAATGTATATGAAGAAATCACGCCCTTTGTCAATCGTATCGCAAGCCAACAGCAACAACTGAAAATGCAGAAAGCGGAGCTCAAGCAAAAGCAAGAGGAATTTGACACCGCAACGGGCTATATGAACGAGGGAATCATTCTTCTTTCGAAAAACGGTGCTGTGTTGAGCATAAACAAAGCCGCAACAAAGTTGCTGGGTATCAGCCGGTATTGTGTAGGCAAGGACCTGCTTCTTTTTAATAACAGTTTTGAAATACAAGAACTGCTCCGTATCGCAGGGGCAGGAACGCGTGCCGAGAAAATCATTCCGATCGAGGAACGAGATTATCAGTTCAACGCCAGCCCCATCATCAACGAGGATACGGTTTCCGGTATTGCGCTGATCATTTTTGATATTACCGAAAAAGAAAAGGCGGAAGAAGCGCGGCGTGAGTTTACGGCAAACGTGTCCCACGAATTGAAAACCCCGCTTCAAAACATTTCCGGCAGCGCGGAGTTGTTGGCGGGCGGTCTTGTTAAAGAGGAGGATGTGCCGCGATTTGCCGAGCAGATTTTCGGAGAATCCAAACGCATGATCACTCTTGTTGAGGATATCATCAAGCTCTCGCATCTTGATGAGGGCGCAGAAGATATGCAGCGGCAGAGCGTGGATTTGTATGAGCTTGCCGATTTGACGGTCCGCAACTTAACTCCCGTAGCCGAAGCGGCAGGAGTAACGCTCTCCCTAAGCGGCGAAAAAGCCGTTATGGAGGGCATACCGCAAATGCTTTCCGGCATTATTTACAATCTCTGCGATAATGCCATCAAGTATAACCGTGCAGGCGGTAGTGTGAACGTGGATGTGAAATCAACTGATGAAGATGCGGTCTTAACCATCAGCGATACGGGTATCGGTATTCCCCTTGAAGCGCAAGATCGAATTTTTGAAAGATTTTATAGGGTCGATAAGAGCCGTTCTAAATCGGTCGGTGGCACGGGATTGGGGCTGTCCATAGTCAAGCACTCGGTCAAGCTCCACGGCGGCGAGATTGAACTGCGCAGCCTGGTTGATAAAGGCACAACAATAATCATTACACTGCCCAAAGAAGGAAAATGCAAATGACTTTTGATGAAATAAAAAACAATCCAACCTTACGCACTTATGTTCAGGCGGCGGATGATAGCCTTGCCGTGCTCGGCTATACCGAACACAGCTTTGCTCACGTTACAGCGGTCGCAGAAAAGACCGGGTATATTCTCGAAACATTGGGGTATCCGTCAAGGATGGTGGAGCTCGGCAAAATAGCAGGGTTTCTGCACGATATAGGTAATCTGATCAACCGCATAGATCACAGTCAAAGCGGCGGAATTATGGCATTCCGAATTCTCGACCATCTGAATTTCCCACCGGAAGAAATTGCTTTGATCGTAGCGGCAATCGGAAATCACGATGAGGGCACGGGAATTCCGGTAAGTCCTCTTGCGGCAGCACTAATACTTGCAGATAAATCTGATGTGCGCCGCAGCAGAGTCAGAAATACGGAATTTACGAATTTTGATATCCACGATCGTGTAAACTATTCTGTAACAAAAGCCGAGCTGAAAATAAACGAGGCACATTCACTTATCAAGTTGAAGTTGCAGATCGACACGCACGTCGGCTCTGTAATGGAGTATTTTGAAATATTTATGGAGCGAATGATTCTTTGCAGAAAAGCCGCTGAAATGCTTGGATTGAAATTCAAGCTGATGATCAATGAACAACAACTAATATGATAAAAACGAAGCATCAAATCCGGATGCTTCGTTTTTTGTTTTACATAGATTTTACAAAGATGAGATAATGGATTTGATGTTCTGTTACTATACTATCCGTGTAAAACGACAAGGATTGTGAGTGTGATCTATGGACATTTTC
>JAZUDZ010000031.1:0-18227 GCA_045639905.1 Acutalibacteraceae bacterium
CTGGACCAGAACATATCTTGCCACAAATACTTTTTGATAGTATCAAATTCTTTCTTCACCAGTCTGCTACTAGCTGATTTGTAGGCATTAATAAACTTTGTTAATTCGCTATTCGGGTGTCCGGTAAACAAAACATGAACATGGTCTCTATCGTGATTCCACTCTTTTAGTGTGATATTGTAATTAGGAGCAATGTTTTCAAAAATCTCTTTGAGTCTTGCAGAAATAGCGTCATCAATCACCGGACGTCTATATTTAACTACCAAAACCAGATGATAGTGAAGTAAGAACACTGAGTGATTATTATTCTCTAATTCCATTACACGACACTCCTCTCGACGATTACCACTGATAGTATACATCGTAAAAAACAGTATGTCAACATACGCATTCATCTCCCACTTAACAACTGCGGTTGTTTGAAGAAGGAGAATTCTGCGTTAATTTAGTTAATATATACAATCTTTGTTTTCAAGGCAAAGAGAACCGCGGCGGCGGATATTCTTTCATCCGTTGACGCGTTCACCTGTCTATGCTTGATTCGTCCAGCAAAAAGTCGAGAATTCCCAGAACAAGAATTCCATCCTCTGTTTTCCACGACTTGACGAAATCTTTTACCACAATAATTTTTTTGAAGTTGTCAGAAATATGATTCAATGGTCTGGATTCCAGTGCCGTCTTTTCGGCTGTAGACAAATTCAGTGCCGACTGAATATAGTACCTGTTCCCACCAAGATTACAAACAAAATCTACCTCTGTCTGAATATGTTTGTTCCCTTCTCTTATTTCCACGACACCGACATCAACATTAAAGCCCCTCTTGATCAGTTCATTGTAGATGGCATTTTCCATTAAGTGCGGTTCTTCCTGTTGCCTGAAATTAAGCCGCGCATTTCGAAGACCCAAATCGGAAAAATAGTATTTCTGAGGGGCATTGATGTATTTTCTTCCCTTTATGTCATACCGAAGTGCTTTTTTTACAACGAAAGCATCTTCCAGGTAAGAGAGATACGAGTTAACCGTATTCAATGACAGTTCCTTCTCTCCGCTGCTTTTGAAAGTCTCGAATATTCTCTTGGGATTCGTTAAGGACCCGACAGAGGAGGCAAGAATATTGACAATTGTATCCATTACGTCAAGGCGCTTGATACCATATCGTTCTACTATGTCGGAAAGATAGGTTTGTTCGAAAAGATTGCTTAAATACCGCGATTTTTCAACATCCGATTTCTTAGACAAAATCAACGGCATGCCGCCATACCTTAGATATTCATTCCATGCATCATATTTGTCCTTCCCGCACGAAGGGAAAAATTCAGAAAAAGAAAGAGGATTCACATGAATCTGCTCACCTCTGCCCCTGAACTCCGTGATGATGTCGGTAGACAGAAAACGGGAATTGCTTCCCGTAATGTAAATGTCAATATTCGGTTCATGTAGCAAACCGGTCAGGACAAACTCGAATCCCTGCACAAGCTGGATTTCGTCAAGTATCACATAATAGGTACTGCTATCCCTCATTTGCGACAGGATTTTCTTTTCCAAAGCCTCCGCATCCGTATGATATTTTCTGTTGATTGTTCGGTCAAACTCATACTTGATTATATGATCTGAAGCGACCCCATCCGCCAGCAGATAGTTTTTGAACAACGGATCAAGAAGATACGACTTGCCGCATCTGCGAATGCCGGTGACCACCTTGATCATCCCGTCGTGTCGTTTGTCTATCACCTGCTGAAGATAGACGTCTCTTTTGATTTCCATCCGCGTTTCCGCCCTTTCTCGTTGAAATATTTTGACGCATACGTCAATTTTTTTCAACGAGAGTATACACCCGACCGGTTGGTTTGTCAATGAAATATTTTGACGCATACGTCAATTTTTTTCAGCGGTCAAAGCCGCAGCCGTATTCCATTTGAATGCAAAAACGCGCCCTCCAAACGAGAGCGCGCCTGAAAATTTGTTTAGCCTAATTTCTCAATCATGTGAGCCAGGAATTTGCGAATCATCAAAACATCTTTCATATCGAGAGACTTGTCGGCATTCACGTCCGCGTTCAGCTGATCGATTTCGTCGGCCAGGCCTGCCAGGAATTTACGAAGGAGCAAGACGTCCTTCATATCGACCGTGCCGTCCCCGTTTCCGTCACCGTACACAATCTCGGAAATACCGGATTCATCCGACTCGTCCGATGTGTCACCGGATTCGTCTCCGGACACATCTCCGGCGGCCGTTGTAGTCGGTGTCACCGCATTTTCCGTCGTGGTCGTCGGATTCACTTCGCTGCCGGTCGTGGTAGTTGGCTCGTCCGTGGTTGTGGTGGGTGTCGTAGTCGTTGTCGTGGTGGTCGGCTCCGGAACCGTAAACGAAGCAAAAACGTACATTTCACTGTCGTCCATATAAAAAAGTTCTGCCGGAACACCGTTTACGGTCACTTCCGCCTCCGGGTCAATCGAGTAATACATGCTGTCGAAATAGCAGTACAAAGTCAGCATATAGGAACGTCCGGCCTCAAAGACATCTACGGAATCATAGCTGTCGTCCGGATTCCATTCGGTGTCCACATAGTCGATCTCCGCGCAAACGGCTCTTTGCGGTTTTTCGCCCGCGGCCGGTTCCGGTACCGTAAAGTGAACCGCGGAAATGACTTCTTTCTCTTCCGTCACGGTCAGCGGGATCTCGACCATGGCTTTCGCGGAATAGAGACACAAAATCGCCTCTGTTTCTTCCGGCTCCCAGTCGACGTAATACGAAAGCTGTTCGCCGCCGACAGTAAGACCGGTTTTCTTGTCGTAGCTCCAAAGTTCCTCTTTACCGGACTCGTATTTGACATTCAGCTGAAGACCGTCAAAAACCGGATTACATACATTGTCCACGCAGTATGTCGTCTTATTCGGCACGGCAGCCACCAGAATCTCGTCGATGGGGTCTTCCACTTTCTCAACGGAAAGCGGGATGGTTTTGTCCGGATAACCGCCTTCGTCAAAACTGGTCCACACGGCATAGGTTTTCCCGGCTTCCAGCTGTGCAACCAGAAGCACCTGTTGTTTTCCGTCAATTTCAGCGTCACTACACTGGGCAATCGTCTCATACGAATCAACGTCGCTGCTATCAAGCAGTTGACCGTACATGGAACATATTCCGATTGTGTTCGAGGTAATGCGGTAGGTGCCGTCCTCCTCCGGCGTAAACGCGCTGATAGAAAGGCCGTCCGGTGTCATATAGGTGTCCACCGTCTCGCCGAGCTTCAGCTTCGCCGGCTCGATGACTTCCACGGGAATCGAGGTCGACAAGCCGCTGTCCACACCGGTAATCGTAGCACCGGCCGTTCCGAGTTCCTTTGCTTCAAAATACTCGTTATCGACGGGTGTCAAAACATCCTCGTCGTCCGAGCCAAACAGGAGACCCTCCGAAACGGAATCGCCATACGGAGCATAGCCGACATACGGATACCAGGAAGTATACGGGTACAGATAGACTTTATCCATCGTCCTTTCACCGTCATCAAACACAACAAAGCCGTCCGGCTCGGTGGCTTTGCAGATCTTGACAGTCGCCGTTACCTCTTCCTCTCCGTATTCTTCCAGAAATTCATACTCGCACTCCGCACTCACCATCCATAATTTTCCGGCGGTCATATGAACTTTTATCGCACAGTTACATCCGTACGTGTTGGTACCGGCATCAGAAGGAGACCATTCGTATGCATAGGCACTGATTTCGGACGGGACGGAAGCGTTCATAAGTACACAATAGTCTCCGGTTTCTTCCGGAATAAAGTACCTGCAATCTTCCCGTAGGGTTTTATTCATTTCAAAGGTGTATTCCTTGTCGAGTTCCATCATTCTCCGTTCCCCGACCGTAATTTCCACCTGTTCCTTCACACCGCTTGGCGTTTCCGCGGTAAGCGTAAACGTGCCGGAGTTCTTGTAGAAGAGACAAATATAGTCGTCACCCACTTCGTACTTTTGGGCAATCTCTTCATCGCTCACCGACCAGGTTATCTGCTGCGGAGCGTTCTCCGGCATTACGGATGCTGTATAGGAATCCCATTCCCCGACAAAGCCGCCGCGGTCATACGGACTCTTCACAATTTTGATGCCCGTCGGCTCCGCCGCTTCAAAAAACGACAGATGGCACCCGCCCGGACGGTCGTTATAGAAGTGCACATAGAAACCGACCGTCTCGCCGACTTCAAATTCTTTCTCAAAACGGAAGTTCCGGCTGTTTTGTGCATCGTCAAAACTGTCTACGTATTCCCAGTCTCCGTTATAAACCTCCAGGTATGGGTCTCCGACCGCACTCGAAGATGTCAAAATGAAGGTGCCGGCCTTCTCTGCCGTAAAGACATAATACAGGCCCTGATTCGACTCGGTAAATTTGATGTCTTCCTCATAACCGGCCGTTATTCTCGTCAAGGGAAGCCGTTCCACACAAAGGGTGGAATCGGCAGAATAGGCGTCCAGTTCGACTCGGTACTTTGTATTGGCGACAAGAAAGGCCGTTCTCTCAGTCCCCCCCGTGCTGTCGTTGTAAAACGACACAATACAGTCATCCCCGTCATACAGATAGGCATGTCCGAAGCCGGCGTCGGAATCGGACAAACGGGCGCTGCGTATGACAATGGGGCCGCCTTCGTCCGGCACGAACTCGAACGAAAGCTTTTCCCCTTTAAGCGCCGTATAGGTTTTGCCGAAGACAAGCCCTTCTTCTTCGCCGCTTTCCTCCAGAGAGACATCCTCTGCGGAGCCTTCTTTCAAAAGACCGGCGTCAAAACTTCCGGCCGTCCGGGCCAGCGACGACAGCGGCAGCATGGTGCAGACAAAGAGCACTGCCAGCAGCATCGCCATCATTTTTTTCGTTATTTTCATAGAATCACTCCTATATATGAATTTGATTTACCTTTTCATATTACCACACTTTGCGCCCCGTATACAATCCTTGTTTTCAAAACAAAGAGAGACGCGCCCTCGACCGAGAGCGCGTCTGAAAGTTAAGTCGTATCGTTAGCTTTTTTCGTAGAGGTCAATCATATGAGCCAGGTATTTACGAATCATCAAAACGTCTTTCATGTCAAGCGAGCCGTCGACATTCACGTCCGCATTCGCCCGGTTGACTTCAGAAGCCAGCCCCGCCAGGAATTTACGGAGTAACAAGACATCCTTCATATCGACACTGCCGTCGTCATTGGCGTCACCGAGTAGGCCTTCCGCCGGCATGGGCGCATCCTTGAGCGCAGTAAACAAGACGTTTTGGCATTTGATCGTATCTTCGGCGGAAATTTCGGTCATCGTACTGCCGCCATCGGGATTCCCCTGCACCTTGTAGGCGCCTTCGGTGTATTTCGGAACAAATGCGAACGCACCGGTTTTGGATTCAACGGAAATAGTGTTGTCTTTACCGGTACCGCCGATGATTACATCGTCTGACCAAATACCGTAAGAGTAACCGTCGGCATCGCCGACCTTTACACGCACATTCCCATACGTGCCGAGAACCAAGGAGTAGTATCCGTAAATACCGTTTGCATCGCCTTTTTCAGACCCGTCTACCGTCACGTCTACGGTCGCTGCATCGGCAATCACCACGTCATCGCCATACAAACCATATGCCGTGCATTGCTCACCTTTGGTCGTGCCGACCTGTACCGTCACATCCGCTTCATTGGCGATTCGCAGCGTATTCCAGGCGTAAAGACCTTCGGTATACCCGTCTTCGGAATCACCCGTCGTGAAGGTATATTTGGCATTGTTGACAATCTGAATTTCTTCTGCATCTATCGCAGAAGAGTAATCATAGCCGTTTCCGACCTGCACATCCACGGTGCCGCTGCACATGAAGGAAGCCGTACCATCCACATCCAGCGCGCGGCTGCCAGCCGCTTCGGACGCACCGGCCTTAACGGTCATGGCTTTGCTGCTGACAACACTTAAGCTGTCACACTGGATGCCGGTCACGTCATCGAGGCATGCTCCCACGTCCAGCGTAAAGTCACCGGCATTCAGAAGAATGCAGTCTCCGCCGCTGTAAATACCGGTGGCGGTATTGTTTGACTTGCCGGAAGTCATGGTCATGGTGCCCTGGTTATCCATAAACACCTTACCCTCTTCGGCTTCCACCATACAAGCGCCGGACTTCGTTTCTCCCAGCGTCACCGTAAAGTCGCCGCTGTTTTGAATTGTCACATCCTCATAGCCGTAGAAGACTTCGGCATCACCTGCATTCCCCAGGGTAATATTGGTCTTGTTTGCGGAATACGTCAAAGACCGGTTGCTCGCAGTAAACACTTTCATGTCGGCGGTTTTCGCATCCCCAAAGACCACGGTAAAATCACCGTCGATCCGGAAATCCAAAAGGCCGGAGGCATACAAACCGTATATCGAATTGTTTTCTTCTATTTTGTCGGCTTTCAGTGTCAGGTTGCCGTCTCCTCTGACGGTTATATCCCAGTAACTGTCAATCGCCGCACCGGCTATGCCCTTTGTGGCACCGGCAAAGGTCATGTCAATCACGTTGTCGCCGACCAGCACCACATTCAGCGGTTTCCCCGAGCAGATGGAATCCATCCAGCCGCTGGACGAATCCCACGTGTCGATGGTGGCATTTTTCAGTGTCAGTGTGTAGGTGGCCGGATCATAGGTCGCCGTGCCGTCACCGAAAATATTGTCCTTGTTGGTCTCGTCCACGATTACGTCACCGACCGTCAGTTCGTAATCGGTGTTGGCAATGGCGGTAAACAGGAGTTCCTGTTTACTCGTTTCGGGATAGACCAGCTCTTCGTCTCCGCTGTTTATTTTGAAATCGAAATACCGAACGTTCGGGGTGGTCATCGACTGCACACCACCCTTAAAGGCGACTGTCGATCCGACCTTCTTCGGATAAAGAGCCAGTCCTTGCGACATCAAAGCAAACAGATTGCCTTCAAAGGAGTAATTGCCGCCGGCGTCTATGCTCACCTCGTCGGTTACAAAAAGCGCAATGGATCCGGAAGACGGGCCGGTCCGTACCGAAAGGGCACCGTCACCGGAAATGTTCAGATTTCCGTTCACGTGAATCGCATCGATGAAGTTCATTCCCGTAGCGGAGGAGACAATCGTATTGTTTCCCTTCACGGCGAGATTCAGATCGCCGTTCGCAAAGACGGAGCTGTAATTATGGGCCAGTGTATGCCACTCGTATCCCTTTGTCAGCTTGCAGTCCTCCAGCGTCAGCGTATTGGTCGCGCTGTCATAGGATGCCGACCCGTCGCCGAAAATATCGGAGGCGTTATCCCCGGTTACAACCGTATCACCCACAATCAGGTTATACGGCATCTCCGGCAGGCCCGGAATGGTTTCGTAAATCATACCAATCCGGATAACGGTGTGGCCGTCATTGAAATACGCGGTCAGCAGATCCGGCTCTTTGCCGTTTACGGTAATGTTGGCGGTATCCAGCACCGTTAAATCGTTATACACATCCGTCCGCAGGCTCACCTCATAGAAAAGGGCATAACTGCGTCCGGTCTCGAATTTGGGTTCGTCATAGAAATTCCAGTCATCCACCGGAATGGACGGGTCGTCTGCGACCAGGCAGTAATAAAAACCGAACCCGAAAAGATCTTCGGAAAGGGCGTCATGATTCAGGTTGTAGTTGGTCACAACATCATCGACATTGTCTCCGCCGTAGGGGGCACTTTCAAGTTCCATGGATATGGTCAGTGGCTTGGATGCCGGCGGATCGGAAAACGTCGGCTCCACCCAGAACAGGAGTGTCGTTCCGTCCTCGGAAATTTCATACTCGGCCGCTTTACCGCCCTTGCTCTCTACTTTCATCTCTTTTGCATAGGTAAAAGGATCCTCGACGGCAGCGGACATCTGTATTTTATACGAATATCCTTTTTCAAAGGAATTCACATCCTCGTCCCGAAGATCCGTCCACTCGGAAATCGGTTTCGTCGGGTCGTCGGTGCGGCGAATGGCTTCGATGTTCGTCCAGACGATGTCGTCAGCGATGGCCGTGCTGCCGCTGAAAAGAGTCACGTCCATCTCGTCAAGCGCACGATAGAACATATCGCCGTAATAGAGATTCAAATCATACTGCGCCTTGTTGATTTTGGTCGAAACCGGTGTGAAATACAGGGTGGCGCTGAGCATGTCTTTACCGGAAGACACCTCCGTCTTTTCGACGGACATGGTATCGTTCCCGGGAACGATTTCTATGTTCTCATCAAAAACCATCCCTGCAGGAGAAAAACAGTAAAAATCAAGCGCATAGGTATATTTTGTATCAATCGGCTCGGTATCCCACAGGAACGAATCGATGCGCGTCCACTCGGAAAGGGGTTTGGACGGGTCTTCGGTTTTGTAATAGTCGCAGGTGATTCCCGGCGAAATCTCGGATGCCTCACCGTCAACATAAAACAGGGTCGAAAGATACGAATCGTCAATGGTTTTGCCTTCCGTCAGCATCTTGTCTATTTCCAGTTTGTCTATGGCAGGCAGTTGCTCTTCGGCTGCGGTAATGCTCA
Organism: Acutalibacteraceae bacterium; assembly: GCA_045639905.1. Taxonomy (GTDB): domain Bacteria; phylum Bacillota; class Clostridia; order Oscillospirales; family Acutalibacteraceae; genus RGIG426. The sequence goes on from JAZUDZ010000031.1 coordinate 8,510, forward strand.
CGCCGAGATAGCCCTCACCCGGGCGGAAATAGGTCAGACTGCCGTTTTGGCTATAGCATTCGGCAGGTGCTTCGGTTCCGGGATCGTCCATCGATGTAAATAATGTCGCCGAGACCTTACGGGGAAATTTGCAACCAATGACCAGTTCTTTGGAGGAGACCAAAACCAGGTCGTGGTCGGCGTTAATTCCGGAATACAAAACGTGGGAGGCTGTACTGGAAACCGGATAGCTGTAATCATAATTTGTTGTGCCGCAGGTACCTGCCTCAAAATGCAGGTCGCCGGTGGCGGCAATTTCCATATCGCCGGTCGATTCATACAGCACCGTGGAATTCATCTTCGAGGTATTGGCGGAAAAAGCGGTCAGGTTGCCGCTGCCGGTCAGTACCGGCGGGCATTCTTCGCTGCTGTTCCCGCAAATTTCAATAGCATAGCAGGGCATGTCAAGCGTTGTACCGCGCTGATCGATCAGGTTGTCGCCAATCAGATTGATAGTAATAAACTGGTTGGAAAAAATAGAACAATATGCATATTTGTCCGTCAGGTACAAATAGTCCTTAATGACGGCGTTGTTCAGCGTAAGGGTCTTGGTTTTGTCGTCATAGCTAACCGTACCGTCACCCAGCACGTCATCCGCATTGGAAGCGTTTACCCAGACTTTGCCCACCAAAAGCTCTATGCCGCTTTCAAGGGCGGGGGCGGCAGTCGCCTCACGCGGGGTTGTCCAAAGTGAGAGATATTCCGAATCATACAGACAGTTCGTATCATCAAGATCAGAGGTACTGCCGTTGAGCGTTACGAGAACGTCTTCCGCAAATACGTAGCCTGTATCCGGCAAAATGGTAAAGTGGGTGGAATACAGCACACCCTCCTCGAACACGTCCGTATCGGAAAGATGACCTCTGGGTTCCGTGTCCCGATACCAGTAGTGTCCTTCCTCCTCAAAATGACAATGCTCGGGAATCGTGCAATACAGAGCGCTCCCCGCCGTCGTACCGACGGTCGGCGTAAGCGTTACGTCGGTAAGGTCGATAGAAGTGATGTTGGCACCGGGAGCCGTGTGGGCCTCCTGCGACATCTGCGGCAACGTCCACACCGAGAACTCGGTTTCACTTTGCCGAGACGAATAACCCGTGTCCACTATGGTCGTTAAACCGTTGATGGTCACCGTCGCGTTTACGTCGAACACATAACCCGTGTCCGCTTTGAGTCGCCAGCATTCCGAATACTCGCGGTCTTTCTCGAACGAAGGAACTTCGTCCGGAAGAGTATCTCCGCTTTCTTCGTCATACCAATAGTGGTTGGACACCGTATAATGGCAGTTTTCCGGTAGCGAAAAGTCAAAGCAGTCCGATGCGTATGCGCCGGCAATCGGCGTTACGTCCGCGTCGAGAATGGCAATCTCAGTAATCGCCACTTCCGCCGCCGCAAAAACCGGTGTTACGGCTGCCAACATGCAAACGCACAGGAAAGCGGCAAACAGCCGTGTCATACATGTTTTTTTCATTTTTCATTCCTCCTAGAACAACGTTTCTTGTGTTGGGGGGTGTTTTACTTTTTTAATATATCACAAAACCAAAAAATTGTAAATTCATGCGAGTGTTGCACCTCCAAACGCAAAAACAAAAACGCGCCCTCTAAAAGAGAGCGCGTCAAACACTTTGTTTATCCTAGTTTTTCAATCATATTTGCCAGGAATTTGCGAATCATCAAAACGTCCTTCATATCAAGAGATTCGTCGATGTTTACATCCGCATTCAGCTGATTGATTTCCGTTGCCATGCCTGCCAGGAATTTACGAAGGAGTAAGACATCCTTCATATCGACGCTGCCGTCATCGTTGGCGTCTCCCAGCAGTGTTTCCACGTCACCGGACTCGTCGGACGCATCGGATTCATCGGATTCATCGGGCTCATCGGGTTCCTCCGGACTCACCGGCTTTCTCGACTCGCCCCAAACGTAGAACATATCCTTCCTGGTACCGCTCCTATAGGAATCATATTCTAGGACGGACATTTTGCCGCCGTCCAAAATGATTTCGGGATTTTCGAAAAAGGCATATCCTTCGTCGGCAACCAGCGTGCCGCCGAGCGAGTAGAATTTGTCCGCCTCAAATATATCTCCGGAATCCATATGTTCAATATCGGTATCGTTATACCACTCCGGGAAATCCTTATCAAAGTGATAATGAGCATCCTCGGGAACGGTAAGGTGGATATAGTCACCGGCTTTCCCACCGATGACCGAGTCACAGAACCCGTCAATTTCGATAATGTCAATATAGGCCAGCACCTCTGCTTTGGTCGGAATTGTCCACATTTCGAACTCGTTTCCGTCTTCCAAAACTTTCGTCCATTCGGGATCCAGCAACTCATCCGAGCCGTTGAGGGTGGCCACCGTCTCGTCCGTGAAGAAAAAGCCTTTTTTCGCTTCCAAAATCCAGCCGACCGAATACAGTTCGTTCTCCGAAAACACATCCCCGTCTACCATGTCAAAATGGCGGGTTTCATTGTTCCAGGCATGATAACTCACCGTATACGGGCAGTTCTTCGGTATGGAATACCACTCCCATTCGGTAGCTTCTTCGTCAATGTACGGAACCGTATGGGCGTTCGTAATGACAACCTTGTCAATAGCCGTTGGCTCGGCGGCTTCGACCGGTAGAGCCCATACGAAAAAGCGGGTAAAGTCGTCATAATCAATATAGGTGCTGCCCCAATAGATATCCGTTCCGCCGTTAATGGTAATGGTGGGATGGTCCGCAAACGTATACCCCTCGTCGGCTTTCAGCCACCAACCCGCACGATAGGAGTGACCTTCCGCAAACGTGTCCTCGGCACCGTCTTTCCAGGAACGGGCCGTGTCATCATACCAACCGTGTCTTTCCGCCGTAAAGTGGCAATTTTCCGGGAAAATATAGTCAATATAGTCATTGGTTTTCCCACCGATAATCGGAGTGACATCGGCATCGGTAATTCTGATTTCGTCGATGACGTTCGCGGCGGGTTTTTCCACCGCTTCGGTCGGCTTCGTCCAGACAGAAAACGCGTTTTCGTAGTATCTTGAGTAAAATGTATCCACAAGCGCGGTGGAACCGTTGATGGTGATCACGGCATTTTCGTCAAAGATATAGCCCTCGTCTGCCTTAAAATACCAGTAACGGTCATAGCGGACTCCTTCTTCAAAAACATCATCCGAAAGCACCTCGCCACTATCGGTCCCTTCGCGGTGCCAATACTCCCGCTCCGCCGTATAATGACAGTTTTCCGGCAGAGTGTAATCGAGCCAATCGCCTGCTTTTTCGCCGATATGCGGGGTCACATCGGCATCAAGGATCTCGATTTTGTCGATGACGGTTGCGGCAGACGCTTCCCCAACCGTCACCGGATTCGCCGTAACCATAAAGGTAGTCGGGTCGTCGCTAACCCGATAAAGCGCCTCTTCCACGTTGTCGGCAGAGCCGTTGATGGTAGCGGTGGCATTTTCGGCGAACTCGTAGCCGTCCTCCGCCTCAAACCACCAAATGAGTTGGTAGGTGTCACCTTTTTTGAACTCTAACGTCTTGCTTTCATACCAATACTCGTTGGTCACATCATACCACGCGCACTTTTCTGCCTTAAAATGGATACCGCTCGGCAGAGTATAGCCTACATGGTCGGCGGGGCATTCGCCCTCCACCGGCACAATGTCGGCATTCGTGATATCGATTTCGGAAATTGTTGTTTTCGCCACCGCAAAAATCGGGGTGACGGTCGCGAGCATCGCCATACACATAAGAACGGCGAGCAGGCGCGTTGAAAACATTTTTTTCATTTTTGTTTTCCTCCTTAACGCATTTTGTGTTTTTGGGGGTAGGACTTTATTATTTACAATATATCACAAAAACAAAAAAAGTAAAGCAGGCACACATGCCGCTCCATCTCAAGTGCTTGACAAAAATCAAGCACTTGATATATATTGATGTTCCATCGTCTAAAAAGCGTCTGCAAAAAAATCATTTGAAAGGTCTTGCATTATCATGAAAAAACCGTTTTCGATTGTTCTCTCAGTTCTCGTTTTCGCGGTGACAGCGCTGAGTGTTGCTGCTTTTAGCGGCGCCGCCGAAGACTGCACCCTCATTTACAAAATTGACTTTGAAGAAGAAAACGCCGCTTCCGTTATGATGGCAGGCGGAGAAATCGTCGGCGAAGTGGTCGAGTGGCCGGCCGGTTCCGGCAACCACGCCCTCAAATACATCATATCCCCCGACACCTACTTTGAACGCCCCAACGGTCGCCATCCGTATATCATGCCTTCCGGTCTCAGTAATGCATTGGCCATCCAGGGCGGCATCCCGTCCGACATCAAAATTCGTTTTTCTGTCCGTGTAGGCTGTGACGACGAGATTGTACCCGAGGCGCCGGACAAAGAAGCCCATATGTATCCCGTGATGCGGACATCGGTGGGCTGGAGAGACGAAAAGGAAAACCGCTTTCAATCTGAGGACGGTTCGTTTGTTCCGGGTGTCGGTTCCTTTAAAACAGGGCAGTTCTCTTTCATCAATTCGTCCGATTTCGAGGAGGCGCTTATAGCCGGTTTTGAAAACGGCTCGATTAATCTTTGCGATGATGGTACTCTCGGTGTCGAGATGCAAGAACAAGCCATCTATTATGACGACATTACGCTCGAGTGGTACGGTCGATGGATGCCGGTTGTCGATATCCTTCTTTGCTATCCGGGCACAAACATTCCTCTCCCTCACTCCGATATTAACAATGCCTACGAAGGCGAATACCAAACTTCGGGTGGGGACTTCTCAGAAATTTCGGACGAATCCGGAGACACTTCCGACACCTCCGATACACCCGAAATCGTTTCCGGTGACGTCAATAACGACGGATTTGTAGATATGAAAGACGTGCTGGCCCTAAGGAAGTTCCTGGCGGGAATGGATATTCAGATTAACGTCTTAAATGCGGATGCAAACCGGGATGACGTCACGGATTTAAAAGACGTGCTGATGATTCGGAAGCGTTTGGCCAATCTCCTCTAAGCTTTTAGCCGGTACCCGAAGCACAAAAAAATAACAGCAAAAAGGCACTCGTGAAAACGGGTGCCTTCTTTCTAACGAAATAGACGCGCCCTCAATCGAGAGCGCGTCAAATAATTAAATTAGCCTAATTTCTCAATCATGTGAGCGAGGAATTTACGAATCATCAAAACGTCCTTCATGTCAAGCGATTTATCGCCGTTCACATCGGCGTTCAGCTGATCGATTTCGTCGGCCAGGCCAGCAAGGAATTTTCGAAGGAGTAAGACGTCCTTCATGTCGACAACCCCGTCCCCGTTTCCGTCACCGTACACGAGTTCGGAAATGCCGGATTCGTCCGACTGATCACCGGATTCATCTTCGGACTCGTCTGAAGATGCCGTCGTGGTCGGAGTAACAACATTTTCCGTCGTAGTCGTCGGAGCTTCCACAGTCGTCGTGGTCGGCGCCTCGGTGGTCGTCGTCGTGGTTGTCGTCGTTGTGGTCGTCGTCGTTGTGGTCGTCGGCTCCGGCACCGTAAAGAAGACAAAAGCTTCAACACGGTCACCATAGAAGAAAGCCTCATCCACGGGAGCCCCGTTCACGGTAATCTCCGCATCCGGAGTAATCTTCGTAGTGCTGTAATTGTAGTAATAATCCAGTTGCAGCAGATAGGTTTTCCCGGCCTCAAAAGATTCTCCCGCATAGTCGTCTTCCAGCCGCCAGGAAGCGCCGGCGTCACCGCCTTCGGCACATATGGCATATCCTTGCGGCCTCATACCGGCGGCAGGAGTTTCTATCGTGAAATGCAGGGAGGAAAGCACTTCCAGTTCCTCCGTCACCGTCAGCGGAATCAAAACTTCGGCATAGCCACTGTAAATACGAAGCGTCGCTTCGGCAGTGCCATACTCCCAGTCTACAGAAAAATCGAGGGTATCTTCCCCGACGGAAAAATCGTCCGTCTCCCTGTCATAAGACCAAAGGACCTCTGTTCCGTCTTTATATTTCACATTCAGCTGAAGGCCGTCCAGAATAGGCTCTTCCACGTTATATCCGCAATATGTGGTCTTGGTCGGCAAAGAGGCTACCAGGAGCTCTTCAATGGGATTCTCCTGCAGTTCCACTTTCTGCGGAATAACCGTGTCGTCACAGTCGTGTTCGAAATGGATAAAAATCAAGTAGGTATTCCCGGCTTCCAGACAGGCATTTACCACCATCTGTTTTTTATCGAAACATTCCGCTACCGGCACGTCATCTCCCACAAGGAACACACCGCCGTACATTTCCGTTTCTCCGCTGGCGTCGGTACTGAACCGGTAAATCCCGTCTTCTTCAGGAGTAAAGGTACTGATGGTACAGCCGTTTGTCGACACGGGCACGTCAGCCAGCTCGCCATATTCCAGTTCGACCGGTGCCAGAACCGTTACCGGAATCTTGGTTTCGAGTCCGGTGCTTTCGCCGGTAATCGTTATATTGGTCGTTCCGGCATTCTTTGCAATGAAACCATCGTCTATAAGCAAAACATCTTCGTCGTCTGATTTGACAGAGATATTTTCTTCGATATGATCCCCGTACGGAGCATAAAAAATATCCGGATATAAATAATCGTCCTCATACAAAATGATTTCATCCAGTCCCTCTTTGGCCTCGTCGTCGGCCACGACCATAAACCCGTCTACACCGGGATCGTTGACAATCTTAACCGTAACCGTACATGGATCCAGGTCGGCAGGGTACTCCTCCGGATTATAGCCAATTCCCACCGTCCATGTCTCGCCGGGCTCCACATGAATCTTCACTCCGAGCTCCGTTCCATACCCGAACGAAATCGGGCCTCCGATGCCATAGGTGGAATACACCTGAACCGGAATGGGAGCGTTTACCAGAATACGATAATCCCCCTCTTCCTCTGCTTCGAACAATTGAATCTCCTGCCAATGCTTCGCAGTTAATTCAAAGGTGTATTCCCGGTCGAGCACCATACATTCCGAATCCTCAACCGTGATTTCCATCTCGTCCTTGGCGCCGTTTGGAAGTGTGGCGGTGAGCGTAAAGGTCCCTGTTTTTTGGTATGTCACGACACAATAGTTATCCCCTAGGCCCACAATCTGGGCAATCTCGTTGTCACTGACGGACCAGTTTACGTCCCCTTTCGATTCCTCCGGCGAAAGAACCGCATCAAACTCCTCCGTGAAGCCGACACGGCTGTATTCGTCCTCATATGTTCGAACGATTTCCACGCTTTCCGCCTCTTTTACTTTGCGGAAGGTTACGTCATAGGCTCCGCGTGCTCCGCTGTAACACACGGCTTTGAAGAACAACGTTTCCCCGGCTTCATAATCATACGAATAGAGGAAATTTCGTCCGACACCCGAGTCGTCGGTATACGTAATATAGCTTCCGTCTCCATAGTAAACATACAAATACGGATCCCCCATGTAGTTTTTCGACTCGAGAACATAGGTGCCGTCTTCCTCTGCCGTGAAGGAATAAAAGGCAAACATGTCTTCTTCGTCGAATCGGATTCTCTCATTAAATCCGTCGGTCAATTCCGTACACGGAATTTTTTCCAGACAAACCGTCGTGTCCGCGTTATATGCATTCACAACAATTGTGTAGTCACGTCCGGCTTCCAAAACGACTTGGGCTTCGGATTCTTCATCGTTGTAAAAATGGTCTACCTCTTCCCCGCTTTCATCTTCGTACAGGGTAATGAGTCCGTATAACCCATACGGGGCAAAGTTGCTGGACATGACATAGGGTCCGGATTCCTTCACCGTAAACGCAAACATTTCGTCCTCACCGGATAAAACCGTATAGGTTTTACCGAGAACGAATCCTTCTTCCTCCTCACCGCTTTCTTCCAGCGACTCTTCCAGGGACTCTTCGAGAGAAGCATCCTCCGTAGAGCCCTCCTTCAAAAGACCGGTATCAAAATTCCCGGCCTTTCGGGCAAGAGATGAGAGCGGCAGCATGGTGCAGATAAAGAGAACTGCCAGCAGCATCGCCATCATTTTTTTCGTCATTTTCATAGAATCACTCCTATATAAAGATTTAGTTTACCTCTTTATATTACCACACATAAGCTGTATCCCGCAATTGTTTTTACGGGCGATACGGTCCTTTGTCTTCGGGCGGCCTCTACCCCGCATCCATTTTGCTTGACAAACCCTCGGTCGCTGATATATATTGATAGATAGTCGCCTACAAAACGACTGCAAAAAATACAATTCATCTGAAAGGTTTGTGCAAAATGAAAAGAACATTTCTAGTTGTACTCTCAGTCCTCATTTTTTCCGTAACGGCGCTGGGTATTGCAACGCTCTCCGGTATGGCCGGCAACAGCACCCTGATTTACAAAATCGACTTTGAAGAAGAAAACGCCGGCTCCGTTATGAATGTAGACGGAGAAACCATCGGCGAAGTGGTCGAATGGCCGGCCGGCTCCGGCAACCACGCCCTCAAATACATCATGAATCCCTACACCTACGACGAACGAAATGCCGGTCGTCATCCGTATATTTACCCGACGGGTCTCAGTGAAGCCTTGACGGTTCAGGGCAATATTCCGAACGGCGGTGCCATTCACTTCACCGTCAGCGTCGGTTGTGAAGCGGCCGATTTAAACGGTCGTTGGGATATGAGACCGTATTTGTATCCCATGATGCTTACCGGCGAGTGTGAAAACTATTTCACCATCGAGACCAGTACACTTGTCCCGGGTGCCGATTCCTTTAATACCACCGAATTCTCTTTAGACGAGTTTTGGGATCCCGCCACGGCCGACTACCAAAGCGGCCCGGTTGCCCTTTTTGACGACGAAACTCTCGGAGTCTATTTGGCCGGCAAAGCCGTCTATTATGATGACATCACACTGGAATGGTACGGTGACTGGAAACCGGTTACCCATGTTCTTCTTTGCTATCCGGGCACCGATGTTCCGCTGGCTCACTCCGACATCAACGATGCTTACAATCCCGAAGAATCCGAAGAATCCGAAGAATCCGAGGAAATACATGTGGAATTGACCACAACGGCCGGTGACCCGACTACAACCACTACGCCGGGCATAACCACGACCGCCGGCGAAACGGCCCCGGCCACCACAACCGGTGTTGTTTCCGAAGCCGATTCCGACATTCCCGCCATTGTATCCGGCGATGTCAACAATGACAGTTTTGTGGACATGAAAGACGTGCTGGCCCTGCGCAAGTTCCTGGCCGGAATGGATGTTCAAATTAACGCCTTGAATGCGGACGCAAACGAGGATGGCAGCACGAATATGAAAGACGTACTGACAATCCGGAAACGTTTGGCTCATCTCCTCTAAGCTTTTCGGCAAGTACGCGAAACCCGCAAACAACCTATATCACAGCAAAAAGAAAGGCGCTCGTGAAAACGGGCGCCTTCTTTCTTATCTTAAAAATTCGACAGAATACTCCCACCTCTAAACGAAGTGAAGGTGGCGAGATGAATGCCGCCCGTTTCTGTGTGAATCAATAACGAAATATGGTTCTTCTTTCCTTTTGTGAATGTCATGTGGAAAATTTTCCACATGCAAAGGTGTATTCTTACATTGTAAATTTTGAGGAAAGGAGGAACATCTATGTATTTGACTGTTAAACAACAGGTTAAGTCTTTGACAAAGAATGACTATCGGAATCTTCGGGAACTTTGTCATATTGCCAAGAATCTCGTTAATGAAGCAAC
>JAZUDZ010000032.1:0-19226 GCA_045639905.1 Acutalibacteraceae bacterium
TCCGTACAGTATAGTTTTTTTTAAGCCTTTCATTTTCTATGCGGAGCTTGAGGATTTCTCTTTTGTATGCTTCTTCTGTCGGATCCATTCCTTCCGGCAGCACACTTCCTATTTCTGCATCCGCTCTGGCAAGACCATCCAAACCTTGTTCTTCATATTGCTTCAGCCACTTCTTAAAAGCCCCATCGGAGATGTTGTTTGCATCACAGAAATCACGGAGTTTAATTCCGGGATTTCCTTTGTACTGATGAATCAGAAACTCTTTCTGTAGTGGTGTTAAATGTTTACCCATAATTAAAAGCAGACTCCTTTCCGGTAGTTATGCTGCTTCCATTTTAATTCATAAAGCAACATTTTTCTACCTATCCGTGTCTACTTTTATGATAGCATCACCGTAACGAGTACCAATTATTCTGAATAACAATGAAACTCCGTGCGTTCGAAAGCTTTGAAAATGTAGTGTCTATTTGGGTTTTAAGTTAAATCCGTTTCTAATGCTATGACCATATCGACGGTTGAAATAGGGTTTAGTCCTGCTTCGCTGTCGATTTCTTTTATATGAGATACGCTTGTTTTTTGTTTTGCGGAAAGTGTCTCATATCTCTTTACAACACAGATGAATTGTTGCATTTTTCATTTGCACATATTGATTTTTGCAGCCGGGCGTATTATAATAACGAAAAATGTGAATTGTTGCATTTTTCATTTGCAAGGAGGGTGTCAATATGGAAATCAAACGGGATTCCTATTTAGAGCAACTTACAAACCGAAAAGGAAACGGCCTCATTAAAGTCATTACCGGTATCCGCAGGTGTGGGAAATCCTATCTGCTGAATACAATATTTTACAATCATCTGCTGGACGACGGCGTAAAGGAAGATCATATTATCCGACTTGCATTTGATTCCGCTGACGATCTTGCACTTATCGGGGAAAGTCTTATACAAATCGAAAAAGAAAAGCGAAAAGTTGATCCGGAAAAATTTATGAATTATATCCGCACGAAGGTTTCCGATGACGGACTCTACTACTTGCTGCTCGATGAAGTGCAGTTGCTTGATTGCTTCGAATCTGTCCTGAATGGGTATCTTCGCAAAGATAATATGGATGTATATGTCACTGGAAGCAACGCCAAATTTTTATCCAAAGACATCATTACGGAATTTGCCGGACGCGGAGACGAAATTCATATGTATCCGCTTTCGTTTGCAGAGTTTATGACAGTGTATCATGGCGATAAATACGAGGGCTTAACGGAATATATGATGTATGGAGGAATACCACTTGTTGTTTTGCGCCAAAACGAAAACGAAAAGGTAAAAATGCTCGAAAATCTTTTCGGAGAACTCTATATTACGGACATTGTCAAACGAAATAAAATTAAAAACCAAAGCGAGCTTGAAGAACTGCTCAACATTTTGTCTTCGTCCATCGGCTCCCTGACTAATTCCGAAAAACTGAAGAACACATTTCGATCTGTCAAGAAAAGTAATATTACCGCCAATACCATACGGAAGTATATTTCGTGCTTTGAAGATTCATTTTTGATTGAATCCACAAAGCGTTATGACGTTAAAGGTAAAGCGTATATTGAAACGCCGCAGAAATATTATTTTACCGATTTGGGTCTTCGTAATGCACGACTTAACTTCCGTCAATTCGAGCAACCCCACATTATGGAAAATATTATCTATAACGAGCTGAAAATGCGTGGGTTTAACGTTGATGTCGGTGTAGTACCGATTTCCGAACGAAACGAAGAAGGAAAAGTGGTAAGAAAGCAACTTGAAGTTGATTTTATCTGCAATACGGGCTCTAAACGATATTATATTCAATCGGCTTATTCTATCCCTGACGCAGAAAAGAAAGCGCAAGAGATTCGTCCCTTCAAAAAGATCGAGGACTCATTCAAGAAAATCATTATAACAAAGGATGTTGTTCCCGCATCGTATGATGAAAAAGGCATTTTGACGGTAAACATTTATGATTTCTTACAGGACAAAACCATATTTGAAAAGTGAGGAAGAGAAAACTTTCGGCTAGAAAGGAACTGTTAACTGTTGTATAACATTTGCGACAACAATTGTAAACCTAAACATTTTTTGTAAAGAAGGGCCCTACGCCTTTACTTTTTATAATACCTATTATATCATTAATATGTATATGTGTCTTTGATACAGTTCGGTTGTCCGGACGTAGACCATCTTCGGGAGGAATGGAAATGAAAAAGAGATTACCGATGCGACTACTGGCCATCTTTATGTGTTTGGCTATGCTTGCAACTGTAACACCGATTTTCGCTTCGGCGGATGACGCGGTATCCTATTTGGGGATTGACGAGTCCACCGGCAAAGCGGAACAGGAGTATTTCGTTGCAGTTGATAATGTGATTGACGATGCAAATGATTCGTTTGTCACCGGATGGAATATTGTGAAAGGCAATGTGGAATTTGAAAACCGCATTGTACTCCCGGGAGACGTCAATCTCATTTTGGAGAATGGCGCGACGCTGACTGCCAAAAGGGGTATTGTCGTTGCGGAAAGCGGCGATTTTGCCGTTTATGCGCAATCGACGAACCCGGACGTGATGGGCAAGCTCGTAGTGCCGGAAGGTGTAATCGAGTATAGTGCCGGTATTGGCAGCACGGAAGGAAAAATCTGTGGAAACATTGCCATCTACGGCGGTAATTTATCTGTTCGTGGAGGAGGCAAAGGTGCGGCTATCGGAAGCGCAGCATCGGCAGGCGGATGCGGGAACATTACGATTTCCGGTGGTATTGTCGATGCGGTCAGCACCGGTGACGGTGCCGGTATCGGCAGCGGACGCGAGGCTTCTTGCGGGACCGTGACAATTACGGGCGGCTATGTCAGGGCCGAGTGCGGGGAAGGAGCTGCGCCCATTGGCGCTGGTTATCTTTCCGACGCCGTTTCGGTGTCCATTTCCACGTCCTGTATGTCCATGACGATGGGCAACGTGAGATATATTAACTATGCGCCGATTGCCCGGACGGAGCCGACTTGTACGAAATCCGGTTTTGAAAGTTATTGTTTAGATCTTGTCAGTAAAAACTATTATGAGGCATTTCCGTTTACGGAAGAGGGACTCATTGGAAACGGCAGTGCGCTTACCGCATGGCAGGCAGAAGGCGGAGCCGGATACATTGCACCGCTTGGCCACGAATGGCAATATGGGGATGTTGACAACCACAAATGCACACGGTGTGATGCAACGGAATTGCACACAGACGTAGACAAAAACAATCTTTGCGATGTGTGCGGAGCGACCGTTGTCCCATACCTTGGATATAACGAGGAAACAGAAAAAGCCGACAAAAACTGTGCAGCGGCCGTCGGGAACGTGATTGACGATGCTGCGGATTTATTTGTCACCGGCTGGAATGTCGTGGAAGGAGACGTGGAATTTGAAAGCCGGATCGAACTTCCGAAAGACGTCAAGCTCATTTTGGCAGACGGTGCCACACTGACTGCCGACAAAGGAATTATGGTGGCGGAAGACGGCGACTTTGCCGTCTACGCGCAGTCGACGAACTCGGATGTAATGGGCGCGCTGGTTGTGCCGGACAGTATGGACGAGTATGATGCCGGCATCGGAAGTGGCAATGGCAATGATTGCAGCAGCATCGCAATTTACGGCGGTGTTGTGACGGTGAACGGCGGATATGGTGCTGCCGGCATCGGAAGCGGATTTTTTGAAGCATCCTGTGGTTCCATTACCATCTCCGGCGGTATTGTGACAGCCAAGGGAGGATTTGCCGCGGCAGGTATCGGTACCGGTTTTAACAGTAGCTGCGGCGACATTACCATCTCCGATGGGCAAGTGATTGCCCAGGGCAAAGAGTCCGGGGCCGGTATCGGTGTTGGTAAAGGAATGGATGCGGTATGCGGCAAGGTGTCGATTACAGGCGGTTTCATCAAGGCCGGCACGGAACCGGATGACAACTATATTGAAGCCAGCCAGGTGTCCATCGACAGTTCTTTTGAGAAATGCTATATGGCTGACGCGTTGTATATTAACTGCATCCCGGTTGAGGAAACGGAAGCGGATTGCACAAACATCGGCGCTCTGGCCTATTTCAAAGATGCTGTCAATGGCCTCTATTATACAGATTTTCCGTTTACGGAAGGCGGACTTATCGGCGATGCCGATGCGCTTGCCGCCTGGAAAGCAGAGGGCGGTGCCGGACACAAGGCAAATCCGCTTGGTCACGACTGGCAATATCAAGATGGTGCCAAACATATATGCCGGCGCTGCAAAACCACACAATCGCATGTGGACGAAAATGAAGACCATCTGTGCGACATGTGCGGCGCAACCGCGACTCCCTATTTGGATTATAACGAGACGACCGGACAGGCAGACCTGAGCCGTACGGTCTGGGTCAATAATATTATTACCGACGGGACGACGGACTCGTTTGTTTCCGGCTGGAATATGGTAAAAGGCAATGTGACATTTGAAAACCGTATTGTGCTCCCGAAGGACGTTAATCTTATTTTGGCAGACGGTGCAACGCTGAATGCCGTCAAGGGAATTACGGTGGCAGAAGACGGCGATTTTGCCGTCTATGCACAATCGACCGATTCGGCTGTGATGGGCAAACTCATTGTACCGGAGGGTGTGGATGAACACAGCGCCGGTATCGGTGCTATCTACAGTAAAAACTGTGGTAATATTTCGATTTACGGTGGACGTGTGACGGCGAATGCCGGATACGGTGCCGCCGGTATCGGCAGCGGGTATACCGGCAACTGCGCAAGTGTCTCGGTTTACGGCGGCTATGTGGTCGCGAAAGGCGGATACGGTGCCGCCGGTGTCGGCAGTGGCTGGGCGGCCGCTTCGTCCTGTTATAAGGTAACGATTGCGGGCGGCCACATAAAGGCAACCGCGGGAACCCTTGCCGATGGCATTGAAGCCGAGGAAGTATCCATGGACGACTCTTTCGTAGTGCTGAAAGAAGGCAGTTCGTCGTACGCCAACTGCAAAGTGCCGATGGCGGAGCCTACCTGCACAGACAGTGGTTTTTCGGAGTATTTCGTTGACCCTGTCAGCTGTTACTACTACTCGGCATTCCCGTTTGCGGAAGGCGGAATTATCGGAGGAAACACCGCGCTCGCCATTTGGAAAGCGAAAAACGGCGACGGATATATTGCGCCGCTGGGTCACGATTGGCAATATTATGATCATGCAAATCACGTGTGTCAGCGGTGTGAAGCCACCGAATCGCATATGGATGAAGATGAAGACAGTCTTTGCGACGCGTGCGGAGCAAAGCATACAATCTATTTAGATTATAACGAAGTTTCCAAAGAAGTGGATTTGCCCACAAATGTTTGGGCCAATCGTGTTGCTGTCGGAGCGAGTTCGTTTGTTTCCGGCTGGAACATCGTGGAAGGCAATGTGACATTTGAAAACCGCATTGTCCTGCCGAAGGACGTTAACCTTATTTTGGCGGACGGCGCAACCCTAACCGCCAAAAAAGGAATTACCGTGGCGGAGGACGGAGGGTTTGCCGTCTATGCACAATCGACCGACAAGGATACGATGGGCAAGCTCATCGTACCGGAAGGCGTTGCGGACAATTATCCCGGCATCGGCTCCTCTGATAAAGCGGACTGCGCCGACGTTGCGATTCACGGCGGTGTTGTAACGGTGACAGGCGGTGTGGGTGGCGCCGGCATCGGCTCCGGCTACGGCTCCGGCTTTACGTGCAGTTGCGGTAATATTATCATTGACGGTGGCCTTGTGACAGCCAATGGCGGATATGGTGCTGCCGGCGTCGGCAGCGGCGACCAGGGAGACTGCGGAAAAGTTATGATTTCCGGCGGAATGGTGACGGCGAGCAGCGGATACGGAGCCGCCGGTATCGGATCCGGTTTCCTGTCCTCTTGCGAAGGTGTTGTGATTTCCGGCGGGCTTGTGATTGCCCAGGGCGGAGAACGCGCTGCCGGTATCGGCGGAGGCTATGCAACATCCTGCGGCAGAGTGACCATTGCGAGCGGTAACATCAAAGCGACGGCGGGAGGCAGTTATGCCGACCCGATTGGATCGGGAGAACTGGCCGACCCGGATGTCGATGTGGATATGCCTTCCACCTGTATATCAACGATAACAGGCAACGTGCAATATGTTAACTGTGAGCTGTTCCCGGAAACGGAAGCAGATTGTACAACAACCGGAGCGTTGGCCTATTTCAGAGATTCCGTCAAGGGTCTCTATTATACGGAATTTCCGTTTACGCCAGAGGTTCTGATTGGCGATGAGGATGCACTCTCTGCATGGAAAGGCGAAGGAGGTGCCGGACACAAGGGAAATGCGTGGGGACACAACTGGGCTTATGTTGCCGGAAATACCCACAAATGTGCGCGGTGCAATCTTGTGGAAAACCACACGGATGAAGACAAGGACGGTATGTGTGACGTGTGCCGAGTGCCGCTTACCATGCATCTTGGATATAACGAGACAACGGGCAAAGCCGACCGGGTGTACTATGCCTATGTTGAGCATGTAATTGATGAGGCGACGGATTCGTTTGCCTCCGGCTGGAATATTGTAAAAGGCAATGTGACATTTGACGACCGCATTAGGCTCCCCGGAGAAGTTCATCTTATCTTGGAAGATGGTGCAACATTGACCGCCAAAAAAGGTATTACTGTAGCGTCATTTGGTGATTTTTCCATTTATGCACAGTCAGCAGACGAATCCACGATGGGTAAACTCATTGTGCCGGATGGCGTGGGTGTAAACAATGCAGGTATCGGACCTGTTGAAGGCGGCATTTGCAGTAATATCTCGATTTACGGCGGCGCAATCACGGCCTATGGCGGTGAACACGGTGCCGGTATCGGTGGCGCCTATGGCGACCTTGATCATACATGCGGTAATATTACGATTTACGGTGGTGTTGTGAACGCCTATGGCGGCAAATCCGCATCCGGTATCGGTGTCGGCAAAACAGCAACCTGTAGAAAAGTAATCATTAAAGGCGGTGTTGTGAACGCCTATGGCGGAGAAAACGGCGCCGGTATTGGTGGCGCGTCCTATGGGATCGAGATTTCCGGAGGCAGTATACTGGCGGTTGGCGGTGATTACAGTGCCGGCATCGGCAGTGGTTATGGAACGGGTTATTGTGATGGAGTTGATATCACCGGCGGCTATATAAAAGCCATCGCAGGGAACACAGATGCCGAACCGATCGGAGAAGCAGCCCTGTCCGGTGCTGTGTTGGTGACAATTGATCCTTCTTGCACATCTGTCATAAAAGGAAGAGTAGAGCAATATATTAACTGCGAGCTGGTTGATGCTATTGAGCCGACTTGTACGACAAACGGTACGGTGGCCTATATCAAGGATTGCATCACCGGTAGCTGCTATACATCGTTCCCGTTTACGGAAGACGGCTTCCTTTGTGATGCAGCCGGGTTTGCTGCCTGGACGGCAGAAGGAGGCGGCGGCTATGTTTCGCCTCTCGGCCATGATTGGCAGTATGTGGACGGAAGCACCCACAAGTGCGCGCGATGTGAACATATGGAAGACCATTTAGATGAGGATAAAGATTTTGTTTGTGATCTTTGCAAAGAGGTCATTCCGGTGTATTTGGATTACGACATGACGACCGGCAGGGTGGAAACGGAAAGCCTGCTGTCTGATGTGACGATACTTGACGATGCGACCGATTCGTTCGCTACCGGCTGGAATATCGTCAAGGGAAATGTGGTGTTTGAAGACCGTATTGTTCTTCCGGAAGACGTGAATCTCATTTTGGCAAACGGTGCAACGCTGACAGCCAAGAAGGGTATTACCGTTTCGGAAACCGGTACATTTTCCGTTTATGCACAATCAAACAATCCGGCAGTGGCCGGCAAACTGGTTGTGCCGGAAAATGGAGCAGCCGGGTTTAATGCCGGCATCGGCAGTGAAGATTCCGGAACATGCGGGGACATTGCCATTTATGGGGGCAATATTACCTCTTATGGCGGAGCGTCCAGCGCCGGCATCGGCAGCGGATACGCCGGTGCGTGCGGTGATATCACGATTTACGGTGGCTTTGTGACCACGCAAGGCGGTGCAGCCATCGGAAGCGGAGTCAACGGAACCTGCAAAACCATCCGTTTCTCAGACGGTATTGTATTCGCCCAAGGCGTGTACAGCGGCGCCGCTATCGGCACCGGCCTCGGGACCAATGCGTCTTGTGAAGCGGTGTCCATTACGGGCGGGTATATAAAGGCAACGACAGAAGAAGGGTCCGAACCGATTGGAGCCGGATATAACGCCGGCCACGTAGAGGTTTCGGTTGATGAAGATACTTGTACATATATTCTGTACGGCACGGTAGCGTATATAAACTACGAATTCCATGAGGCAGTGGAGCCGACTTGTGCCAATGCCGGATCCTTAGCGTATTACTGTGATTATGTAAGCGGTAACTACTATACGGAATTCCCGTTTACGGAAGACGGACTCATCGGTAACGGCGAGGTGTTTGACACGTGGAAAAATGAGGGCGACGGCTATTTGCCGCTGCTTCCCCACACGGATGCAAACGAAGACGGAATTTGCGATGTTTGCGAAATCACCCTTCCGACCTATTTGGATTATAACGCATCCACCGGCAAAGTGGATGCGAAGCGGATCGTACTGGATCAGTTTAATGTGATTGACGATGCAAACGATGCGTTTGTTACCGGCTGGAATATCGTGAAAGGCAATGTGACGTTTGACAGCCGCATCGTCCTCCCGAAGGATGTGGATCTTATCCTGGCGGACGGAGCTGAACTGACGGCGGATAACGGTATTTCCGTGGCGACCGATGGAGACCTTTCCATCTATGCCCAATCGGACGATCCGGATACGATGGGTAAAATCACCATACCGGATGACGTTACCAGTCATAGAGCCGGTATCGGTACGGATAAAAACAGAGACTGCGGAAAAATCTCCGTATACGGCGGTAA
Source organism: Acutalibacteraceae bacterium (assembly GCA_045639905.1). Classification (GTDB taxonomy): domain Bacteria; phylum Bacillota; class Clostridia; order Oscillospirales; family Acutalibacteraceae; genus RGIG426. The sequence continues at coordinate 8,974 of JAZUDZ010000032.1, forward strand.
TCTTCATGTCCATGGTGGATATCGCAGCGCTGCCATTGGTGCCGGAAGCGATGCTTCCTGTGCCGGCGTAGAGATTTTCGGCGGTAATGTGGAAGCAATTGGAGGAGAGGATGCTGCCGGTATCGGGTGCGGACGTGGTATTTCCTCTTGTAATCATATTACGATTTGCGGTGGCAATGTGACGGCGCAAGGCAGCATGTACGGGGCCGGCATCGGATCTTCTTACGAGGGCTCCTGCGGCAACATTACCATTTCCGGAGGCTTTGTCACGGCAATCGGCGGGCACGATTTCGGTGCCGGAATCGGTTCCGGTTTTAATGCCTCCTGTGACGGCGTGTCGATTACGGGTGGATACATTCAGGCGACGCCGGGCGTTAATGCCCAGCCGATCGGAGCCGGGTGGAAAACCACCGTGGAGGTGTCTGTTGACAGTTCCTGCACATCCAAAACAATCGATGGCGTACGATATATAAACTTCGAGCCGGTTGCAGAAGTGGCGCCGACTTGTGCCGCTATCGGTACGCGGGCCTATTTCATAGACAATGTCAGCAGCGGGTATTATGCTTCGTTCCCGTTCACGGAAGACAACCTCATCGGCAATGATGCGGCACTGGCTTTATGGAAAGCGGAAGGCGGCGACGGCTATCTGCCAAAGGTTTCTCATCATACCGATGAAAACGATGACGGGACATGTGATGTTTGTGAAGAGACGCTTCCGAAGTATTTAAACTTTAACGAATCCACCGGCAAGATGGATAAAACATATACCTTGCTGGATCAGTTCAACGTAATTGATGATGCAGACGATGCGTTTGTTACCGGTTGGAATGTTGTGGAAGGCAACGTGGAATTCATAAGCCGCATTGATCTTCCGGCAGACGTGAACCTTATTCTGACGGACGGTGCCACACTGACCGCTGACGAGGGTATTACCGTGTCCAAAGACGGCAGTTTTGCCATCTTTGCACAATCGGTTGATCCGGACACCATGGGCAAACTCATTGTGCCCAGTGGCGGTGTGTTCAAGTTCTTTGCCGGCATCGGCAGTGAAGACGGCGGCACATGCGGGTCCATTGTCATTTATGGAGGATCCGTAACCTCTTACGGTGGAGTGGCTGCCGCCGGTATCGGCGCCGGAGACCAGGGCGAATGCGGTGACATTCTCATTTTCGGCGGTATTGTGACGGCAAAAGGCGAGCATTGTTCAACCGGTATCGGTAGCGGAGCACACTCGTCAAGCTGCGGAAATATCAGCATTTACGACGGCATTGTTGAGGCAGCAAGCGGAAGCGACGGTGCCGGTATCGGCAGCGGAAGCAACTCCTCTTGCGGCAACATTTCCATCTTTGGCGGCATTGTCAACGCTGCTAGCACCGGCGACGGTGCCGGTATTGGCGCGGGACTTGAGGCCTCTTGCGGCAAGGTGAGCATTACGGGCGGTTACATAAAAGCGGTAACCGGAAACGAGAATGCGCAGCCCATCGGAGCGGGAGTCGATTCCGAAGCCGTTGAAGTGAGTATCTCCGAACTGACCTGTACGTCGGTGACAAAAGGTAACACGCAATATGTTAACTATGAGGAAATTGAGGGTGTGGAGCCGACCTGTACGACCGGCGGCACTTTGGGCTATTGCGTCGACTATATCAGCGGAAACTACTATGCATCGCTTCCGTTTGCGGATGACAGCCTCATCGGAGATGCGGATGCACTTGGTGTGTGGCTGTCAGAGGACGGCGACGGATATCTGACGACGGTTCCGCATCCGGACGAAAACGAAGACGAGATATGTGACGTTTGCGGAGCGGTTCACGCACCCTATCTGGACTTTAATGAGACGACCGGCAAAGTGGATACGGAGTGTGATCTGTGGGGCGCCAATTTGATTGACGATGCGGATGATGCGTTTGTTTCCGGCTGGAACGTCGTCAAAGGAAGCGTGGAATTTGAAGATCGCCTGGAACTGCCGGCAAATGTCAAACTGATTTTGGCAGACGGTGCAACGCTGACCGCGAAAAAAGGTATTTCCTTAGCGGTTGACGGCGAATTTGCCGTTTATGCGCACTCAAATGATGCGGGCACGATGGGTAAACTGATTGTGCCGGCGGGTCTGACCGAAAACATGGCCGGAATCGGAACTCCTTATGAAGGCAACTGCGGTAACCTGGCCATTTACGGCGGTATGGTAACCGTACAAGGCGGATATCATGCTGCTGCCATCGGCAGCGGACTTCGCAACGCCTGCGGAAACATTACCATTCGCGGCGGTGTTGTGACAGCCCTGGCTGGCGCTTCTGCCGCCGGTATCGGCAGCGGCTTTGGTGCGGCCTGCGGTAAAGTGACCATTACCGGCGGGTATATTAAAGCGGTGGCCGGAGAAGATGCCGAACCGATTGGTTCCGGTTATTTTTCCGATAATATAACGGAGGTGTCCATTGACAGCTCCTGTACATCCGTAATAAAAGGCAACACGCAATATATCAACTATGAAGAAATTGCAAAGGTTGATGCGACTTGCACAACCAAAGGCACACTGGCCTATGTGAAGGATTCCGTCAGCGGGAACTTCTATACGTCCTTCCCGTTTACGGAGGACAACCTCATCGGTGATGCCGACGCCCTTGCCACGTGGAAAGCACAGGGAGGCGGCGGATACGTTGCGCCGCTTGGCCACGATTGGCAATATGTCAACGAAACCATTCACGAGTGTTCGCGGTGCAAGGCGACCGAAGCCCATACGGGTACGGAAGATTATATTTGTGACGTATGTGAAGGCGTCTTATTAGAAACCGCCAAAGAGGACGCGGCTACGGCACTCAGTGCCGCGGTGGGCGAAAAGCCGTCGACGGAAGTGGCCTCGCTTTTAAGCGACGCTCTGGATGCGGTCGATAAGGCGGACAGCCTTACGGATGTGAGCGATACAAAAGCAGAATGGCTCGAAAAAATCGAAGCACAACTCGCAGCAGAAGCTTTAGCGGCGGCGAAAGCGGAAGCGGTTTCGGCTCTCACCGAAGCGGCGAGCGTCAACACATCCGATGATATGACGTCGATTTTGGACGACGCCAAAACGGCCGTAAACGAAGCGACAACGCTCGACGATGTTGCTTTGGCCAAAGCGTCCGGACTTGCGGCCATCGGCGAATATCTGGAAGAACTTTCCGAAGAGAAAGAGGCTGCGAAAACGGCCCTTGCCGATGCAGCCGGTGAAAAACCGTCGACGGAAATGACAGCCCTTTTAAGCGATGCTTTTGATGCAATCGAAGCGACTGACAACCTTTCGGATGTGAGCGACGTAAAAGCAGAATGGCTTGACAAAATTAAGGCACAGCTTGCAGCGGAAGCTTTGGCGGCAGCGAAAGCAGAAGCAGTTGCGGCCCTCACCGAGGCGGCGAGCGTTAACACATCGGACGACATGACGACGATTTTGGACGATGCCAAAACGGCCGTAAACGAAGCGACAACACTCGACGGTGTCGCCCTGGCCAAAACGACCGGACTTGCGGCCATTAACGCCTATTTGGAAGATCTCTCTGAAGCGAAAACAGCTGCAAAAACGGCTCTTGCCGATGCAGCCGGTGAAAAACCGTCGACCGAAGTGGGCGAACTTTTAAGCGACGCCCTTGATGCGATCGAAGCGGCGGATAACCTTTCGGATGTGAGCGGTGTAAAAGCAGAATGGCTTGACAAAATCAAGGCGCAGCTTGCGGCGGAAGCTTTGGCGGCAGCGAAAGCAGAAGCGATTTCGGCTCTCACCCAGGCGGCGAGTGTCAATACGTCGGACGATATGACGGCGATTTTGGATGATGCCAAAACGGCCGTAAACGAAGCGACAACACTCGACGATGTTGCTTTGGCCAAAACGACCGGACTTGCGGCCATTAACACCTATTTGGAAGATCTCTCTGAAGCGAAAGTGGCTGCGAAAACGGCCCTTGCCGATGCAGCCGGCGAAAATCCGTCGACCGAAGTGGCCGAACTTTTAAGTGACGCTCTTGATGCGGTCGATAAGGCGGATACCCTTTCGGATGTGAGCGATGCCAAAGAAGAGTGGCTTGATAAAATTAAGACACAGCTCGCAGCGGAAGCTTTGGCGGCAGCAAAAGCAGAAGCGATTTCGGCCCTCACCGAAGCGGCGAGCGTCAATACATCGGACGATATGACGGCGATTTTGGATGATGCCAAAACGGCCGTAAACGAAGCGACAACACTCAACGATGTCGCTCTGGCCAAGTCGACCGGACTTGCTGCCATCGGCGAATATCTGGAAGAACTCTCTGAAGCGAAAGCGGATGCAAAAACGGCCTTTACCGATGCAGCCGGTGAGAATCCGTCGACAGATGTGATGCAAATTGTGGATTCTGCCAAAGAGACGGTGGATGCCTGTGAGGGTGTGGCCGCCGTTGCGGCTGCCAAAGAAGCGGGCCTTGCCGCCATAGCTGCACAGCTTCAAAAAGAAGCAGATGCAAAAGCTCTAGCCGGCGCCAAGAAAGAGGCCAAAGACGCGTTGACAAAGGCGGCGGGAGACACGCCGTCGGATGCGCTTTCCGAAATTCTGAAAGAAGCCTTGGAGGCCGTTGAAAAGAGCGAAACCATCGAGGCAGTCGGAGAAGCCAAAGAAGCCGGCCTTTCCGCCATTTCCGAGCAGCTGATTGCGGAAGGAAACGAAAAAGCACTTGCCATTGCCAAAGAGGCCGCCAACACGGCACTGGATAACGCGGCAGGTGAGAATCCGTCCGAAGAACTGTCGGGGATTGTTGCTGCGGCTAAAGACGCGGTGAACGCCTGCGAGAACGTGGACGCCGTCACAGCTGCCAAAGAAGCAGGTCTCTCTGCCATAGCTGCACAGCTTCAAAAAGAAGCAAACGAAAAAGCATTGGCGGATGCCAAGAAAGAGGCCAAAGACGCTTTGAATCAGGCGGCGGGAGATACGCCGTCGGATGCGCTTTCCGAAATCCTGAAAAACGCCGTGGATGCTGTTGAAAAGAGCGATACTATCGAAGCAGTCGGAGAAGCCAAAGAAGCCGGTCTTGCCGCCATTGCGAAGCAGCTGATTGCGGAAGGAAACGAACAGGCACTGGCCATTGCCAAAGAAGCCGCAAGCGCCGCGTTTGATAACGCGGCAGGTGAGAATCCGTCTGAAGAACTGTCGGCGATTGTCGCTGCAGCTAAAGATGCGGTGAATGCCTGTGAGAACGTGGACGCCGTTACGGCTGCCAAGGAAGCGGGTCTTGCCGCCATTGCTAAGCAGCTCGAAAAAGAAAAGGAGCCGTCCGTTGACGTGCTTCTGGGTGATGCCAACGGTGACGGAGCGGTTGATATGAAAGACGTCTTGCTGCTTCGTAAATTCCTGGCAGGACTTTCCGACGAGATGGAAAAGGCAAACGCCGACGTGAACGAAGACGGCTCCATCGATATGAAGGACGTTTTGATGATCCGTAAATTCCTGGCAAATCTTATAGAAAAACTCGGCGCATAAGATGACAAAAGAGAAAGCAGTAGAGAGAAATCTCTACTGCTTTTTTGTGTTTTTTCGGTTGTTGTGGTATACTGACTATATATATACAAAAAAATAAAGAAAACAAATAGAAACCGTGGATGAAACGAGGATGATGGATATGAAAAAACGTATTTTGGCGATGCTTTTGGCGGTGGTGATGGTGATTTTGTCACTTCCGGCGTTTGTGATACCCGTAGCGGCGCAAACCGGAACGACACCGAACTGTCTTTGCTTTACGGCCGAAGCGGAAGACTCCTCCGTAACGCTGACCAAGGAAGGGCATAACGGATATATACCGAGTGTGTCTCTTTCCTATTCGACGGACGGTGGTGTTACATGGATGGATTACACCGTTGGTGCGACAATTCTCCTACCGAATGCCGGCGACAAGATGTATTTGAAGGCAAAGGAAGAAAACCAGACATTCGCGGTCAATGACGAGAATTATCACAAGTTCGTTTTGGAGGGAAAGGTTGCTGCGAGCGGAAACATAATGACCTTGTTAAATGCGTACAACCCGAGTGACACCATCCCGTCCGATTATTGTTTTAAGGGTTTGTTTGAATACAACGAAGGCTCATTGACAACCCCTCCGGACCTTCCGGCAACTACACTGAAAACCAGTTGTTATAATACGATGTTTTATAATTGCACGGCATTAAGAAGTACGCCGATACTGCCGGCAACAACATTGGCAGAAGACTGCTACTACTGTATGTTCGGAAACTGCAAGGCGTTGCAATCACCGGTATATGCTTTGTGCCTTCCGGCAACCAATTTGCCGAAGGAATGTTATTCCTGTATGTTTTGGGGTAGCAATATTACCTTTTTGAACGAAGAGGTTGAGGGTGTGGACACACCATATTCGGTGCGCTTTCCGGCGGAAAACGATGCGGAAAGCGTAGGACAAGACGCCATGCAGTCTATGACCATTAACAGCGGCTGGGGAGGACAACTCGAGAACCGCTCGGACGCCAGAGCCGTTTCCACACCGGAGGCGGACACAACTTATTTCTGCTCGCATTACAGCCATGTTTGTACGGACGAAATCGTGCCGGTTTTGGGAAAAGGGCCGACTTGCACGCAAAACGGATTTGATAGTTGCTGGAAATGTCCGGTTTGCGGCAAGTTCTTTCTTGATGAAGACGGCGAAACCGTCCTTTCCGATTATGATGCATGGAAGGCAGAGGGGGGCGACGGCTATTTGCCTGCGCTTTCCCACATAGATGAAAACCATGACAACGAGTGTGATCGCTGTGGATCCGTTCGCGCAACTTATCTGGATTATAACGAAACCACCGGCAAAGTGGATATAGAGCGTGAAGTGTGGGATGTCTTTGAAGTCGTAGAGCCGAAATATGGATTTCGTTCCGGCTGGAACATCATAAAAGGAAATGTGGTATTTGAAGACCGCATTGAGATTTTGGATAATGTGAATCTCATTTTGGCAGACGGTGCAACGCTGACGGCAAAAAAAGGTATCTCTTGGAATATTCGCAATAATCTCTCCATCTATGCGCAGTCGAACGACAAGGATGCGATGGGCAAGCTTGTTGTGCCGGGGGCAGAGACTTACTGTGCCGGTATCGGCGCCGACGGCGGTGGTATTTGCGGAAGTATTGCGATTTACGGCGGTAATGTGACGGCAACAGGCGGTCTATTTGGCGCCGGGATTGGCGGAAGCAACTGCGGCATCTGCGGCAATATTACGATCCGCGGCGGTATAGTGACGGTGCAGGGAGGGCAATCCGGTGCCGGCATCGGCGGTGGAGATCATTCGAGCGTTTGCGGTGCCATTACCATCTCCGGCGGTATAGTGACGGCGCAGGGAGGGGAATCCGGTGCCGGCATCGGCAGCGGAGGTTATGGAAGCACTTGCGGTGCCGTTACCCTCTCCGGTGGCTATATAAAAGCAACGGCGGGCCAGGATGCCGTGCCTATCGGCGCGGGATATGAAGCCTTTTGCGGAAGTGTGTCGGTTGCGAAAGCTTGCACATCGGTAACGGATGGCAGTACACGGTATATTAACTATATGATTCCGGGGACTGCCCCGACATGTACCGATGCCGGGAATGCGGCGTGTTATTTTGACCCCTTGAACGAGATCTATTATTCCGACGTTTCTTTTGCGGCGGACAAGTATATTGGTGATGCCGAGGCCTTTGCCACGTGGAAAGCACAGGGGGGCGGCGGATACGTTGCGCCGCTTGGCCACGATTGGCAGTTTGTGGATGAAACGCTGCACAAATGCGCACGGTGTGAAGTTGCGGCAGCGCACACATACGACGGTGACTTTATTTGCGATGATTGTGATGGTCCGTTGATAGCCACCGCCATAGCGGTTACCAAAGCACAAGGCGAGGCAAAGGCCGAACTTGTGGCGGCGGTGGGCGAAAAGCCATCCGATACGCTTGCGTCGATTTTGAATCATGCATGCACGGAGGTGGATGCAGCCTTGACGCTGGATGCCGTCGCGGCCGCAAAAGAGCAGGGGCTGTCCGATGTTGAAACCCAAAAAGCGACGGAACTCGAAGCGAGAAAAGCGGAGTATCTTCCCGGGTGCGAGAGAATCTTGGAGTCGGACGAATATTCCGATGCGGTCAAAGCAATCGCGCGGGAGTTTGTGAGAGGCCTGAACGCGGCCGAAACGCTTAAAGATATCGACAATGTGGTGGATATGTATGCGCCGGCGCTCGGACTGCGTATGGCGCGCGATCACTGGGTGGCCGAGCTGGAGGGACTATTACCCGAGAAGCCGTCCGCTACGGTGACGTCGATTGTCGAAGATGCGTGTGAACTGATTGAGAATGGCGAGGATATGTGGGTCTTCAGCTATGTGTTTGATATCGCAAGCCAGGCGGTGGAGCGACAGCTGGCCGCTGAGGCAAATCAGAAAGCACTGGAAGATTTGCTGGCTCGGGAAGAGGAAAATCTCGCGGATGCGAAACTTGCCGCAAAAGCCGCGTTGACAGAAGCGGCGGGCGAGGATCCGTCAGACGCGGTTCAGACGATTTTGGATGATGCGTGCGACGAGGTGGATAAAGCGGAAACCATCCGGGAAGTGCAAACCGCGGAAGAAACCGGATTCGCTGCGATTATGACAAAGCTGGCCGCCGAAGCGGCGGAGAAAGCCGATGTCACCATAGAAGTTATTCAGGCAAAGGGTGAGGCAAAAGAGGCCCTCACCGCGGCGCTGGGCGAAAACGTGTCAATAGAGCTTAAGGAAATCTATAAAGGCGCGTGTAAAGCGGTGGAGGAGGCCTCGACGCTTCAGGATGTTGCCGCCGCAAAAGAACGGGGACTCTCGGATATGGAGGCCCAAAAAGAGGCAGAGTTTGAAGAGACACGAGACGGGCTTCTTGCCACATGTGAGATGATTTTGGCGTCGGACAAGTATTCCGAGAACGTCAAGGCGCTGGTTCTCGAATTTAAGGAAGTGCTGAACGCGGCGGAAGACCTACTTGACGTCGAGAGGGCACTAAACCACTACGGTCCGGCCATCAATCTGCAGGATGACCGCGAACGGTGGCTTTCGGAACTGGAAGGTTTGTTGCCGGAAAATCCGTCTGATGCGGTTCTGGCAATTGTTGAAGACGCAAGGGAACTGATATTATTCGGCACCGACACGACGGTTTTTGACAACGTGTTTGATGCGGCGCACCATGCAGTGGAACGGCAGCTGACCGCCGAAGCGAATCAAAAAGCGATGGAAGCGGTGCTGAGACAGACGGAGGAAGATCTCGCGAAGGCAAACACTGCGATGGATGAACTGAATGGCACCATTAAAGATAAAGAGGCGACCATTGCGGAAAAACAAGAGGCACTTACAGCCGTGACAAGCCAACTCAATACGGCAAAAGCGGATCTTGAAACGGCAAACGCGGAAATCAAAGCCGGACAGGCAAAGATTGAGGAACTCACCGGCACGGTCGCTGAAAAAGATGAGGCGCTGAAACAGGCCGAGCAAGGTGTTAAAGAGGCCCGGGAGCGGCTTGAGCAGGCTGAACAGAAAATCGAGGTGCTTCAGGCGATGATTGAGGTGCTGAAACCGCAAGTGCTGGAAGCGGCAAAAGATGCGGCGAAGGGAATGCTGGTCGATGCTGCCGGGGAGAATCCGTCGGATGCAGTGAAAGCGATTGCCGACGAGTATATTATGAGTATTGACAAGGCGGAGACCACGGAAGATGTGGTGGCCCTCGCCGAGGCCGGACTGGAAGCCATTGCGGTGCAAAAAGCCGCGGAGCAGCCCGACCCGACCGAGCCGGACACAGGAATCGGTGATGCCAACGGCGACGGTGCCGTTGATATGAAAGATGTCTTGATGATTCGTAAATTCCTGGCAGGACTTTCTGCCGAGATCAATCAGCCGAATGCGGATGTGAATGCCGACAAAAATCTTGATATGAAAGATGTCCTGATGCTGCGCAAGTTCCTTGCGAATCTTATAGAAAAACTCGGCGCATAAGATGATAAAAGAGAAAGAGGCAGAGAGAAAAGCCACAGGTTGATAAGGATGTTTTTCGATTGATCAGTAACATCAAGTATGAGATATATTAACAAATCAGAATTTGAGGGGGAACCTGAAATGGATAACAGGTTTGAATTTATTGAAAAGAATGGCTTGATGGAAGGCACACGTATCATTGTTGACAAGGAGACCGGTGTCCAGTATTTAATGGCTCATTGGACTAATATTGGCGGTCTTACTGTTCTTGTCGATAAGGACGGAAAACCTTTACTTGACCCAAGATATGCAAAG
>JAZUDZ010000033.1:0-3550 GCA_045639905.1 Acutalibacteraceae bacterium
TCAGGCTACGATTTCGCTATTGCTTCTTCTCTCCCACACCTCACAGTGTGAAACTTGCAAGTCGCTTTTGAGTTCGTCGGTAACTACGCCTCGGTGGACTTTCACCACAGAGCATTGGTATGCCCGTCATACTGAAAAAAGCACTCGAAAATTCTTCGAGTGCTTTTTTGGAGCTACTGATCCGATTCGAACGGACGACCTGCTCATTACGAGTGAGCTGCTCTACCTGCTGAGCCACAGTAGCATATAACTCGGTCATTATATCAAACCTTTTGACTGCAGTCAACCCTTCAGGATAAACTCTTGTATAAAAAATCGACGTATGCTATAATCGAGAACAAGAAGGGAGTGTTGATTTTGAAACAAACATTACAGCAAATTTTCGGTCAGCGGCTTGGTTTGCTTCGAACTGCTGCCGGAATGTCGCAAGAAAGTGTTTCCAAAGTCCTCCACATTTCCCGCTCCTCATACTCCTACTACGAATCCGGGAAATCCTCCCCGTCCTTAGAATCGTTAAGAAAACTCGTTCAGCTCTATTGCCCCGGCAATCCGGAATATTTGCTTCTTCTAGATCTTTCCGACACAATTGCCCCGAAAGGCAATGATTCTTTGGACAGGGAAAAAGAGATTTTGGAGTATTTTCACACTTTCTCCGCAGAAGAAAAGGACAACATTTTAGCATATTGCAAACAATTGACTAGCAAAAGAAAATAAGGTGAATTCCTATGACAAAATTGTACATCGTCCTTCCTTGTTATAACGAGGAAGAAGTACTTCCGGAAACCGTCTCCATTTTGACAAACAAAATGGAGCAGCTTTTAGCAGAAGGAAAAATCACAGACACCAGTCGGATTGTCTTTGTTGACGATGGTTCCAAAGACCAAACTTGGAATATTATTCAAAATTTATATGATGTTAACCCGTGGGTTCTCGGTATCAAACTCAGTCGCAACCGCGGCCATCAAAATGCCTTGCTTTGCGGTCTTATGACCGTGCGTGGGCAGGCGGATGCCGTCATCAGCATGGACGCTGACCTCCAGGATGACGTCAACGCCATAGACAAAATGGTGGACGCGTATCAAAACGGGTTTGATGTGGTCTACGGTGTGCGTGCAGCCCGCAAAACTGACTCCTTCTTTAAGCGTTTTACCGCCGAAGAATACTATCGGATTTTGGAGCGAATGGGCGCAAAAGTCATCTTTAACCACGCCGACTTTCGCTTGATGAGCAACCGTGCACTCGAAGGTTTTGCCGAGTTCAAAGAAGTGAACATTTTTCTCCGTGGTATGGTCCCGATGGTGGGTTATAAATCCACAACCGTCACCTATGACCGTAAAGCCCGTACTGCCGGCGAAAGCAAATACCCCTTAAAGAAAATGCTGGCATTAGCCTGGGAAGGTATTACCGCACTCAGCATTCGTCCGATTCGGTTTGTCACGGGCGCCGGCCTGTTGTCGATTTTGGTAAGCTTTATTCTGATTGTCTATTCATTCATCCGACACTTTACGGGAAATACGGTTCCCGGATGGTCCAGCCTTATGATTTCCATTTGGCTGATGGGAGGGCTTCAGCTTTTGGCCATTGGTATTGTCGGCGAATATATCGGAAAAATTTATTTGGAAACAAAACACCGTCCCCGCTATATTGTAGAGACATTTCTTAACAAGTAATTATATAAGCAAGAAGGACTCGGCCATAGCCGAGTCCTTTTTGCTTATTCTTCTGAAATTAGATAGTCTGCAAAATCCGAAGAAGAATCAAGCCCCAGCAAAGCGTCGCTATCCTCCCCTGCATTCAACTGCTCAACCGACCGTAGTTTCTTTTGAATTTGCGCAGAACGATTTTCAGCCGCCTCCAGGGCGTTTCCTGCTTCCTCAACTTTCTTTTTGGCTTTAGAAAGCAAGTCACCAAACTTGGCATACTGTTCTTTTGTCGCCCCCAGCACCTTCCAAACCTCTGAAGCGTGACGGTCCAGCGCAATCGTTTTAAACCCAAGAGACAAGGTGTTTAAAAAGGCGGACAATGTTGTCGGTCCGCAAACCACAACACGATGCGTTCGCTGTATATAATCTGTTAGACCCGGACGACGAAGCACCTCCGCATATAGGCCCTCTGTCGGAAGGAACATTATGGCAAAATTCGTTGTAACCGATTCATCCAAATACAGTTTGGATATTTTCGCAGCCTGGTCTTTTACAAAATGTTCCAGCTCTTTAACAGCATCCTGTTCTCCCGCCTTATCTCCCCGTTCGGACGCATCACACAGCCGTGCATACGCTTCCTGAGGAAATTTCGAGTCAATCGGAAGCCATAAATAACGAGTATCATCTTCTTTTGAGGGGATGCGAATCGCATATTCAACTCGATGCTGATCTCCTTTTGGACTAATATTTTCCGCAAATTGATCCGGTGTTAGAATATCTTGAAGAATCTGACCAAGTTGGACTTCGGCCCATGTTCCCCGTGTTTTGACATTATTTAATGTTCTTTGCAGGTTTCCTACCTCTCCGGCAATTTGTTTCATTTGTCCGAGAGACTCATACACACTTTTCAGTTGCATTCCAACCGTTTTGAAACTTGTATCCAAACGAGTTGCCAGTGTGGCGTTCAGTTTCTCGTCAACCGTTTGCCGCATCTGCTCCAGTTTTTGCTCGTTTCCCTCCTGCAGGCGGGCCACACTTTCCGATAGAGTTCGATTCACACGTTCTGTCTGTTCCTGGAGAACGGAAAACAATTTTTGCTGACTATCATTTTGCTGTTGCAAAACCTCTTCTTTGAGTTTTGGAAACTGGTCTTTCACCGCATCAATTCTCTGGCTGATAGATTGTTCTGAACGGCGCAAATCATCCGCATTCTGACGGGACTTCTCCTCCAGAGACCGCCTCCATTCCGTTCCATCCTGCTCTCTTTGCTTTTTCACAAGCAAAAGAATTTGCAACACCAGAACCACCAAAAGTACCCCAAGTATTATGTAATCCAATCTCATATGTATACCTCCTTTAGCCATTGTCCACATATTATCACATTTCATGTACAAAATTTTCCACATGCGTGACTTTTTATCAAATTTGTGCTATATTTTCAAAGAGGTGATTACAATGATTCGTCATATTGTTATGTTTCAATTCAAAGAAGAAGCCGAAGGCCGAACAAAAGCAGAGAATGTAGCTATTACAAAAAACATGCTGGACGCCCTTCCGGAAAAGATTCCGCAGATTTTGTCTTCCGAAACACATATAAACGACAAACGTGCCAGTGATACAAACTATGACCTGCTTCTCGTCAGCGATTTTGCTTCATTCGAAGATTTAAACACATACATTGTACATCCCGATCATAAAGCCGTCGGTGCTTTTATGCGGCCGGTACGATTGTCCAGAAGCTGTATCGATTACGAAATCTAATACAAAATCATAACCACTAGTAAACTAGTGGTTTGAATAGTCCCTAAAAGGGACGCCTACTGGCTCGCCTCCAAAATGGAGGCGTAGAAGTTTAGCAGCGCATTACATTTTCAGGCAGCCGCTCACGTGCGGCTGTCTTTTTTATG
>JAZUDZ010000034.1:0-29638 GCA_045639905.1 Acutalibacteraceae bacterium
CCTGTTGGCATAGTTTGTTTATATGGTAGGGTGGGACACACCCAAACCTATACGCTTGGGGAGACCATGTAAGACCTCTCATGATGAAGGCTACGGTCAGCGAACCAAGAATCCCCCACCTTTAGGTGTGGGGAGTGTCAAGAATTTCAGGGTGACAAACAGGCACAGTCGGATTTGCAGGTGGACTGGGCCGTTTCAAAAGGCATAAACTATTTTGACATTTCGCCGACCTACGGAGACTCCCAGATGCGCCTTGGTAAATCTCTTCTTCCGTACCGTAAGGATATTTACATTTCCGCCAAAACCATCGAGCGGCAATATGATAATGCGAAACGGGAACTTGAAGAGTCGCCCAAAACCCTTCACACCGATTATCTCGACAACTATCAAATGCATGCGCTGATCAGTTTGGATGACGTAGAACACGCTTTTGCGGATGATGGGGTTATGAAACTGATGGACGAAATGAAATCCCAAAAGGTGATTCGTCACGTCGGATTTACGGCTCACTGTGAAAAAGCGGCTTTGAAAGCGCTGGAACTGTACCCCCTTTGATACGGTTTTGTTCCCGACGAACTGGCAGATGCATATGGCCATCGGGTACGGCAAAAATCTGTTTGAAGAAATAAACAAACGAGGTATCGGCTTTCTCGGAATGAAGTCCATGATTGACCGAGCTTTCATTCCTGGGTAAGATGCCGAGGCCCGCAAAAAATATCAAAAAAGCTGGTGTAAACCGTTTGATACGGAAAGTCAGGCGGATTTGCTCTTGGCAGCCATGAAATATGCCTGGAGCCTCGGCCCGCAGATTTTGATTCTGGCGGGGAATTACGATTCGTTTTCTTTTGCAGTGGAGCATGCGGATGCAATCACGGGAGAGCTACTGACGGAAACGGAAAAGCAGCTTCTTGCTTCTCATTTGGAAGAGGTCAAAGACTATCTTTTCATGCTGGAAGAAGTTCGCTGACACTTGAAAATAAGCAAAGAAACTTGTAAACTATATACCATCAATTCCAGTAGATAATTTGGAGGAAAAGGATATGCAACAGGGAAACAGACCTCATAGCAGAGGAAAGACAGTCGGCAGCGGTACGGTCCACGCCGGAAGAGGCAGACGCGTTAGCACGTCCGGCCCGGTTGGGTCCGGTGGTCGCGGCTCCGGAAGTGACGGAGGTGGCAATCGCGGTGTGCCGAGTCGTGGTCTCGGCCTCGGCGGCATTGTCATTATCGTTATTATTGCCATCTTTATGCTGAAAGGCGGCGGAAGCGGCTTTCTGTCCGGCCTGCTCGGCGGCGGAGGCGGGGAATCCGGCTCCGGTCATATAGATACGAATGCATCTTACAGCAAAGTGGACTATTCCGTCGATCCGGCGGCCCGTGCCAAACGGGTAACGCCTGTCGGAAACGGAGAAGACATCGTTAATGTCATGATATATATGTGCGGTACGGATCTTGAATCCAAACACGGCATGGCCTCGGCGGATTTGGATGAAATGATGAAATCCAAAATCGGTGATAACGTTAACGTAATCGTTATGACCGGTGGCTGTAAACAGTGGAGAAAGTCCAACATTTCCTCCAGCCGGAATCAGATCTTCAAGGTGGAAACGGGACACATGGTGCCGCTGGAAGAAAACTTCGGCACATCTTCCATGACCGACCCGAATAACCTGACAAAATTCATTCAGTACTGCGACAAAAAATTCGATGCTACGCGTAACTGTCTCATTATGTGGGACCACGGCGGCGGAAGTCTTTCCGGCTACGGCTATGACGAAAAGAATCCAAACAGCGGTTCGATGACATTGGCCATGTTCTCCGATGCACTGAAAAAAGCCGGTGTTACCTTTGACTTTATCGGCTTCGATGCCTGCCTGATGGCCACTTTGGAAACCGCTTTGGTGTGTGATCAGTACGCAGATTATTTGATTGCTTCCGAGGAAACCGAGCCCGGTACCGGCTGGTATTATACCTCCTGGCTTCAAAAGCTTTCGGAAGACTCGTCCATGGCGACCGTGGATGTTTCCAAAAACATTATCGACGACTTTGTGGCGGCTTCCACATCGGCTTCTCCCAGTGCCGGTGTTACCCTTTCGGTCATTGACCTGGCAGAGATGGAGGGAACCATTCCTTCTTCCTTTAACAAATTCGCTTCTTCCACATCCGATATGATTAAGAAGAATGACTATAAGAAGGTTTCCGAAGCTCGGGCGAATGTCAGACAGTTTGCAAGGAGCAGTAAGATCAATCAGATAGATTTGGTGGACCTTGCCAAACGACTCGGCACCAAAGAAGCCAAAGACTTGGCAAGTGCGCTTCGCTCCAGTGTGAAATACAATAAAACGACTCTGTCCGATTCCTACGGTGTCAGCATCTACTTTCCGTACGAGAATACGAAATCCGTCAAGCAGGTGACGGCGGAGTATGACAAGCTGGATATGGACCCCGAGTATGCGGACTGTATCAAATCCTTTGCAAGTCTCGATTTCGCGGGACAGCTGATCGGCAGTGCTTCCCAGCAGCCCACCTCCTCTTCCGGAGGGGACTTGCTGACCACCCTCTTAAACGGCTATTTGGGCTCTGCCGGGTCCTCTGCCGCATCTTCCGGCTCCAGCCCGCTCGGATCCCTTTTGGGCACGTTCCTCGGCGGCGGTTCTTCTTCCTCCTCAGCCGGTAACGGTCTCGATATCGGAACCATTGCTTCCCTGCTCGGCAGCCTGTCCGGACGTTCTCTGCCGGCAGACTTAGACTGGGTCGATACGGATTTGATTGCCGCCCAGAAAGAAAACTTAACCGAAATGGCGCTGGATGCTTCCCGTCTGCGTGTTACGGAGAAAGACGGCAAGTCCGTTTTGAACCTGACGGATGAAGAATGGGGACTCGTTGACACCTTGGAGCTCAACGTGTTTGTGAAAGACGGCGACGGTTATATGGATCTGGGCTTTGACAACACCTTTGACTGGCTGGATGATAACGCGGTGCTGATGGAATATGACGGAACCTGGCTGACCCTGGACGGTCATGTGTGTGCTTACTATTTGGTTTCCGATAAAGAGCGCGCCGACGGCAGCTATGTGACCGAAGGCCGTATTCCGGCCCTCTTAAACGGCGAATTTGTGAATCTCCGCGTGGTTTTTGATGAGACCTATTGCCCGAAGGGCGAGGTCACCGGTGCCTATCCGATTTACGAGGATACCTGTGACGTGCAGGCCAAAGGCGATATCGAAATCAAGTCCGGCGATTCCATCGAACTTCTTTGCGATTATTACAACTTAGACGGAACCTATTCCGCCACCTATTCCTTAGGGGATGCGTTTGAGGCTTCCGACAACATGAAACTGGAAAACCGGAAACTCGATAATGAGGAACTGAATGTGACCTATCGTGTTACCGACTATTACGGCAATCATTTCTGGGTTCCGGTGGACATTCACTAACAGACAAAAACTCTGCCGGTAAAACGGCAGAGTTTTTCTCATGAAAAAAGTAGACGTGAAAGTGAAAAAGATTGCGTGTCAATCTATTTGGGCTTATAATAACATGAACACAAAATTTGTAAAAAAAGAGGAGAAAACCCATGAAAAAAAGAGTATTAGCCATCCTTTTGTCTATGCTGATGCTGGTATCGTTGTTTCCCATGACGACGCTGGCGACGTCTCCGAAAATTCACTACAGCGACAACATCCCGGTTATCGATACAACCGGTATAAAAACCCTGCTTCCCAGCTATAGCACATATACCTTTCATTGCCAGACAACCATACCGGCCGACAGCAATGTAGAGAATATTAAGGCAAACGGACTTGCGCATGTCACGCAGGTCTTTGGAGAACACATTCGCGATAACCGGACGGTTGCCGGAAATATCGGCGATGAGTTCATGATGATTGAAAGACGGTCCAGAGGGACCGAGCCGGCAACCCTTTGGAAAGTATTTGTGTTTTTTCTCGGCTGGAACACAAAGCCGGACGGAACCGGTACTACTTATGCACCGGGCGATAAAAACATTGAGTTTACGACGGACACCACATTATACGCCATGTGGGGTGCCAAATATACGGTCAATTATTATTCTCTGATATCCGGTGAAACCGGATCCCGCAAGGAGCTCGGAAGTGCTGTGCTGACCGGCATGATCAATTCACCCATTACCGTTTCGGCCGGTTCTGCAAAGGGTGAGCTGGACGCCTTCAAACCGAAAGCGGCAGCTCCATCCGGCAAACAGGTAAAAAATGCGAATGTAAGCTTCGACGGAAAATCCACCGTAGAAGTGGAATACAAAACCGGATTTGTTCTCCGTTATGCCATTTCGGGCGAATGCGAAGAATGGGGTGAGGTGACCGGATCTGACGAGACGTTTGTCTTAAACGGTGAAACCCCTTCCGTTGTCGGCGCAAAGGCCGAAGCAAAGCCCGGATGCCGGTTTGTCAAATGGATGAACAAGGACACAAACGAAACGGTGTCGACCGACCCGGTCTTTGTGCCGAAGGAGCCGGAAGGTGGATGGGAAGGTGCTTCCTTCGTGGCCGTTTTCGAGCCCTGCAAGATAGAATATTCTCTGGATATGCCAAACGGCTTATCCTACGGCTTTGACATCCCGAAAGTCGGAAATGCTTCCGTTACCATTACGGGAACCGGTCTTGCCTTTAACGGTCTTGGAGATCTTTGCCAGAAAACCATGCTTCCCGGGGAAAAGCCGGCCACCATATATGGTTCTTCCGGCCAGCCGCTCGCGGCTTTAACTGCCGCTCGTCAGGTTGTGGATGTCTACTTCCTTGGCTGGTCTACCGAGCCGGACGGTCGCGGAACGATTTTCTCTGTCGGCGAAAGACCGACTTTTGAAGAGGAAGTGACCACCCTCTATGCCGTGTGGAGTACGAAGAAAATGAACCGTGGAACCATTGCCGGACCGGGGCAGGCGGTAGACGAGGGTGCGGAAAAAGAGGAACCCACTTCTCCTTCGACCGGCGACAGCGGTGCACTTCTTTTGATGATGCTGCTGGCAGCGCTGTTTATCGCGGGATTTGGTTTTAGTTTCTATTCGATGAAAACCAAACAATAATTATCATACAAAGTGGCAGGGACCGAGTCCCTGCCACTATTTTTATCAAAATAAGATAGGCGTATAACCGAAAAATGTTGCGACTTGATTTTTGTGAGGATATAATGTATATGTAAAAAGTTTTTTCAAAAAAGAAATGAGGAATGCATATGAAACAGCTATGGAAAAAAGGACTGGCGTTTGTACTGGTACTGGTGTTTGCCATCCAGTTCACGCTCCCGGCTCTGGCCGAGTCCGACAAAAGCTATGTCAGCAGTGTGATTCTCAGCTACGGTGAAACGGACGACAGTGCCAAACAGTGGCTGACGGATAACGGGTATGACGTATTGGATCAAAATCTTAACGAAGGAGCCGACGATATTTTGTCCCATAAACGGTCGGTTTATCTTGGTTATACGACGACAAGCGATCCGTCCAACGCCATTACCGATATAAAGCTGATGCATATGCAGGGCGGATATTCGGTGCAGGATTATCAAAAGCTTCTCGCCGATCAGAAGGAAAACATCCGTCTGTACGTGAATGAATTTATATCGGCTCTAAAAGAGTATCGCTCGAATTTCGAAAAGAAGGACGCCCGCGCTTTGCAGGCGAATGAGCTTTTAAACCGTTTGCATGATGACGATACCGGCATGAATCTGGGAGACCTTTTCCTGCAGCCTCTGAAAGAGGAACTGGGCGAAGAAGCTTATGCATCACTTTCCGAAAGAGATCAGAAAAAACACGCGGACATGACCACCATTTTGATGCAGGGCAACACGGATTTGGTTTTAAAAGCCCAGCAGATTGTGGTTTCCGCCACCGATGATACCGGTACCTTGTGGCTGGAGCGGTATGCCGATGCCCCTTCCTATGACACGATGCTTTCGGAGCAAACACGGAAACTTCGCGACCCGAACAAGGCCAAGGAAGCGGTGGCAAAGCAATACGACGGCTATGCCGCCAAGATTGCGGAAAAAGTGGGAAGCTTCCGCGAATATCTGAAAACCTATGTGGAGTCCGGCCTGACGCTGGTCAGTGACCCGGAGGAAATAAAAGCCTATTTGGAAAAACTGGAGGAAACCGAACGGACCCGCTGGATGACCGGCGGTATGGAATACGAGGCGCTGCGTGCGATTCCCTATGATCCGGAAGAGGACGTGGAAGAGGACAGCAGTATGGCAGCGGTTTTGTATGATGAAAAAACCACCTTTGAGGACGGGGATTTTACCGGACTCTATCCGCTCGTTTCGGTACTGACCGAAGGCCAGAAGGCCTGTCTGGAGCTCTTACCTCTCCAGCAGCTGGTTTCCCTTGGCATGAATACCGCCGAAGGAGCAAAAGAGGCTTCTCAAAGTGACGATTCAATCGATGTAGTCGAGGAGACCTCCGTCTACGCCGGTGTGGACCGCAGCTTCTTCGGAGAAGATGTGGCACTGACCAACGAAGCACTGCGCTTACAGCAATCCTCCGACAAGTCGTATGAACAGTTCGGTAAAAACAGCGCTCTCGGCAAAACCACCTTGTATTTGTACGGAGCCACGACCGTTGCGACGGCCGCCACCTTCTTCTCGGCTTTTGCCAAAAACGTGCTTCTGAAAAAACCGGAAGTGCTGAATTTCGGCTTGATTGACAACAAAATCAAAACCAACGAAGATGCCATCGCCCGTATTGCCAGTTCCTACCAGCTTTGGAAGGATAATAACGGTATTAAGCGAATTGCCCTCAGCGAAAAAAACTTCGCGGACGTGATTGTGGACAAGCATGGTTGTTTCCATGAACTGTCCGATGCGCAAATACGGGTATATAACCAATATGGAAAAATGCTTCGTGATCTCCATGCCGAGAATACGAGCCTGGAGGAGTCGGAAATTTCGAATCTGACGGCCCGGGCCAAGTATTCTCAAATGTACAGCCGTATGCAGGTCTTAACCTATGGCTGTATGGCGGTTGCCATCATTCTGGCCGGTGTGTCGGTATGGCAGACCTATGAAGATTTGAAGGCTTATTATAAAGCGGACTTTACCGCCATTCCTCTGAACATGGTGAATCAAAGTACGGACGAGAACGGCGACGACGTGTTTACCTACTATAAAGCGGCTCTTTGTAACCGAAACGAATCCGGATTTTTGACGGATGATACGAAGATTTTGGGATCCATCGGCGACCTAAACGGTGACGTGGGGAAACAGTGGCTGGCCCTGTATACCACAAAAGACGAAGAAGCCGGCGATCCGATTCTGGCGGACTTCCTTGTCAAGAAGGGATCGGCTTCGGCACCGCTTGGAAAACGTGCCGTGTCTCTCTTCGGAAACAAGGATGCCCAGAATTTGACGGATGCCAAAAACAATATGACCTATGACGACGACTTAAACGGTTTGTATCTCTATTTCGGTTCGGAAAAAGTGACACTTGCCGGCTCGGTCTTCAGTGCCGGCTCGGCCGCTCTGTTTGCCGGATGCGGATTTTTAATCGGAGTGCTCGGGACCTTGTTGGTGGTTTCCCTGCGCAGGAAAAAGAAAGACAGTAAAGAACCGGCATGAAAGAAAGGGGAGACGGTACTATGAAACGATGGTGGATAAAAGGGTTGGCCCTTTTGGTCTCGGTTACCTGTATGGTGCAGTTTGCCTATCCGGCCGTGGCCGAGGCGGCAAACACCGAATATGTGCAGGAAGTGATTTTGAGTTACGGCAAAACCGCGGAGGACGCCAAACAGTGGTTGACCGATAACGGCTATGCCGTGGTGGATACGGATTTAAACCAGGGTGCGGATGATGTCTTGTCCAAAAAACGCGCCGTGTATCTCGGATACCGGACAACCGACGACCCCGCCAAGGCCCTGACCGATATGAAGGTTATGAATATGGCCGGCGGCTATTCGGTGCAGGACTACCAAAAAATGCTCAGTGACCAGAAGACGGAACTTAGGAAGTTTATTTCGAACTTCTTAATCACCGTGGAGGAATACCGGGAGAACTACCGAAATCAAAAACCCCGGGCACTGCAGGCCTATACGCTTTTAAATCTCATCCGGGATGATGATACCGAGAGACTGCTCGGCGATTTATTCCTGGTGCCTCTCAAAGAAGAATATACCGAAGCGGAGTTTGCCGCCCTGTCGAAGGCAGAGCAGAAAACTCATTTGGATTTTACCACGTTCCTCATGCAGGGAAACCGGGACCTCGTGCAGCAGGCAGAGCAGCTTCTCGCTTCCGCCGCCGATACCACCGGAACGCTGTGGATGGAGCGGTATTTGGAGTCGGATTCCTACGACGACATGCTCGAGGAGCAGGTTCGCAAAACCCGTGACGTAAACCGGGCGGAAAAAACGCTTGCCACCCTCTATGACCATTATGCCTCCCAGCTGGCACTCAAGGTGTCGGATTATCGGGAGTTTTTGAAACCCTATCTGGACAACAACACGGAAGACAGCGATACTTCCGAAGCTTCCGAAGAGACCTCCGTACAGGAGGCGGATGCGGAAGATACCGGACTCATTCTGGCCGCCGCGCAGGCAGAGGCCCTTCGGTCGATTCCGCTGGTGCCGGGAGATCCGGAAGAAAAAGCCACGCTTCTCGATTTGTTTGTATCGGACGAATATGACGTGACGGGAGAAGACAAAACGCTTTTGTATCCGCTGATTTCGGTTCTGTCCCCCGGACAGCGTGCGGGTCTTGAGTTTATGTCCCTGCCGCAACTCGTTGTCGCCGGTATGAATGACGAAGAAGCCATCTTGACGGCCGACGAAAAAACCGAGGACCTGGTGGATGAACTGCCGGTGGTTTCCGCCTATTCCGGTGTGAACCGGGAAGTGTTCGGAAACGACGTGGCCCTGACAAATGACGCCATTCGTCGTCAGAATTCTTCGGAAGACCGGTATGCGGATTTTGAAAAAGACGTCCTGTCCACCGGAACGCTGGTACTTTACGGATGTACGGCAGTGGCGGCGGTTACCTCCGCGGTTTCGGCCGTTTTGAAAAAGGCTTTTGTGAAAAAGCCGGAGCTCATTGACATGCGGGTTTTAAATCAAAACATCGCGGCGGTCAAGGGCGAGGTTCGCAGTATCAAACTGCTTATTGCGGACTTTGAAAAGCATTTTATGCCCGACCAGTTTGCGGCGCGCATTGCGGGCGACGTGGTCATTGTGGATAGAGCACCGCAGGTCGTGCAGCAGCTGACTCCGCTCCAGGAGCAGATGTACAAGGACTATCTGGCGCATCTGAACAAGGTGCAGAGCCGTCAGCTGTCTCCGCTTCTTGTGAAGCAGGAACAGCAAGAGGCGCAAAACGCGGCCATGATGGCGCATTATAACCGGGTCAGTCTCTCCATGAATATTTTGACTTACGGCTGCCTGGCAGCGGCCGTGGTGCTGGCCGGATTCTCCGTCTGGCAGACCTATGAAGATCTCAAAAACTATTATAATGCCGATTTCATCGCCATTCCGTCATATATGGTGGACGAAACGGAACAGGAAGACGGCTCCGGCGCTTTTGTCTATTATGCCGCAGCCAAATGCAATCGAAATGAAATGGGTCTTGTCTCCGACAATGCGAAAATCCTAAACGATATCGGCGATTTAAACGGAGACGTGGGAAAACAGTGGCTTGCATTGTATACGACCTGTGACGTGTCTGCCGGAGACCCCATCACCACCGATTTTGTGGTGAAAGTGGGCTCTTCCTCCGTGGTTTCGGGCAAACAGCCGCTGAGTCTCTTCGGCAAAAAAGATGCCCAGAATCTAACGGATAAACAAAACAACATGACGTACAGCGACGGTCAAAACGGCGTGTATCTGTATTTCGGACAGGACAAGAACGTGCGCTCGGCTTCTGTCTTCGGCACCGGTGCACTGGCCCTGTCGGCAGGCCTCGGCCTTCTGGTCGGCGTCCTCGGTACCTGCCTGGCCTTTGTGGCCCGCAAGAAAAAATCACCGAAAAAGGCGTGATTGTATGAAACGGATTTTCCAATTTTACTCCGGTCTTCTGTGTGCGGGACTTCTTCTGTTGACCCTGCCCACGGGGGCTTTAGCGGCCTCTCCGGCCGCTTCGGTTCAGATCGGCGACAAAACAACCGAATATACAAGCTGTGCTTCCGCCTGGAGTGCGCTGGTGTCGGCTGCCAACACGGGAAGCGGTGCCAAAATGACCCTGCTTTCCGACTGGAAGGCCGGTTCCGGAAAATTCGGGTCCGGCACGGGCTTTACGAGCGGCGGTGCGCTTTCGGTGTCCGGAGGAAAAGGAATGACCCTGGATCTAAACGGGCACAAACTGGACCGCGGTCTGACGTCCGACAAGGACGGCGGGTGCTTGATTGCCATCAGCGGCGGAACACTTAGCATCATCGATTCCCGTCCGGATGCACCGACGGCGTCTGACGCCAAAGGTGGCCTTTTGTGCGGCGGATATAATGACGACGAAGGAGGCTGCATTGTGCTGACCTCCTCGGGGAATCTGTCCATGAAAGGCGGCACCTTCTATCACTGTAAAAGCGACGACGTGGGCGGTGCCCTCTATATGGACCACGCAAACAATTACGTTACGCTGGAAAACGTGACCTTTGTCGGCTGCTGGGCGGACGACGAGGGCGGTGCCGTTTTTGAAAATGACGGCACGCTGAACATGACGAACGTCACCTTTATCCAAAACGAAAGTGAAGAGACCGGCGGTGCCGTTCATATGGATGAAGGACATATGAGCTGCCGAAACTGCACCTTTACCAAAAACCTGTCCGACGGAGACGGAGGAGGGGTGTATATTGACACCGATTCGGTTACGACGTTTACGGACTGCACGTTTTCGGGGAACGCTTCTTCCGACAGTGGAGGAGGTCTCTATGTCAACAGCAGTGACAAAACCGTTTTGCAGGATTGTCGTTTTACCTCCAATCGCTGCAGCGACAAGGGAGGCGGCCTCTGTATTAACGGCGACCGGGTCTTCCTGGTCGGCGGATTCTATCAAAACAACACGGCAAGTTCCTACGGCGGCGGTGTGTATGTGGACAGTCTTTATGATGTCAGCGTGGCGGGAAAACTGGTTATCGCCGGAAACGGCGGCAAAAACCATACCGACAACCTGTGTCTGCAGCACGGCATGTTCAGTACCGCCTATGTGTACGGCGGGGGACTGGAGCCGGGTTCGAAAATCAGCCTGTCGGCTACCGATACGGATTCGGAAATGGCCCTTGTCAATATCGACCGGTATCAGTATACCAGCTATTTCACCTTTGATACGGGCTTTAAGGCCGATAAGGTGGTGGCGGTGAGCAGCGACGGACAGCTGGTTCGGGCCCAGGCCTCGGCGCTTGGCATCGGGCGGAAAAAGCTCATCCTGTTGCTTTCGGCCGTCGGGGTGCTTTTGCTGGGCGGCGGAGTTACGCTGATTCTGATTTTACGGAGAAAGGGGAGACGAAACCATGCGAACCATTTGGCGTAAAGAGGTTTGGTTTTCGGCCCTGTCTCTGCTTTTGACGGTTGTATTTGTTTTCCTGTCGGTCGGATCTCCTCTGGTTCGCTCAGAGAACCAGGTGTTGAAGGCCACCATGGCCAAGTCCTATGTGTCCGACGTGCAGGTGTTTACGGGCAGTACCTTTCGCGCGGCCATAGATGCCTGCAAAAAGGCGGGATATATCCCGGTGGAACAAAACATCAACCGCTGGGAAGACGAGGATGATGAAGATGACGGGATTTTTGTGCTCGGATATACCGTCACCGAAAAGAAGGAAGAGAGTTTAACGGGTCTTTCCATGCTGGAGATGAACCAGGGATATGATGAGTATTCCTACGGCGATATTGCCGCACGGGGTGTGGAAAAGCTCGGAAATCTCCCCTCTCAGATTGTCACGGCCATCTCGGAGATGAAGGCCAATTTTGACAAACAAAGCCCGGCGGCAATGGCCGCCGTGGAGGCTTTAAATTATTATGTAATCCCCGAGCAGCAAAACGCGAAATTGGGCGACTTCCTGCTTGGCGGACACGGGGATTTGACATTTGTTAAATCCCTGTTTGCCCGGTCCAGTAAGGATATGGTGACGGCTCTTTGTACGAATTTGACTGCCGGTGTGGCCGATATGGGAGAGACATCCTGGGCGACCCGTTTGAAAGATGCGGACGCCCTTCGGCAACAGCTGTTTGACGGGGAAAATCTGACGCAGCTGGACACGAAGTACAAGGGGTCGGCTCAGCAGATTTCCGAAGCCATGCAGGCGTTTTCGCTCAAGTTCCATGAGGCGGAAGCGGCTTTTCGTAAAAACGGCGACAAGGCGCCGGTGAATCGGTATTCGGGAACGGAAGACACGGAGATTCCGGATGCGGTCGCGGAGGATATTGAGGAAGGCGAAGCCATCAACCAAACCGACGAACAGGATTTTTACCTGGAAGCCTATGAGGTTATGGCACATTTCCCGTATTCGGACAGCCAAAACCTGGCGGAATATATCGTATCCCTCGGAGATTTGTCTTTTGCTCAAATTTCGGATTTGCGGGCTCTGTATCCTCTGGTCGCGTCTTTGACGACCGGCCAGATTGCCGCCGTTCGCACCTCCGGATTCGGGCTGTTTGCCTATTTTCTTGTCAACAACCAAACACTGCTTGAAAATACACGAGAGCAGCTTCGTGATATCGGCAAAGAGATTGCCGCGGTGAATCAAACCGGGACCATTTCCGTTTGGGCCGGTGTGGACCAGGCGCTCTTTAGTAAACGGGTGGCCTTAACCGAACAGGCCATTCGGGAAAATACCGCCGGACAGCTTTATGATGATTTGTCAAACCCGACGGAGCTCGATGCGGCGCTGCAGCCTTTAATGCTCAAACTCGGATTTGTTACGGCGGTGGCCGGATTCGGTGCGGCCGTTGTGACGCTGACCACGAAGATTCTCATCGATGTGGGTGTCTTTGCCGCCGGCATGTCGGCCTGGGCGGTTTGCTGTGCGGCCGTCGGAACGGGTGTGGTGTCTTCCATTTTGGGAGTTCTCGGCTGTGCCTTTATTCTGGCGTCGTATATCACCTTCGCCGTCATGGTGGTGGTGTTACTGGTGGCGCTGATTTCCTGGATTTACAATTTGATTGTGGACCGGGACGATGAAGCTTTCAGCCCCATTCCGGACATACTGTATGACGGACTGGAAACCAAATACGTTCGTTATGACGCGGTGTGTTTAAACGGCAAGCCCGCCAACATTAACGGAGACGATGCCAAACGCTGGAACGCGTTGTATAAAACAAGCGATCCGGACGCCGGGGACCCGATCTGCTCGGATGAATTGACGGATCTGTTCCTCGTGCAGTATGAGAACGCGGCTGCTCCGGTCGGCTACAAGCCGGTGACGGTGTTCGGCGAAGTGGAAGCGGCCAATCTGAATTCTCATACGGACGAGGATGCCCGCGGAATTTATCTCTTTATGAAAAAAACACCGTCGGTACCGTCGGAAGGCGGAACACCGGTGGAAGGCGATACCTATTTGTCGAAGCTTTCGGTGGTGACGGAGGAAACCGAAACTGCCGCGAAAGCCAAGCTGACGAGAACCGGCTACAAGGTGGTGGACGTGAACCTGACACCGAACAATGACCGGTATTCCTATATCGGATACAAAACAACCACGAATATGAAATCGGCTCTCCGGGATATTCGGATTTTGCCTATGGAAAACGCACAGGCTTTCCGGTACGGCAGTGCCTCCTATGCAAGCTGCGGAACCACCGCAGGTGGTGACAGCCTGTTCTATTCTTCCGTCCCTTCCGCCGGCGATCCGATTTTGGCGGACCTGCAGGTGGTAAATTCCCTGAAAGATGCGCCAAAAGGGATGGAACCGGTCAATCTGTTCAGCGGCGGAAACGCCTTCAACCTGAACCGGACGGCAGACGATGATTTCTATTTACACCATGACGACTGGAAACAAACCGGACGGTATTTATTCTTTAAATCCTCCGTTCTCTATCCGGAGGACGAAACCTACCTTTCGGGCCTTCAGATTCTAGTGGGCAGCAAGTCGAGTGACGGCAAGGATTCGGCAAAGGATTACGCAAGTGCTCTCGGCCTTTCGGTCTATGACGGGAATCTGACCGGGTCGATGGAAGTGGAAGTGAGCCAGGTGGTGCCGAATAACGCGACCACGCTCTATTACACGGTCAAGAACGTGAATACGTATATCGCCTATTCTTCGACGCATAACCCGAAACGGGCCATATACGGAATTAAGAGCTATACCGCACAGGCGGGCTGCCGTGTGGTGCCGGCCAATCTCGGGAGCGAGAAAACCGGCGGCTACAGTGCCTGCACCGTGTATTATGAACTTCCCTATTCCTATCAGATGGGTCATTCCCTTTCCGACTATCGCCGCGGTATTATGGCTTCTCAAAGCTATACGTTCCCGAGCTTGTTCGGCGAATGGGAAGGATTTTTGAAACTGACCACCAATTCCCGTTTCCTGCCGGATGATTTCGAGCAGGTGACCTGGTCGTCTTCAAAGATTCGGGCAAAAGGCCTCTATGTGGCCGGACCAACGGAAGGCATGACACCGCTTCGTTTGTGTGACGTGCTGACAAGTGATTCTTCGGATATTCCGGATGGTTTTGTCAGCGTACAGGATTTCAAAACACCCGGTCGTACCGCATCGCACGATTTGGCAACATATGTGGAAAATTCCAAAAAACAAAAAACACCCGTCTATCTGTATATGCGGAAGGAACAGCCCCGTCAAAAGGCATATATCGCTTCCCTTCAGGTGGCTTCGTACACCATGAAGGAAGAGGTGGACAAGATGGAGGACCTTACCGACCGGCAAAAGGCGGATGTGAACCGGCGATGCCATGATATGTGCATCCAAAAATTGCTTTCAACGTGTACGGATGAAATCTATCTTCAGAATATTGCCGTTCCGACCGGTCGGTCGGTCCAGGGAGACCCCGAAAGCGATTATTTTGTCGCCTCGTATATCGGTGTCAGTCGGACGGATAAGCCGCTGGAAGCCATTACCGGCATCCTCCGGTATCGGACCGCCAAACAAAATCCGCCGGAACTGATTTCCGTGGACGGGATCGAATATACAAGAGCCGGAGATTTGATTGAAGATCCGAAGGGCTCGTATTGTCTGTATACCACCACCTCGGCCGGTGTAAATCCCGGATGTCCCTTAACTTCCGTTTCGGTCAGCGGTGAGGTGTTTGAAAAGGACTGCGCCACGGCCCTGACCACCAAAAAGACAGACGAGGAAATGAAAGACGGCGAACAGCCGGAACTCTACGGAGACACGGAGTGCTCCCGGTTTGTGCATATGGGCTTTGCGGATACCAAAACCTACATGACCAAGATTTTCCTCGGGCACGGAAAAAACAAAACGGAAGCGTGCTGTAATCTGTTGGCCCTGGGCTGTAACATTTGCGTGGATATGAACTTAAACCACGAAGCCGGCGGGGAATACGTGGTGATGGGATATACCCGCTACGAGCCGACGGACAAGGAAAAACGAAAGAACAAGATCAGTTATGCCGTGCAGGACATCGTGATTACCAGCGGAAAGCCCTTAACCGATTCCTTTGAAAAGGACGGAGCTTTGTATTTTAGGGCCGAGGACGAATATTCCCTTCGGGAAGGGTATGATACGAAAAACGGGGTTTCCCTGAATGCCGGAACCGGCGGAAAGCCCCTGTATCTCTATTATACCTGGGACGCGGTCAATCCGGATTTGCAGCCCATAGACCGGCTGGGGATTGCCCTGCGGGATTACGGAATGATCAATGACGGCAATACACTTTGGGAATATGTGTATACGGAAAGCGGCGTGCAGGCAAACCTGAACGAGGGTGTGCTGGCCACCGACAAAGACGGACTGCATCTGAAGGATGCGCGTTTGTATCTGTTTGTCAGCCGGAAAAACGGCACGGTCAAACCGGGGGCTGCGGTCTCGCGATATATCCAAAGTGAGACGTTGTCCGTTTGTAATGTGTACATAAAAGGAACATGAAAAAAACCCCATCGGAGCTCTGGCTCCGATGGAGTTTTGCGTTTGAGGGATTAGTCTTGGTCCGTGAACCGTATGCCGGTTTGCTTGTAGCGGAAGAAGACGAGCAGGTTGACAATCACATAGGTGACAAAGGGCAAAAACAGACCGATGTGATTTAAGTACATATATTCGGCCTGGACGAGAAGATTAAAGACCGAGTGGTAAGTAATACTGAGGGTCAGAGAAGAAATCGTGCCGACAACAAACGTTTTGGTGTTTTTGCCGGAAAAAGACAGGAAGAAACTGACGAATCCGATACAAATACAGTGCATCAGTCCCGAACTGAAGCCCCGTGCCAGTGCAAAGGGAATGTCGACATTGTGGTAGTTTTGGGTCAGAATAATCAGGTTTTCCAGGACGGCAAAGCCGACGCCGGTGGCAAAGGCCACCGTGGCAACGTTCTTTCGGCTGCTCGAAAAGAAAATGGTGTAAAAGAGTACCGGCAGAACCTTGACGATTTCCTCGGTAATCGGGGTGATGTTGGAGGTGAAATAGAACAGTCCGGACCGACAGAGTTTGTATAGCCAGCCGTTTACTTCGGAAATAAAGAGGCAGCAGAACATCCCGATCAAAATGAAGGAAATGACTTTACGACTTTCCTTCTCAATGGGAAGCAGCATCAGCAAAATGGGGGCTGCCACGCAGATAAAGAGGATATAACTCATTGAAGCCATTTCTTCACCTCCCGTGCCAGCACCGGCATCATCAGCAGATAGAGGATGCCGAGAGCGATTTGGATATAGAAAATGGGGGTGTTTATGCCGAAACAGCTGAGCCCGACCTCAAGAAGGGTCAGAATTTCAAGAAGGAGGCACAGCACGTTATATCCCCGGATGGCGGCGATGATTCCGTCTTCCACATCCGGCGCAAAGATCAGTTTCAGGTTCAGATAGCCGGCAAGGCCTGCCAGCACGGACATGACGAGAAAGCTGATGCGTACGTGAATAAGAACGGACCCTGCAGCCAGGGCGAATACGGCAAAGGTGAGCTCCAAAACCGGAATGACGACCGGAAGGATGATATATAATTTGTTTTTTGAAACGGTATCCCGAATGAGTTTGTCCATCGTTCCGGCGTTGCAGAAAAACAAAAACAGGAACATGGCACAGTAGCCGACAAAGCCGATGTTAAAGCTTTTCGGGATTTCTCCGAAACAGAAAACGGAGGCGGCGTAGTAGATGCGGCTGAGCAAAATACACAAAAAGGTGAGCGCCGCGTAGGTTAAATATAAAGGAGCCATTTTTCGATGGGAAATGGTATGAACGCAGTATCCGAGGCCGAGTGCGCTGCAGACAACCAAATAGGTGTTGGTAAACAGGGTAAAGTCCATGAAAAATCCTCCTTCCGTTTTGTTCCTAAAAATTATACCGACTGCGGTCTTTGATGTCAACAGTGGGGCAAAGAGGCAAGGGTCAAATATTTACAAACGGACCGAAATGTTATATATTAATATATTATATAGAAAGAAGGAGGGAGAAGAATGCAGGAAAATCGCAGCGGTGCATGGCTTAAACATGCCGATTTTATGCTCATTGATTTGCTTTGTTTGCATGTGGCATTCGTTACTGCCTATTTTTTGCGGTTTGGTTTTGGCGTGATTCCGTATGCCGTTTCCGATTACCGCAATCTCATTTTAATTCTCTCTCTGATTCAAATCGGATCTTCCATAGCGGCAGGAAACTTAAATCATGTGCTGCGCCGCGGAAAAGCGGATGAGCTATGGAGTGTGACGGTTTTAACGGGACTTACTCTGGCTTTGGCTGCGCTCTATATGTATGCTGCCCATAACGGAACCGATTATTCCCGTTTACAGGTTTTCTATACGGTCGGGGTGTTTTTTGTTTTTGACTATTTCTTCCGGCAGTGGCACAAAACCGCAACCATCAAGCGACTTCGGAATAATCCGGCATCGCGTAGAACCCGTTCGGTATTA
This sequence comes from Acutalibacteraceae bacterium, assembly GCA_045639905.1. GTDB lineage: Bacteria > Bacillota > Clostridia > Oscillospirales > Acutalibacteraceae > RGIG426. Next base: position 17,970 of record JAZUDZ010000034.1, read on the forward strand.
GTCTTGTCCGACAGCGAAAACATCGGCGCCATTACGGATGATTTGCAGCGGGACGTCTATGACCATTTCAGCATACAGGCGGTTACGCTCGTCGATGGCGGAAAAGCTCCGGAGGGACTTTTGCAAATTGACAGTGTTGATGAGGCACTTCCCTTTATCTGCCGGGAATGGGTGGATGAAGTGATTGTATGTCTGCCGGCCCAAACTTCGGCTCCGACCCGTTTTATTGACACCTGCGCCGAAATGGGTGTGGCGGTTCACTCGGTACTTCCGCTTGCAACCGGTGGGCGCAACGTGCAATATGTTAGTGAAGTCGGCGGACGACCGGTGTTGACCGTTTCGCTGAATCACGTGTCTCCCGCCCAGGCGTTTGTTAAAAGGACGGCGGATATTGTCGGTGGTCTGATCGGCAGTTTGCTGGCCGTTTTAATCGGTATTGTGATTGCTCCGTTTATTTTGATTAAATCGCCCGGTCCGCTTCTTTTCAAGCAGGAGCGAATCGGCAAAAACGGAAAGAAATTTAAACTGCTTAAATTCCGCTCCATGATTCCGGAGGCCGAGGCTCAGAAGCAGGCCTTGGCTGAGCAAAACCGTGTATCGGACGGGATGATGTTCAAACTGGATTTTGATCCTCGTATTATCGGAAACCGGATTACCGCCGACGGAAAACAAAAAACCGGCATCGGGGAGTTTATTCGAAAAACGTCTTTGGACGAATTCCCGCAGTTTTTTAATGTGCTGAAAGGCGACATGTCTTTGGTCGGAACCAGACCGCCTACGTCGGACGAATGGGAAAAATATGCATTCCGGCATCGGGCACGTTTGGCGCAGAAGCCCGGCATTACCGGCCTTTGGCAGGTATCCGGGCGCAGCGGAATCACGGATTTTGAAGAAGTGGTTCGGCTGGATACCGAGTATATTGCAAACTTTAAGTTGAGCCTTGATGTGAAAATACTGGTAAAGACGCTGGTTGTTTTGTTTAAAAGAACCGGTGCCATGTGAGGAAGACCTTATGAAGATTTGTTTTGTGGGTTCGTCCGGTGGACATTTAACTCATTTGTATATGCTGAAACCGTTTTGGCAGAACAAAGAACGGTTTTGGGTTACATTTGAAAAAGAAGATGCAAAAAGTATGCTACAAGGGGAGCGATTGGTCGGGTGCTATTATCCGACAAATCGCTCGATTAAAGCGCTGATTAAAAATACAATTTTGGCGTTTAAGGTCTTAAAAAAAGAAAAACCGGATTTAATTATTTCAACCGGCGCCGCAGTGGCGGTTCCATTCTTTTATGTTGGAAAACTGTTTCGTGCGAAAACGGTGTATATAGAGGTATTTGATCGTATCAATAAGCCAACGCTTACGGGAAAATTAGTTTATCCGATTACGGATAAATTTATTGTGCAATGGGACGAAATGAAAAAAGTGTATCCCAAAGCTGTTAATCTCGGCAGTATTTTTTGAAGAAAGGGATGGCTGAATGATTTTTGTTACTGTTGGAACACATGAACAGCCGTTCAACCGTCTTGTCGAAACAATCGACCAGTTAGTGGCGGAAGGACAAATCAAAGAAAAAGTGATTATCCAAACCGGATATAGCACTTACGTTCCTAAAAAATGCGAATGGGAAGCGTTTTTTCCATTTCAACAGATGTCCGAACTTGTAGAGCAAGCGCATATAGTGATAACTCACGGCGGCCCGTCCAGTTTTATTATGCCATTACAAATGAGTAAAGTGCCGATTGTAGTGCCGCGCCAGCAGAGTTTCGGTGAGCACATAAACGACCACCAAAAGGAGTTTTGCAAAGCGCTTTACGAGCGAAAACACACGATTCTTTTGGTGGAAGATATAGACTCTTTGGGCGAGGCAATCGCCGCTTACGATGAAATATCGGCTCAAATGAGTGAGCAATTCGGCGATAATAACGCAATGTTTTGCGCCGAGTTTGAGAAGATAGTAAACGAAATGATGGGGTGAAAACGATGAAACCAACTGTTTGTGTGCTTCTTTGTACATATAACGGGGAAAAGTATTTGAAAGAACAGTTGGAAAGCGTTTTGTCGCAAGAAGATGTAGATGTTACTGTCATCGCGCATGATGATGGTTCACAAGACCGAACGAAATCAATACTTGCCGAATATGCGGTGTCGCTGTTTGGCGAAGAACACTATGGCGCGGCAAAAGGATTTTTGTATCTTTTGTCCATTGCGCCCGATGCAGATTATTATGCCTTTTGCGACCAAGACGATGTGTGGGATGCAGATAAATTGATTACGGCAGTTCGGACGATTGAGTCCCAAAAAGGGCCGGCATTATACGCTTGTGGCACACGGATAGTTGATGAGAAAGGAACGTTCATCGTCAACCATTTGCTTAATGCAAAACGAACACCTACATCGCGGATGCTTTATCCAAGCATTTCGGGAAATACTTTGGTAATGAATGGGGCCCTTCGGGGCATGGCCGTTGAAAAAACGCCGGAAACGTTGATAATGCACGATACATGGTTGACAAAACTGTGCCTTGGAATCGGTGGCTATTTACATGTGGACGAACAGCCCCATTTGGATTATCGTATGCACGCGGATAATGTGTGCGGAATGGAATTGACATTTTCTCGAAAAATTCAAAAATTTTTCAACATTATCAAATATAATGACGAATGCGAAGAACTTTATTGTCTGAAATCTTTGTATGATGTGCAATTAACAAGTGAGTGGAAAGCGTTTATCGAGGATTTGAAAAGGACAAAAAAAGGATTGAAGTTTCGCGTGTCGTTTTTGAAAAAGCAGGATATTGATTTTCAAAATGTTGGATTTAACATTGCGGTCAAGGTGAAAATTTTGTTGGGTAGAGTATAATAGATTTGTGAGAAGGGGATAAGATGCTATCTAAATTAGCAAATATACTTGTGTATACGTTAAGTTTTATCATTCCCAAAAAGAAAAATCGGTGGGTTTTCGGCTCTTGGTTTGGAACATCTACTTCGGATAACCCGAAAGGACTGTTCGAATATATGAAAACGGCGTATCCCAGTGTGGAAAGGGTTTGGATTACAAATGAGCCGGGGAATTATAACGACAACGAGGCGTTGTTTGTCAAAAGAAACACGTGGAAAAGCATTTGGTATATTTTGACCGCAAAAGTAGCGGTGATGAACCAGGGCTACCGTGATTTTCATTCATTGAATTTGCTTGGCGGTTGTTATAAGGTACAACTTTGGCACGGAATTGCTTGGAAGAAAATTGTCCGGGATGCTGCTCCGATGCGAGGGAAACTGTATACTACGCTTTCGAACTACGTCAACCATTGCCAACTTTATATTGCGCCATCGGAAGCATATGAGAAAACCGTGCAGTCGGCCTTTGGCGTATCAAAAGAAAAGATTTTGCTTTGCGGACAACCCCGAAATGATGCTTTGTTTGATGAAAATTTTTGCGAAGAAAGTCATCGGAAATTATTGGATTGTGTCGGCGAAAAAGATAAAAAGATTATTGTGTATATGCCGACATTTCGTGATAAAACAAGCGAGGCATTTACGTTTTGCAATGAGAATATTGTAGTAAAACTTTCTTCTTTAGCCGAAAAGCATAATTTTATTGTTATTGAAAAATCGCATTTTGTAAACATAGAAAGAACAAAAAAATATGAAGGCTCACATCAGCAGATTTCGTATGTTTTGCCGACAATGGACGCACAAACGCTTCTTGCGGGTGCGGATGTTCTGATTACGGATTATTCCAGTTGTTTTTTTGATTATCTAATTCGCAATAAGCCGATTATTCACTATGCTTATGATTACGACTATTACAAAAATAAGGATCGAGGCTTGTACTACACGATTGATGAAGTGGCAGCGGGAAGTATTGCCTACGATGAGTCAGAATTGCTTTATGCAATCGACGAGAATATGAACAACGAGTCGCTTTTTGAGCAAAGGCGTAAAGAAATTCTTAAAAAATTTGCCACTTATGAGAGCCCGGAAAACAGTCGTATTATAGTGCACGAGATTATGAGGAGACTTGGGAATTGATGAAACTCGGGGAAAAATATAATATGATGCCACGCCAAGCAAAAGCCTCGCTTTGGTATACCGTGTGCAATGTTCTGCAAAAAGGAATTATGATTATTGCGATTCCGATTTACACACGAATGCTGACGGCGGCGGAATACGGGCAATATACCGTGTTTCAATCGTGGCGAGATATTTTGATTATTTTTGCCACTCTAAATTTGTATTGCGGTGTGTTTACAAAGGCGATGGTAGATTATGAGGACGACCGTAATCGGTATACGGCATGTATGCAGGGATTGACGACGGTTATTACATTGCTTTTGTGCGGGGCATATCTTGTTGGACGGTCTTTTTGGAACTCCGTTTTAGGAATGGACACCGTAACGATTTTGCTTCTGTTTTTGTATTTTATTACATTCCCGGCTCTTTCTTTTTGGTCGGTTCGACAGCGTGTGGAGTACAAATATAAAGCTTTGATAGCCGTTACATTGTGTTTGTCAGTTATGACGCTCGTTATCAGTGTCCTCCTTTTGGTTTTGACAGATTTGCGTGCCAACGCCATCATTTGGGGCTTCTTACTGGTGCAATGTGCTGGGGGATTGTTCTTTTATGTTTTTCAATTTGTTCGTGGAAAAACATTTTTTGTTAAAGACTACTGGGTTCATGCACTTAAATTTAACATTCCGCTCATACCACATTATCTCTCGTTGATTGTGTTAGCTCAGGCGGATAGGATAATGATAAAAGAATACTGCGGAGAAGCTAAAGCGGGTATTTATGCATTGGCGTATCAAATCTCTATGGCAATGAATATTTTTATTACTGCTGTCAACAATACGCTCGTTCCATGGACGTATGAGTGCTTAAAGAAAAAGTGTTATGGGAATGTAAAAAAGGTCTGTAACAGCATTTGTTTTTTTCTTATGTTTGCGGTTGCGGGAACAATGCTGGTTGCTCCGGAAATTATCCGAATTTTAGGCACATCGGAATATTTGGATGCCGTGTGGATTGTTCCGTCGGTAACCATATCCACCTATGTGGTATTTTGTTATGGTTTGTTTAGTAATGTTGAGTTTTACTATAGTGCAACAAAATATGTGATGGTTGCATCAGTAGTCGGTGCCATCTTAAACGTGGGATTGAATGCTATTTTTATTCCTCGATATGGATTTATTGCTGCCGGATATACCACGCTTTTGTGCTATGTGGTTTTCTTTGCAATGCATTTTTGGTTTATGTGTAAAATTTGCAAAAAAGAAACAGCCGGTAATCTAATTTTTGATATTCGTTTTATTCTTGTTAGTTGTATAATGCTGTGTGCTATGGGGGCGGCTTGCTTGCTACTTTATAACGGATATTGGTTGCGGTATATAGTAGTTTTGGCGATTGGGTTAATTCTTTTTACAAAACGAAAACAAATTTTGTCATTACTTTCCACGGTGAAACGATGAAGGTGCAGTTATGTTAAAGAAAAATATCACATTTATTTATTCTGATTCGGCCGAAAAATCCTTTATGGATTTGCTGGCAAAAGAGGCGGAAGAACGTGGATATATGGTGACGGTAACCGATGATCCGTTTGTGCGATGCGAAATTGGGGTGTACTGTCAGCATGTGAATTTTCCGAAATACAGCAAGAAATCAATCATTATGCTTCATGATATTATTCAACAGTATAGTAATTGGCCAGATATTTGGCTAAGAGAGCCATGGAATAAATACGATGTGGGGATTTTGCCTAGTGATCAATGGGTGGAAAATTGGTGTCAATGTTCTCAATTTTTTTATGCAAGGCCTAAAATGGGAATGTTTATGGTTGGTTGGCCAAAAGCCGATTTATTGGCCCGTGTTAATGTGGACGACCATCGGAAGTTGTTTTGCGAAAAATATGGGTTGGATAAATCAAAAAAAACAGTCTTATATGCACCGGCATGGGAAAATGATCACAAACAGGATGATTTTGTTCAGGCAATGTTACCACTTGGGGTGAATGTTTTAATTAAGCAATGGGATGCTGACCCCGATAAATTTCCGCAGGTTGTGAAAAACATAAAAGAAATGGAAGAGATGCACCGAGAAATAGAAAATGTAACGGTGTTACCGCCTTCTATGAATATCTTTGAAGCAATATTAGTATCTGATGTGTTGGTTTCTGAGGAATCTTCAACGATGTGTGAGGCGATTATGGTGGGAGTGCCCGCCATTTCTGTGTCTGATTGGTTGATACCTGATGTTACTCCGAGCCGATATCCTAAATGTGATTACGATTTTGTAGTGAAGACGACAAAAAACAAATTGAGTGAGTGCACTAATGAGGTTTTGACTCACTACGATGAGTATAAAAAACAAGCAGAGGGGTATTCAAAGAAGAATTTTTCGAATATTGGCAATACATGCAGTAAAATCATGGATATTGTGGACGATTTGGTGACTGGGGAGGATATAAGATATATTCCAATTGCTCCGGAACCAAATCAAAAAGTGCCATTCAAAACAAAGGTGTATTATCATTTAATAAATGCAAAAAAATGTATTCGAGATGATTTTTGTGAGCGTCATTTATGGGCAAAACGATGTTGGATGTTCGCTCATTCTATAAAACGAATGCTGAAAGGAGAAACAATATGAAACGTGTTATTACTTATGGCACTTTTGACCTGTTACACTATGGCCATATTAATATTTTGCGTCGAGCAAAAGAATTGGGTGATTATCTAATTGTTGCTCTTTCCACAGATGAATTTAATACAATTCAAAAAGGAAAAACGACCTACTTTCCATATGAACGTCGTAAGGAACTGTTAGAATCTATTCGTTATGTGGATTTGGTAATCCCGGAAGAGAACTGGGAACAGAAGGTCACCGATATGCACGAATATCACGTGGATACTTTTGTTATGGGCGATGACTGGATTGGAAAATTTGATTATTTGAAGGATGAAGGTGTCGAGGTTGTGTATTTGCCTCGGACACCAGAGATTTCAACAACACAAATAAAAAATGATTTGCACAAATAACTTTTTATTATTTATTAACGGGACAATAGTACAGAGGTTAGATTGACTGCAAAAAAGAAAAAGCAGTGGGGAAAATCTCCACTGCTTTTTTGGATATATTTGATTAATAATTTTCAGCGTGAATTTCGAAGTAGGCCTGCGGATGAGCGCATACCGGGCAAACCTGCGGGGCATTGGTGCCAACCACGATGTGACCACAGTTGCGGCACTCCCAAACTTTTACTTCGCTCTTGGCAAAGACTTCCTGAGCTTCCACATTGTGAAGAAGGGCACGATAGCGTTCTTCGTGTTTCTTTTCGATGGAGGCTACGGCACGGAATTTGGCGGCAAGAGCGGTAAAGCCTTCTTCTTCGGCGGTTTTGGCAAAGCCTTCATACATATCCGTCCACTCGAAGTTTTCACCATCTGCGGCGGCGGCGAGGTTCTCGGCAGTAGAGCCGATGCCACCGAGTTCTTTGAACCACATTTTTGCGTGTTCTTTCTCGTTGTCAGCGGTCTTCAAAAACAAAGCGGAAATTTGTTCAAAGCCCTCTTTTTTTGCTTTGGAAGCAAAGTAGGTGTACTTGTTTCTGGCCTGAGACTCGCCGGCAAAAGCGGCTTCGAGGTTTTTCTCGGTCTGTGTTCCTGCATACTTGTTCATTGTTTCTTTCTCCTTTGTATTAAAAATAATTTTTTCAAAATCAGATGCCGGATGATTGCAAAGAGGACAGGTGAAGTCATCCGGAAGCTCTTCACCGACATATTCATAGCCGCAAATCGTGCATCGCCAAATGGTTTTGCCGTCTTCGGTTTTGCCGACCTCTTTCGGTTTCGGTTTGATATTTTTGAAATAGTCGTCGTATGTCAGAGACGGGATTTTCCGTAAAACGACCATATCTGTCACATCTCCGACAAACAGGGTGTGAGATCCGAGATCCATGGTCTGTTTGACCGAAACGGATAGATAGGAATTGGTGCCGCGGGTGATATAGCAAAGGCCGTTTTTACCGCGCTCATAGTCCGCAAAGGATTCAAATTTGTTGACATCCCGTCCGGACTGCATTCCGAAATGCTTAAAGAGCGTATAATCCGCGTCCAGGCTTAAGGTGGATACGGTAAACATACCGGTTCTCAGAATCATATCGTGGGTATGATTTTGCTTGTTAACACAAATGCTGATTTGGTTTGGTGTCGAGGCGGCCTGGATGGCGGTGTTGATAATACAGCCGTTATCTTTCCCGTTTTCGGACGCCGTCAGAACAAACAATCCGTAGGTGAGTTTGTATAGGGCTTTGTTGTCCATGGGGTTCTCCTTAGGGGTTAAACGTATTCGGTTTCAATGGTAAGTTCCAACGTGTACTGAGGATAGTGTTCTTTCATATAGGAAAGAAATTCGGATTTAAGAGGTCCCCACTCACGAAGTTTGTAATCGACGATAAAGTCACAGTAGAGAGTACAGGTCTTCATGTCCAGATATAAAGCATGGAAGCTTTTGACCAGGTCATGTTCTTTGACAAAGGCACCGATGGTGCGGCGCATCTCTTTGGTTTCCGGGTTGTCGTTATCCACTCCGTAAATGCCGAAGACCATGGTAACCGCATATTCGTGCATAATACGAAGCTGAAGTGCGTGGAGACACTGATAGACTTCTCCGACGGATTTACTATGGTCGATTTCCACATTGACCGAACCGGACCAGGTATCGGGTCCGTAATTGTGCAGCATCATGTCGGCGGCACCCACCACGATATCGGTGTTTCGGATTTCTCTGTATATCTTATCCGCCAGTTCTTTTTCGCCACTCCGGCCGATAAGCTCGGAAATGGTCTCTTTAAGAATATCAATTCCGGCTTTAATAATCAAGAGGGAAATAAGGATGCCGGCATACGCGTCCAGGGAAATGTGAAAGAGTAAAAAGACCAGGATGGAAAGAATGGTAATGACAGACGAAATGCAGTCGTTCCGGCAGTCGATGCCCACGCCTCTGAGGGCGACGGATTCGGCTTTTTCTCCCATGCGGATGGTATAGAGGCCGAGAAAGAATTTAACGACGGCCGTGCCGATGACGATGCCAAGAGCCAAGTAGGACACGGCTAGGTCTTGGGGTTTAAAAATCAGTTTGACGGAGTCCAAAAGCATTTCGGCGCCGGCCACTAAAATCAGTACTGCAATGACAAGTCCTGTCAAATATTCAATTCTTCGATATCCAAACGGATGCTTCTTATCCGGATGCTTACCGGCAATCTTGGTGCCGAGCAAGGTTAAAACGGAAGTCAAGGCATCGGATGCATTGTTGGCACCTTCGGACAAAATGGCGATGGAAGACGTAATAATGCCGATTAAGACTTTAATGCCGGCAATCAGCAAATTGACGACAATGGAAAGGCCGGAAGTGACAGTAATGATATTGTCACGATTGTCCGGGTCTTTCCCCAACATCTTATAAATCAGTTTCATGTTTTTACCTCCGATTGCTTCCCTTGATCGGCCTTCGCCCGACATTTCGGACAGACATAGTGAATGCAAAGGTCATATCCGACAATGGAGGTGTGAAGCTGCGCTTCCAGGTCTTTTCGAAGATTCTCAATACCCGCATCGACAACCTCTTTGCAAACGGTGCAGACCATATGGCTGTGTTCCCGAGTGGTAATGTCAAAACAGTCCGGTTTTCCCGGAATGGAGAATCGTCGCAGGATTTGATTGTCCGCCATCAGGCCTAAGTTTCGATAGACCGTGGCCATGGAGGTGTTCATTCCGGCATTACGGCAGGCAAGATAGATTTCATCGGCTGACATATGCCGGCCGGTTTCCCGAATGACCTGCAGAATTTCTTCTTTTTGCGTCCGCATAAACACCCTCCTATTATTAAGAACAATTCTTAATCTTAATTATATAGAAAATATCGAAGTTGTCAAGTGTTGTACATCTTTTTGAAGAAAGAAAACATAGACCTCAGCCGAGAAGAAAGTCGAAAAGTCCGCAAAGCCTTGCGGCACAACACTTTAGAGACCCTTGACAAAGGTCGGGGGGGGGTATAATAAGTTAACTAAAATAAGGGAGGTGATTCCTATGGGAATGGCAAAAAGAATTCTGGCAGGAATGGTTGTTTTTTCTATTGTCCGTTTTTTACGGACTTGTTTACTCTTTGCAGAGTTTTTTGAACATTAACTTGCAAGCGGTTCAATCAAATTGTTAGTTTCTTCGCATATTTGTACTGGATAATATCATAAGCAGCTGTTTTTTTATAAGCTTCTTCCTGGTGCATAGTTTCAATTATTTCTTTTTTGCTGGATTTTCCAAATCGAGCAATTATTTGATCTAATATCGCTATTTCATCGGGATCCAAAGAAAGATATTCATCTATCCCGTCATCAATGAAATGATAGCCTGTTCCCTCATTGAAATCTTCTTCTTCGTACTTAATTCCGCTAAGATCAATAACCAATTCGTATGCAAGAGGAACTGCTCCCATCGGCAATGCCTTGTACACAAGTCCGGTTATGGCTTTATCTCTGAACTTAAAAGAAAGAGCATCCGAGTACCAAAGCAATTTCATCAACTTCACTTTATACAATGCTTTAACCTTGGCCGAATTGGAAAAATATCTAATAACATCGACCACTTTTTTTAAATTTAGTTCTGTATATCCGTTACACTCATCCGGCTTATTATACATTGCATACGCACCATGGATTGATTTTTGAAGATATTCGTCCTGCTGCTTTTCAAAAAGGGACAGAGCCGTATCGTGATATTTATGATACGACGACAAAGGATGTTTCTTTTGGCAAGTATCCAATAATTCCAAATACCATTCGGGATCCCTTCCGATTTTCCTGAGAATCGAATCATGAGCGACATCTTGAACCTGGTGACCTTCATATCTGGTTATGGTTTTTTCACCCCACCCTAAAACAAGTGCCAAATCTGATTGCGATATTCCAAATTTTTGTCTTATTGCTATAATGTCCTTAGAAGATAGCAACCCCGTTTTTTCACGATAGGCATCCTTCATAGAGATGTCATTGCGGGATATTTGATCCTCTGTTTCGTAAAACTCATTGGAATTTTTACAATAGTGATAATGGGCAAGATAAGTTACCGGTTCTCCCTTAAAGATGTTTGTTTCTTCAGTCTCAACTGTTGACACGTCATGTTCTTCCATGCAACTGGGACATAGACATTTGAATTCATTTATTATCTTCATTTTATATACCTCCCTATTGCCAGCAGATTATGTTCGATATGGAAAATCGCTTTTTTCAAATGGAATTTCCGCAAAATGGAAAGACATAACAAACACCGTATGATTGCCACAATTAGTTGGGTCTATTAATTCTACTCTTATTTTAACTAAATTAACGCAGAATTCTCCTTCTTCAAACAACCGCAGTTGTTAAGTGAGAGATGAATGCGTATGTTGACATACTGTTTTTTACGATGTATACTATCAGTGGTAATCGTCGAGAGGAGTGTCGTGTAATGGAATTAGAGAATAATAATCATTCAGTGTTCTTACTTCGCTATCATCTGGTTTTGGTAGTTAAATATAGACGTCCGGTGATCGATGACGCTATTTCTGCAAGACTCAAAGAGATTTTTGAAAACATTGCTCCTAATTACAATATCACACTAAAAGAGTGGAATCACGATAGAGAC
>JAZUDZ010000035.1:0-28351 GCA_045639905.1 Acutalibacteraceae bacterium
GTTAAGACACCGCCCTTTCACGGCGGTAACACGAGTTCGATTCTCGTCCGGGTCACCACAAAACGGGCGCATAGCTCAGCTGGTTAGAGCGCCTGCTTCACACGCAGGAGGTCGGCGGTTCGAGTCCGTTTGCGCCCACCATATCTGCAGAAAAGAGACCGTGTCTGTTTGACACGGTCTCTTTAATATACAAAAAAGCGGGTTGTTTCGGCAACCCGCTTAAAATATATCCTCATTTGATGTACTCAAGTCCACCCATAAACGGACGAAGCACTTCCGGAATCTTAATGGATCCGTCCGGTTGCTGCATTTGCTCGACAAGAGCCGGCATAACACGGCTGGTGGCCAGACCGGAGGCGTTCAAAGTGTGTGCAAAAGTTAACTTGCCGTCCTCACCACGATACTTGATATTACCGCGACGAGCCTGGTAATCACGGGCATTGGAAGCGGAACTGACTTCTTTGTAGATGCCCATGCTGGGAATCCAAATTTCGATATCGTAGGTACGGGCCATGGAATAGGAACAGTCACCGGCAGCCAGTTTGCTGAGCTGATAGTGGAGACCTAATTTCTGCACTAATTTTTCCGCTTTACCGACCAACTCTTCAAAAGCGGCATCGGAACCTTCGGCAGTGGTGTATTGAACCATTTCAACCTTGTTGAACTGATGGCCGCGAATCATACCGCGTTCCTCGGAACGATAACTGCCGGCTTCGCGACGATAGCACGGCGTATAGGCAATATACTTTTTCGGTAATTCGTCAACCGGAATGACTTCGTCACGATGCAGGTTGACAAGAGCCGTTTCGGCGGTCGGCAAAATGAATTTGTCTTCACCGGTCGGATTTTTAATCCAATAAACCTCGTCGGCAAATTTCGGGAACTGGCCGGCTACGGTGCCGCAAGCCTGATTCAGCATATGCGGGGGCAACAAAAACTCATAACCGTCAGCGATGTGCTCGGAAATGAAGAAGTTGAGGAGTGCCCATTCAAGACGTGCACCGAGTCCACGGTAAATCCAAGCGCCGTTTCCGCCTAGTTTAGCGCCGCGCTCGTAGTCAATCAGGCCGTGTTTTTCACATAAATCCACGTGATTGAGAGGTTCAAAGTCAAATTCAGGTTTGGTACCCCAAATATGAACGGCTGCGTTATTTTCTTTACCACCGGCCAAAACATCGGGATCCGGCATATTCGGAAGGGAAAGAAGTAAGGTCTTCTGTTTGTCTTCCAGTTCACCGAGAGCGGCATCTTCTGCCTTGATGGTGGCGGAAAGATCTTTCATTTTGGCCATTAATTCAGAAGCATCTCCGCCAGCCTTCTTGATTTGAGGAATTTGTTTGGAAGCGGCGTTTTGCTCTGCTTTCATTGATTCAACATAAGCGGACATTTGACGGCGTTTGGCGTCCAAGTCCAAAATCTCGTCAATGACTTCGTCCAGACCACCTGCAATCTTTTTGCGAATGGCTTCCTTTACCGTTTCCGGCTCGGAACGTAGTAATTTAATATCGATCACGAGGATCACTCCTTTTCATCATCTGACACGATGCTGTTGGCAAGGGTCTTTAAATCTTCTTGACTATAAAACTCCAGCAGCAAAACGCCGCTGTCTTTTCCGGTTAAGGTTACCTTGACCTTGCGTCCGAGACTTTCCTTCAAGGCAAGCTGGACTTCATCATAAAAAGAATCGCGTTTCGGCTTGGTTTTTTGACGGCTCGGTTTCTTGGAGGATTGTTTTACCAAACGCTCAACATCACGAACACTGAGACTCTTTTCGACAATGAGATTTGCCGTGGCAATTTGATCCTCTTTGTTTTCAAAACCGAGAAGCGCGCGTCCATGACCGGCGGAAATCTTTCCTCCGACGATTTGCTCGGCGACTTCTTCGGGCAAAGCGAGCAAGCGCATGGCGTTTGTGACGGCAGGACGGGATTTGTTGACAATCCGTGCCGTTTCTTCTTGGGTTAAGCCGTAGGATTCCATAAGAGATTTATACCCCAGAGCTTCTTCCATGGGATTTAAATCTTCTCTCTGTAAGTTTTCAATAAGGGCTAAAGAGGCGGCATCTTGATCGGACATCTCTCGAACAACAACCGGAACTTCTTTTAAACCGGCCAGCTGTGCGGCTCTCCAACGCCTTTCACCGGCGACCAGTTGATAGGTGCCGTCGGTCATCGGCCGTACCAGAAGAGGTTGTAAAATGCCGTGCTGACTAATGGAATCGGCCAGTTCCCGTAGTGCCGTATCGTCAAATGTGTGACGGGGCTGATCGCGATTGGGAACGACCTGATTGATTTTTAAAGTGACGGGGGATGCATCTTCTACTTCATTTTGCATAAACAGTGCATCCAGGCCTCGTCCGAGACCTCCTTTTGCAGCCATGCTTATCCTCCTCGTTTTTTCTGATTTTGTACCAGTTCTTTGGCCAGATTGACATAAGCAATACTACCATTGGACCGGGTGTCATAATAAAGAATCGGTTTCCCGAAACTGGGTGCTTCGGAAAGTCGGACAACACGGGGGATGACCGAACGGAAAACACGATTCGGAAAATACTTTTGAACTTCTTCGGCAACCTGTTGCGTCAGTTTTAAACGGGAATCATACATTGTCAGAAGAACCCCTTCCAAATCCAAGGTGGGGTTAAACTGGAGCTGTACTTTACGCAGGGTTGTCATAAGTTGAGTGAGTCCCTCCAAAGCGTAATACTCACACTGAATCGGAATAATAACCGTATCGGCGGCGCATAAGGTGTTGAGAGCCAAAATGCCGAGAGACGGGGGACAGTCGATGAAAATGTAGTCAAAGGCGTCTCGCATGGGAACCAGCGCAGCCTTAAGACGGCTTTCCCTGCGGGGAACATTAACCAGTTCAATTTCAACACCGGTTAACTGAACATCGGCCGGAAGAATGGAAAGGTTTTTGAACGGAAGCGTAACCAGGGCATCTTCCGCCGTGCAAGAGCCAAGCAGCAAATCGTAAGTGGAGTGGGCTACTGCCCGTTTGTCAACGCCGAGTCCACTGGTGGTGTTTCCCTGCGGATCTATATCAACGATAAGAACTTTCTTACCGAGAGCGCCGACCGATGCCGCCAGGTTGACGGTGGTTGTGGTTTTCCCGACTCCGCCTTTTTGATTGTATACGGCAATAATCTTTCCCATGGAAGCTTCCTCCTTTCATACTGCATACAACGACATTGTATCACAAACAAAATAAATAAAAAAGAGAAAAAATAAATTAGTATGTGTCTGTTGTAGGTTTACAATTGATGTGAGACCGAAAGGAAATAGAAGATAACAAAGGTAGTAGACTGTAGGTCGTTTGTACTACTGGACAGTTTCAAGCCCGCTCACTTTAGTGAGCAGTTGACAAATAGTCTCAAAAAAGGCGGGAGAGAGCGACTCTCTACCGCCTTTTTTGTTGTGAGTGGTTTGGATGTTTGACGAATGTCAGTTGTTGGTTGTGGATACCACTTTAACAATTTGGGTTAGTTTCTCCGGTGTTTCGTCAATACATATTGTTTTACCGTTTGCATCAATAAAATTTATTTTCACCGTTCTAAAATCATCCTGAATAACTATAGTTCCCGTTGTCCCGGCAGGAATTCCTTGAATGGCTTCTTTAAAGACAACATCAAATCTATTCTCCATAACAAACGGAAGTTTTGTTTTAGGTACTTCTTCCGGTATGAGAGAGTTTGTCCAACTATCAATTTTCTCTGCCATTTCATTTAAATATGATGGGTCAGAGCACAATTTGGTTGCATCCACAAAGCCAGGATTCGCCCACCAAGTTGGTGTTTCTCCGCTCATATGCGCTGATGCACAGCATTCATTGCACCATGTCCAAACTCCACAATGATTGTCGTCGTGGCGGTGAATATAAATGTGAGCAGATTGTTTTTTGCATACGGGACATTGGCACGGGAAATGTGTTTCGCCATTGTTGGTTTTGTCATAAATTTCCATTATTTTATCGTTGTCGTTCCACATATTATCGGTTCCCCTTTATGTATTCTTCTAATGTGTCACCAGAGGCATATGCTGTTTTTTCTGGAGCATTGCCCCCTTTGAGATAGCTTCGCGAGTGGTTAAGCTCATGAGCAATCGTATTGGCTAATTCGGTTTCGTTAAAAAAAGCTTTTGGGCCTAATTCTATGATGGTTGGTCTGCTTTTTACAACTCTTCCTGCCGAAACCAAATTAGGATTTATTATGATTCTTATTGCTGTTTTACAGCTTTTTAGATGAATATTATATTTTTCACATATTTTTTCAACATAATATTCTTTGTTTAGTGCCATAGCCAAATCTTTTTGTGTTGGCGGAATCGGATGCCCTAATCTATATCTTTCTTGATTTCCGCGTGTTTTGCCAAATTCGCCGTAAATTCCAGCCCCCATTAGACGCTCGCCACCTTTCGATGAGCAATCGTATAATCGCTGTCAAATTGAACGATAAGGATTCCAGCTTTACGGTATTCGTCGAAAACAGCATCGGGGGCAGTACCGTAAACGATAATTGTTTGTGGCCTTAGTTTCTTTACCACATAGGCGAGGCCACACTTAAAGAACTCACGTTCACGGACAAGTTTGATACATCCGTGTGAGCCAACGGCGATGGTACTTTTCCTAGGAACACCTGCGCAGCAAAGATCGTATGTGCGGTCGTCACTCCATCGTACATTTGTGATAACCGAAATGCCGTTCTCCTGCAGCCAATGACCAATTGCATGGCTACGATAAATGTTCCACTGCTGCATAACGAGTGGCATATCTCGATAAAGACTGAAATCCGGAGTAATAACACCTTTGTATTTTTTGAGAATCGGCAAATACTTGTTTGGTTGATTCCAAAGCCGTTCAAAGTTTGCATCATCTTCATAAAAGTGTACAAAGCAGTCATAATCTGCGCTACTTATCGTTTTTGAAAACGGAATCAATTTTTGCGGAATACTTCTTTCTGGTCTGATACGTGGGATTTCGAGTTCAGTATCAAACTGCGCATTTTTTACTAAAAATGCATGAAATACATCCTTGCATCCACTGCGGGTACTATGAATTTTTGACATATTAATGTCCTATTCTCCGCTTGCCCCAAAGAGCGGTTCCACTTGGGCGGGGCAAAACTTTGGCCCAGTTGGGTTGACAAAAGGACAGAAATATGCTAACATAAGTTACTTCATTGAATATGTTCGCATATTCTGTCACAAACACATCGATTTGCTATTCTCAGTAGCTGTCGATGTGTTTTTTTATCACATCCAAATTATATTTCCCCCTTGTATTATAGAGTAGTAGTTTTTAATGACCCTCTCCAAGGTCATGTGCTACACTGTAAGGGATGCTGTGGATTGGTTCATTCCTCCTACCGCAAGACGGTTCCGGAAAGGCTCCGACCACAGCCCTTTGCAGATTTGTTAATCAGTTAGATACCGCCAGACGGTTTATGTAGAACAAGGTTACAAGGCAAAGTACTCTGTGGATGCAGCATCATAAATCATCATTTTGGAGGTATCATTATGGTTTGCGTTGGAATCGATGTGGCAAAAGACAAGCATGACTGCTTCATACTTAGCTCAGAGGGTGAGGTTCTGGCCGATGTGTTCACCATCGCCAACAACCGCGAAGGGTTTGAAACACTGTTGCAGAAGATTCAAGCCTGCATCTCTCCGTCAGACAAAATAAAAGTAGGGCTTGAGGCTACCGGACACTACAGCTACAACATCCTCGGGTTTCTGCTTGACAACGGCCTAGACACCTATGTCATTAACCCTCTGCTTACCAATCTGTTTCGGAAATCAACCAGTCTACGCCGGACGAAAACAGATCGAATCGATGCTCGCACGATTGCAGCTATGCTCATGTCTGATGTGGACCTCAAGTCCTACACTTGCACAGCATACCACAACGAGGAGCTAAAGTCACTCACAAGGTACAGATTCGACAAAGTTCAGCAAAGAGCGAGCCTCAAACAATCGGTGGCACGTCTGGTCAATATCCTGTTCCCAGAACTGGAAACGCTTGTGCCGACGTTGCATATGGCCTCTGTCTATGCCATGCTCGACGAGTTTCCCGGTGCCATGCAGATTGCTAATGCACACCTGACGCATTTCAAGGTGGTTCTCTCTGACGCCTCAAAGGGCCGCTATAATCGTGAGAAAGCCGTTGAGATCCGTGAAACTGCCAGAACCTCAATCGGCTCCGCCATGCCCGCCAAGTCTCTTGAGCTTCAACACACCATTCGTCTCATCCATGAGTTGGACAAGGAGATCGACGAGATAGAGGCTGCCATTAAAACAATCATTGACGAGATGGCTCCGCCGATTCTCACCATTCCCGGCATCAGCTATCGTATGGGAGCTATGATCCTGGCCGAAATCGGGGATTTCTCCCGCTTTGATTCGCCGGATAAGCTGTTAGCCTATGCAGGTCTTTCGCCGTCCACATACCAATCCGGTAAGCTCAATGCCACCGGAGCTTATTCACACATGGAGAAGCGTGGATCACGCTATCTGCGATACGCTCTTTTCAACGCCGCTAAATTCGTTTGCCATTGGGAACCGTCCTTTGCCGCATATCTCGCCAAAAAGCGAGCTGAGGGTAAGCATTACAATGTTGCCATCTCTCATGCTACTAAGAAGCTCGTGCGCTTGATCTACGCTTTGCGGACATCCGGCAAAGCTTTCCAGCCCGTCGCCTGAGCTCTTCTCCTATCCGTTTCACTGAGCGTCTTCTTGGACGCTCTGGTTTGTTGCGCCCTTTTTCTCTGCCAATCAGTTCACAACTTTTCTTCTTTCGGGGCTTGACTTTTAATAGTTAGTCTTTCCTTTTTTGCTTGTTTTGTCTAAAAGCCTTTTGCTAGGTCGATGAGTTCTGTGAAATAAAACATCCGTCCTCTTTTCCTATCATCGCCGTGCAAAATGTGCTTTTCTTCCAAAGTGTTCAAATATCGGACCGCCTGTCCGTGAGATACACCCAGTTTATCTTCAAGATATGTAGCATTAAGGACTGGATGCATAAAAAGACATTCCATAATTGTATCAAATTTCGGACTGTTTATACTTTCTTGTACTGTTTTTTTAGTTTTGGAATATAAATCGTTGAGGGCATCAATATACCCAATGTGCTTTTGAGTTTGAATACTTATCTTTGTTAAAAAATAAGAAATCCAACTATTGTAGTTGCCTTCTCTTGACTCGGTGAGCATATTATAGTAAACGGTTTTGTCTTGACTAATCGCTTCACTTATATAAAAAAACGGGGCGTTAATCATACCGGATTTGTACAAGTATAAACTTACAAGCAATCTGCCAACCCGCCCGTTTCCATCTGTAAAAGGGTGAATTGATTCAAACTGTGAATGAATAATTGCGGCTTTAATCAATGGGTGTATTTGGTCGGCATTATTGTTCATAAAATCGATGAGATCATCCATATATCTTCGTGTTTCAGTATGGGACGGGGGCGTAAATACTACGGAACCGGCACTGTTGACAATGCGGTTGTCAGCGCATTTATATTTTCCGAGAATTGCATCATCGTCGACCAGACCCATCATCATTGTTTTGTGAATGTTCTGAATAAAGATATGGGAAAAACGATCAAAGCGAAGTTGTGACGATCCTAGCAGTAATGCTCTTGTATGATTTTCAACTTCAAGTTTGATTTTTTTGTCCCCTTTTTTAGGGGATATTTCGTTTTTTAACACATCGGAAATTGTTGTTTGTGTACCCTCAATATACATGGAAGAAATGGCTTCTTTTTTGTGGAGCATCGGAACCAAAATTCCATCAAAGTGATACGAAGAAATTTTAGCTTCTAAAATTCCTAAGTTTTTAGCTGCTTCGGCCAGTTCATTGACGAAGAGGTTCGTGTCATAGTCTTGTAATCTTTTTGATATGTATGCTAACATTTGATTCTCCTCCTTCGACACAGTAAGTGTATCACAAGATTTTTTAGATGTCAACAATAACGTGCATGTTTTTAGAAAAGATGCACGTTATTGTCATATATAGCAATTTTGCCCTATGTTGATTTACATAATGAAAATGTGTGTAAAAAAATATTGCCACCGCCAAAGCGGTGACAATGAGAAAAAATCAGGAGAATGTGTGAGCATATTTTTTGAGGGCTTCAAAGGTTTCGTCACTGATGTCGTGCTCAATTTTGCATGCGTCTGTGGCTGCGATTCCTTCTTGTACGCCGAGGTGAATCAGGATTTTTGTCAGGATTTGATGCCGTTCGTAAATTTTTTCGGCGATGGCCAGACCATTTTCTGTCAAGGTAATGGACCCGTTTGGAGAAACGTCTACATAGCCTTCTGCTTTTAACCGAGACATGGCTTTGCTCACGGACGGCTTGGAATATTGCAGCGATTCTACGATATCAATGGAGCGTACACGCTCCTGGGTTTTGGATAAAACCAAAATGGTTTCTAAATACATTTCCCCGGATTCAAACAGCACGAAATCACCTCCCTTTGTTTTGCTCATTATAGCGAAATTATGAAAATAATGCAAGAAAGTCTCCCATAGGTCTTGCAATTTGATGCGGAGACTCGTATAATACTTTGCGGATGAGTTAGCCATGGCTAACTTCAGAAAGGACGATAAGTATGATTGCATGGATTTCTATGAATTTGGCGACCGGATTGGTTGCAGCAATTGTCCTAATTTGGGCGATTGCGGTTGTAATAAACCTGGTGAAAGCAAAACAGAATCATAAAACGAACTGCAGCGGAAACTGCAGTGGCTGTGCCATGTGCGGTCAATGCCATACGAAGGAATGAGAAGGGAGACAAGCCGTGTTTTTAAATGAACTTGAAGTCGGCAGGTCTGCCGTCATAGACACAGTCGGCGGGAACGGTGTTCTCCGCCAGCATTTTTTGGATATGGGTGTCATTCCGGGAATGGTGGTAACCCTGGAGAAATTTGCGCCTATGGGCGATCCGATGGAATTGCGAATCCAAGGGTATGAACTAACGCTTCGGTTGGACGATGCCAAAAAAATAACCGTGCATGAGGTTGAACCTGAGAAAACGGGACCGGATAAAAAAGCAAAACACAAGACCAGCGAACACCCCGGATTTGGTGAAACCGGACGGTTTCACAGTAAAAGAACGGAAAAGCCCGTGCCGGACGGAACGGTTTTATCGTTCGCTTTGGCGGGAAATCAAAACTGCGGAAAAACGACCTTATTCAATCAGTTGACAGGTTCGAATCAGCATGTGGGGAATTTCCCCGGTGTGACGGTGGAACAAAAAAGCGGCCCGATTCGGGGAAAGAAGAATACGCAAATCGTAGACCTGCCCGGTATTTATTCTTTGTCCCCCTATACCAGTGAGGAAATTGTTTCCCGTCGGTATATTTTAGAGGAAAAACCAACGGGCATTATCAATATAGTCGATGCGACAAATATTGAACGAAATCTGTATCTTACCATGCAGCTTATGGAACTGGATGTTCCTATGGTTTTGGCACTCAATATGATGGATGAACTTCGCGGAAACGGCGGCAGTGTTCACATTAATGAAATGGAAGAAATGCTGGGGATTCCCGTGATTCCCATTGCAGCGGCTAAAAACGAAGGAATAACGGAGCTGTGTAACCACGCACTGCACGTGGCAAAATATCAGGAAAAGCCGGAACGGCAGGATTTCTGTGATGAAAATGACCACGGAGGAGCCGTTCACCGCTGCCTGCACGGCATTATGCACTTGATTGAAGATCATGCCAAAGAAGCCGGAATTCCGGTTCGGTTTGCGACCACAAAACTGGTGGAGGGTGACAAATCAATTGCCAAGGCCCTGAAACTAACGCAGAACGAAACGGAAATGGTGGAACACATCATTTTGCAAATGGAAGAAGAGAGAGGACTGGACCGCGCGGCGGCCATTGCCGATATGCGTTTTTCCTTCATTCGCAAGTTGGTGGATGCGTGTGTGGTTAAACCCCGTATCAGTAAGGAACGGGAAAGAAGTCTGAAAATAGACCGTATATTGACCGGTAAATTTACGGCAATCCCGGCTTTTGTTTTGATTATGGCACTTGTTTTTTATCTGACATTTAATGTAATCGGTGCCAAACTTCAGGATTGGCTGGAAGCGGGGATTGGGTATATAACGCAAGTTGTGGACACGGCATTCACGCAGTGGGAAGTGGGCCCGGTTGTTCATTCCTTGGTGATTGACGGCATTTTCAACGGTGTCGGAAGTGTACTGAGCTTTTTACCCATTATCGTGGTACTGTTTTTCTTCCTGTCTTTACTGGAAGATACCGGATATATGGCGCGTGTGGCCTTTGTTATGGATAAGCCGCTCCGAAAAATCGGTCTTTCCGGCCGGAGTATTGTTCCGATGCTGATCGGATTCGGTTGTTCCGTTCCCGGGATTATGGCCAGTCGCACCTTGCCGTCTGCCCGCGACCGGAAAATGACCATTATGATGATTCCGTTTATGAGCTGTACGGCGAAACTTCCGATATACGGCTTTTTTACACAAATATTTTTCCCGCGGTACAGTGGCCTCATCATGGTTGGTCTTTATCTGCTTGGAATTGTCGTTGGCATTTTGACGGCCCTGATATCGAAGGCGGCTATCTTTAAAGGAAAAGCGGTTCCCTTTGTAATGGAACTGCCGAATTATCGGCTTCCGGGCGTAAAGAATGTGGCACAGCTTTTATGGGAAAAAGCAGAAGATTTCCTGCGCCGCGCTTTTACGGTGATTTTTCTGGCTTCCATTGTTATCTGGTTTCTGCAAAGTTTCGATATTCGTTTTGGACTGGTGGAAAACTCCGAAGACAGTATTCTGGCCGTGCTTTCGGGCCTTGTTGCTCCGATTTTCGCTCCTCTCGGATTTGGAAACTGGCAAACAACCACGGCCCTGGCTACCGGTTTTATTGCCAAAGAAAGTGTTGTTTCCACATTGCAGATTTTGTTTGGAAACGCAGTGACATCCGTATTGAATCCGGCCGGTGCTGCCGCATTGCTGGTGTTTTGTCTTTTATACACACCGTGTATTGCGGCCATAACATCCGTCCGGCGGGAGCTGGGACGACGCTGGGCGGTTGGGATGATTGTGATGCAGTGTGCCATTGCATGGATTTTTGCTTTTATAGTCCATTTGATTTGTTCCTTTTTGATTTGAACTGTGATATACTCTATAGTTGAAAGCGAGTGATTTGATTTGAAAAGGTATATTTCATTGATATTGGTCTGTGTGCTGTTTCTTTGTGTCGCCTGCAGCAAGCAGCCGACGGAGCCGGAAATCAGCACGGTGCAATCAAGGGAGTCCGTGACAACCAAAACCACCGTGTCAACGACATTTGCAGCCAACCGGACCCAAACGACGGTTACAGACTCGTCCACCTTCACGATGGGGATAAACACAACGAGGAGGTATCCGGAGCTGACGAAAAAAGTTGTCGAGACACCGGTCAACAAAAAGTTTTATGCCCGTACGGAGTTAAAGATTTGGAAGAGCGAATCCGCTTACGATTCCGGAGAAAGCCCGATTGCCGTTTGTCCGGTCGGAACGGAAGTGTTTGTTATCAGTCGCACATCCGATGGTTGGGCTAAGATAAAACACGATTCCGGGGAAGCTTTTGTTTGGTTTAAAAACTTGACTTCGCGCAGATTGTGGCCCGTTCAAAAAACCACCGTCGTTGCCGATTCCAAGACAAAAAGTTCCAAGGGGTATTCCATTGTCACCACCGGAGGCATGACCTTTGTCGATGGTGTGCTGGTTGCGAATAAAACGTATAGTCTGCCGGCTAATTACAACCCGGGAGGACTTACCAAGGAGTGCAACTCGGCGTTTAGAAATATGAAAAATGCCGCGGCAAAAGAAGGTCTTTCCTTATATGATTCTTCGGATTTCCGCAGTTATGAAACACAGCAGGCCATTTATAACCGATATGTTGCCAAAGACGGAAAGGCAAATGCGGATCGGTATTCGGCGAGACCCGGGTATTCCGAACATCAAACCGGATTGGCCATAGACTTAAACGGTGTTTCCGATAGTTTCGGAGAAACAAAAGAAGGTAAATGGGTGGCGGAGCATTGCCACGAGTTTGGTTTTATTCTTCGATATCCTCAGGGGAAAGAGGCTGAAACAGGCTATATGTATGAGCCTTGGCATATTCGATATGTCGGTTTGGAAGTGGCCAAAAAAATCCATGAAAGCGGCCTTTGCCTGGAAGAGTTTTACGGCATAACCTCTGCCTACGCAGATTGATTTTGAGCGAGCGAAAAGTTTGATACTTTTCGCTTGTTCTTTTTTTTGAAAAAACAAATTTTTTCTATTGATTTTGCCACGCGTCTATGTTATATTGTACACCGTAGCAAAACACAAGTCCACGGATTGTGGACACTGAAAGAAGGGACAACATGGGAGAAAAAGAAACCCGATGGATTCTTGTCGACATGGATGTGCTGCCGGATGTATTTGAAAAAGTGCTGGAAGCAAAACGCTATATGGCTTCCGGAACCGTTAATACCGCCGTGGAAGCCGCCCAAAAGGCCGGGTTGTCCCGTAGCGCTTTCTATAAGTATAAGGATGCGGTGTTTACGTATCAGGAAGGGGCTTCGGGAAAACTGCTTACGGCACATTTTCTGCTTCAGGATAATCCCGGGGTACTTTCACAGGTGTTGACGGCTTTTGCTTCGGCGGGGGCCAATATATTGACCGTAAATCAAAACATTCCCGCCGACGGTTCGGCAACGGTATCGATTTCCGCCCGAATTGAAGGGCTGACGATGACGACGGATGCATTTTTGGAATCGCTTCAGTCCATTCGCGGAGTGGAGAAGATTACACGATTAGTCATTAATCGCGGCGAAATATAAAAGTTTAGGAGATAGAGCAGAATGATCGGAGTAGGAATTATGGGTTACGGAACCGTCGGTTCCGGTGTCGCCGAGGTCTTGAGTATGAACCGCGACAGTATTGCCCAAAAAGCCGGAGAAGTTATTGAAGTCCGCAAAATTTTGGACTTGCGTGATTTTCCGGGTGACGTGAATGAGTCCAAATTGACCAAGAGTTTTGACGAACTGTTGGCAGACGATACAATTCAGATTGTTGTGGAAACCATGGGCGGATTGCATCCGGCTTATGATTTCGTGAAGCAGGCTTTGGAGGCTGACAAACATGTGGTGACTTCCAATAAACTGCTGGTGGCGGAAAAGGGTGCCGAGCTTTGCAAACTGGCAAAAGCCCACGGAAAGAATTTCTTCTTTGAAGCTTCCGTCGGCGGCGGAATTCCGGTTTTGTGGCCTCTTGCGGAATGCCTGGCCGGAAACGAGATTACTGACATATTCGGAATTTTGAACGGAACAACAAACTTTATGCTCAATCAAATGATTGAGAAGCATATGACCTTTGAGGATGCTTTGGCACTGGCACAAGAGCTTGGATATGCCGAACGGGATCCTTCGGCCGATGTTGACGGCCACGATGCTTGTCGTAAGATTTGTATTCTGGCTGCGCTTGCTTTCGGACGCCATATTTATCCGGACTCCGTCTATACGGAAGGTCTCCGAAATGTCACCTTGGATGATGTCGCTACGGCTGAGGCGATGAATGCAGTGATTAAACTGATCGGTCGCGTCCATAAAGAGGGGGACAAAGTCAGCATTATGGTTTCTCCTCTGGTGCTGGATAAGTCTTGTTTGTTGTCCAGTGTAAGCGGTGTGTTTAACGCCGTTCAGGTGCGCGGAAACGCGGTTGGTGATGTTGTCTTTTACGGCCCCGGTGCCGGTAAACTTCCGACTGCCAGTGCGGTTGTCGGTGATATCATTGATGCGGCCAAACATTTGGATTGCCACAAGAGCCCGGTGTGGGAAGATGCCGCTGACGGTGCAGTCCTTCCGCAAGAAGACAGCACCTGCTCGTTCCTCTTGCGCTTGCAGGGCGCTTCCAAGGAAGAAGTGGAGTCGGTGTTCGGTAATGTTCGTTTTGTTTGCCGTCCGAATGCTCCGGCAGAGGAACTTGCTTTTACCACCGAGATTCTCAGCGAGAAAGAGTTAAATCAAAAAGTGAATCGAATTTCCGGAGCGCTGGTCAGTAGCCTGCGAATTGGGAATTTGTAATATACGGAGGAAAACCTATGTTAATTGTTCAAAAATTTGGCGGTAGCTCCGTTGCTGATGCAGAACGTGTTATGCGTGTTGCCGGTATCATCACGGACAAGTACCGCGAGGGAAACGATATGGTTGTGGTTGTTTCCGCACAGGGAGATACAACCGATGACCTGATTGAAAAAGCAAAAGAATTGAATCCCAAAGCCAGCAAACGTGAAATGGACATGCTTATGTCCGCCGGCGAACAGATTTCCATTTCTCTTTTGGCCATAGCGATTGAAAGTCTCGGATTCCCGGTCGTTTCTTTGCTTGGTTGGCAAGCAGGATTTCAAACCAATGCGGACTACTCATCCGCCCGTATTAAACGTGTGGATCCCGAGCGCATTCGTGCGGAACTGGATAAGAAAAAGATTGTCATTGTTGCAGGGTTCCAGGGACTGAACAAATATGATGATATTACAACGCTGGGCCGAGGTGGTTCCGATACCAGTGCCGTGGCAATTGCCGCATCCATGAAAGCGGATCTTTGCCAGATATATACCGATGTGGAGGGCGTTTATACCGCCGATCCGCGCAAGGTGGAAGGCGCCAGAAAACTTCAGGAAATTACATATGACGAGATGCTGGAACTTGCCACCCTGGGAGCACAGGTTCTCAATAACCGCTCCGTGGAAATGGCGAAAAAATATAATGTTGAGCTGGAAGTGCTTTCCAGTTTTGCCCGTAAGCCGGGTACAATCGTTAAGGAGGTTGCCAAAGTGGAGAAAATGTTGATTAAGGGTGTTGCTTGCGATAAGCATGTCGCCCGTGTGACGGTCGTCGGGGTGCCGAATGTCCCCGGTATTGCTTTTAAAATTTTTGCTTTGATTGCCAAAGCACACATAAATGTAGATATTATTTTACAGTCTGTCGGACGTGACGGTACAAAAGACATTTCCTTTACGGTTGCCGATTCTGACGGCGCGGCGGCTGTGGAAGCACTGAAGGATTACTGTGATACCATCGGTGTTCAAAATCTTTCCTTTGACGATTCCGTTGCGAAGTTGTCCATTGTCGGTGCCGGTATGGAAACCCATGACGGTGTGGCTGCTTCCATGTTTGAAGCATTGTATGATGCCGGTATTAATATCGGTATGATTTCCACCAGTGAAATCAAGATTTCCGTGTTGATTGACAAGGCAGATTGTGATCGTGCCGTCAGTGCGGTCCACAGCAAGTTCTTTGACTGATACAAACAAACGAAAGAAACCGAGAGCGGTTGCTCTCGGTTTCTTTTTGGCAAAAAACGGTGTAGTCCTATGGGACTACACCGTTTTCGTTAATTTTCGTTAATTTTCGTTCTGGTTTCGTTCTTCCAGGATTTCGTTCACAAGTGCGTTGATTTCCATTGTCGTATTTTGGTAGTGGGATTCAACCGCATGTTTAACTTCTTCCTCGGTAATCGGCGCCTGTTCTTTTTGAACGGGTACTGCCGGATATTCCTCATTGAGAGATGTGGCAGACGGGAAACTGTTTTGAACTTCTTCCGTTTCGTTTTCCGACTCTTCCTCGTTTTCCTCATCCGGCTCTTCTGTGTCGGTTTCCTTTTCCGCACCGGTTTCTTCGGACATTTCTTCAAACATATCATCAATATTGGTATGTTTTTTTGGACGAATAAAGAACCAGTAAATCAGGAAGAACATGGCGAGAAGCATAAGAATGCCGACAATCGTCAAAACAATGACAAGTGTTTTGAGCGGCGATGCGCCGGACACAATGGTGGGGTCGTGAAAACCGACCAAGGTGAAATATCCCAAAGAGGATGTACGGAATGTGACGATTCCGTCGTGGGGTTCCAGCGGAGTGAGGGTTGTGATTTGGTCATCGCCGGTCATGGCAATGCCGAAGATGTTACATTTTTTCATTTCGTCCGGAATCGGTAAAGCGACTTCAAATACCAGGTCTTTATCCAGTTCGGACAGGTCGGAAACATTGAATCCTTTCGGATTGTCATTGGCTCCGATGAATTGAAGAGACAGGCCGAAGGTATAAACGGAAGCATCTTCCATCGGACAGGATTTCAGTTCGGAAACCGGTGCCTTGGCTTTTTGGACCTGTTCTTTGGTGACCGGATTAAAGACAGAGGTGGAAATAAAACCAAGCATGGTGCCGCCGTAAAGATTGGTAAGATATTCATATTGTTCCTTGTCCAAAACCAAACGGCCGTTTTTGTCTAAGTTTTTAATACTGAGCCCGGTATCTTTCAGCACCTGAGAGTCTGTCAGTAAATTACAGTATACTTTGTTATCTGCGGACTTGGTTGTGGTTGAACCGGTAACGGTCTCATAAGAAATGTCCAAGGTACTGGTTTCATCGTCTTTGGGGAGAGTCGGAAGGATGGCCATGGTAACAGTGGTTTTGGGAGCATCGGTTTCTTCAGCCTCAGTCGGAGTCTTTTGTGTGACGATAGGAGCCGTGGCTTCGGTCGGTGCTGCCGTTGTGTTGCCGTTAACCAGTGTGATTTGACACATGGTTCCCTTGTAGGTTACCCCGTCGGCGGAAAAATCCTGCATATGTGCCGTCATAACGGAACCCGCATCCAATCCGTCAACGGAAATATACGCCAAGCCGTCGGCGTTGGTGGATGTTTGCATAACGCCGGAAGTGGCGTCAATATCAATGGAAATCGGGCATCCGCTTACCGGATGGTCGGTTTCATCATATACATTTACAATCCATGTATCACCGGATAAATGGCCATAGGCTTCCATTTGAAGTGTACCGGAACGGGTATAGCTGCTGTTAACATAGATACACTCGGAAGAATCGCTCCATCCGAAGGCAAAGGTGACCGTACTGGTTCCGTAAGGGATGGATCCCGTGGCTGTACCGGTTCCGTTTCCGGAAGACGTTACGGTCATGGAGACTCCTCCGACCTGGACGCCTTGCAAAACGGCTCCGCCGCTGTTCGCAGTGTCCCACGAGACGGTCATGGTGGTTCCGTCATAGCTGACAATGGAGGCAGAGGAAACCGTATATTGCGGCGCCGGCGGGTTCGTTACGGCCGGTTGTGTGCCGCTTGTCGGAACTTGCGTTGTTTCATCGGCCAGTACGGGAAATGCCGCAAAACAAACCAGTAAAATACAAAGCATAAGAGCAGAAATTCTCTTTAGCATGCGTGTCAGTCCTTCCGAAAAATTCTACCGTTCAGTATAGCACACTCCTTAAAAAAAGTAAAATCTTGACAAAGCAAAAATAAGGCGGTATACTCCTTTTTGTACCATATGGCACAAAAAGGAGTGACTGTATGATAAATAGTAAGGTTTTAAAATCCAATTTCCTTTTTCAAAATGTGTCCGAGAAAACGATGAAAGAAATTGCTAGCAAGTTATCGGAACCGGTACGGCTAAAAAAACATGAACGCGTCTATGCGACCAATCGGTATACCCATGCTTTGGGAATTGTTTTAAAAGGAGAGCTTCGTGTCTATCGTGTGGGAGCAGACGGAAAGCGGCAAATGTGCAATCGTCTCTTGGAAGGGGATGCTTTTGGTGCCGCCACCTTGTTTTATTCGGGAGAGCTTGTCAGTGATATAGAAGCATACAAAGAAACGAACGTGCTATTCATTCCGGAGGAGCAGCTTACTCTGCTCTGCACCACCTGTCCGGCGATTGCTTTATCTTATATTCATTTTTTGACGGACCGAATTCGGTTTTTAAACCATACCATTAACGACAGTCGCGGCGGGGAAGCCGAAGATAAGCTTCGGATGTTTTTGCTGCAAAATGCTGATGAGAACGGTTGCGTACAACTTCCGTGTTCTCTCAGTGGCCTGGCTTCCAGACTGGATATTGGGCGGAGCAGTCTATATCGCAGTTTGGATAAAATGGAACGCCGAGGAGAATTAACCCGAGAAGGGAAATGTTTACATATCAATAGGAGTGATTTAATATGAAAAGAATGATTGCGGTGCTGGCTGTGACGATGCTCTTGCTTTTGTGTTTTGCCGGATGTAATCAAATCGGGCAGACGACGGAAGATTCGACAGCGGAGACGTCCGGAAAAAAAGAGTCAGCCAACGTGTTTGCCATTGCCGGCCCGACCGGCATTGGGTTTGCCAATCTTATGAAAAAGTCGGACGACGGAAAAGCTTTGCTTGACTATCATTTTTCCGTGGAATCGGCTCCGGATGCCATTACGGCGAAAATTTCCACGGGAGAAGCGGACATTGCCGCTATTCCGACCAACCTGGCAGCGGTTTTGTACAAAAAAACATCCGGAAGTATTCAAATGCTTGCAATTAATACCGGTTGTGTTTTGAGCTTTGTGGAAAACGGAGACACGATTCATTCGGTTGAGGATTTAAAAGGAAAAACCATCTATTCGACAGGAGAAGGAGCAAATCCCGAAGCGATTCTTCGGTATTTGCTGGAATCGTATGGTCTGGATTCCCGAAAGGATGTCAACATTCGGTTTGTCACGGAAAATGAAGAACTGGCCACCATGCTGGCTTCCGGTCGGGCAAAAATTGCTTTAGTACCGGAACCGCTTTGTACAACCGTTTTAATGAAAAACGATCAGTTGCGGGTTGCTTTTGGTGTGGAAGACGTGTGGAAAGAAACGAAACGGGCAAACATGCCGCAAATGGGTTGCGTTGTTGCGAGAAAAGCGTATATTGAGGAGCACCCCGATGCAATTCAACTATTTTTACAGGAATATGAAGAATCTATAAAGAATGCTTCTGAGCAGGTGAAAGAGACGGCGGCTCTTTGTGAAACGTATCAGATTATTCCCAAAGCGGCGATTGCCGAAAAGGCGATTCCGAACTGTCAATTAACCTTTATTTCCGGAAAAGATATGCAGCCGGTATTACAGGGCTATTTTGACATCTTGTATAAGGCCAATCCGAAAATGCTCGGAGGCTCCCTTCCGGAAGACGGATTATATTATATTGGATAAGGAAGGAAAGGATTATGAAAAAGATCTTTGCCGGATTCGGTGTGTTCTTTTTTTGGATTATCATATGGGAGGCACTTAGTCTGATAGTCGGACAGGAGTTGCTACTGCCGGCTCCTTTACAAGTGCTGACTGTTTGGTTTGGGCTGCTGAAAACAGGAGAATTTTGGACGGCGACGGGAATGTCGCTGCTTAGAATTTTGATAGGATTTGCAGCGGCTGTGGTGGTTGGGTGCCTTTTGGCTGCGTGTACGGCTCGATTTCATGTGGTTCGTATGTTCTTGTCACCGATTTTGCAATTGATTCGAACGGCTCCGGTGGCTTCGTTTATCATTTTGACACTTGTTTGGATTCAGGAAGATTACATTCCGGCATTTATTGCCTTTTTAATGGTTGTTCCGCTTGTGTGGGCCAATGTGGAGGAAGGGATACATCGTACGGATGAAAAGCTTCTGGAAATGGGGCGTGTGTATGGTCTGAGTGGACGCACCATTTGGAAAAAAATACGAATTCCGTCCCTAATGCCGTATTTGCTGACCGCTTTGCAAACCGGACTGGGCTTTGCATGGAAATCCGGGGTTGCTGCAGAAGTAATTTGCCGGCCGAATTTGGCAATAGGCGACCTGCTGTATCAGGCAAAACAGTATTTGGCAACGCCCGAGGTGTTTGCATGGACGTTGACGGTTGTTTTACTGAGTTTATGTATTGAAAAAGGTTTGGTGTTTTTGTTTAAAAAATTCGGAAAGCGGTATAATGTGGAAGGAGGAACGGTCAAATGACAAAATTTGAAAATGTTTCTTTTTCCTGCGGAGAAAAGCCGATTATTGTTGACTGGACATTCTCCATCCCTGAAACGGGGGTCACGTGTTTATTCGGTCCCAGCGGTTGCGGGAAAACAACTGTTTTTCGTTTGCTTTGCGGACTGGAAGCGGTTTCATCAGGACAAATTGTTGATGTCCCGAAGTGCCCGGCGGTTGTGTTTCAGGAAGACCGCTTACTGCCTTGGATCAGCGTTCTTGAAAACGTGCTTCTTGGAATATCCGACAATCCGACAAAAGAAGATCAAGTTGAGGCGCAGGCCATGTTGGAGTCCGTTGGTCTTGGCGATATGGCAAATGCCTATCCCGAAGAACTTTCCGGCGGTATGAGTCGTCGTGTGGCGCTGGTAAGAGCCCTGCTTCATAAGGGTGATATGCTCTTGTTGGACGAACCGTTTGCCGGATTGGAAGAAGACCGAATCCGGGATGTGGCCGGGATGATTCTGAAAGAAGCACAGCGAAAACCGGTGATGCTGATTACACATAAAAAAGAAGAGGCGGAATGGCTTCACGCACATATTGTTGACCTTTCTAGCAATCCTTCTTTCCCACACAAAAAAAAGATATAAAAAAAGTGTGTGATACGAAAAAGTATCGCACACTTTTTTGTCATAATGTCTGTTCCATGGCGGTATATAGAATATGCATTCCCATTTTTTCATAGAAGACCCGCGCCGCAGGGTTCAAGTCCCAAACATGTAGGGTTATTCGGTCATAATGGTTGTCTTTTGCATACACTTTGACAAATTCATACAGGCTTTTACCGATATGTTCACGCCGATATGCCTCGTCGACGCAAAGGTCATCAATGTATAAAGTCTTTTTGGGATAGAGGTTTGTTGTCTCGTGTGTTTCTTCTCGAATGCAAAAGATATATCCTTTTATGACGGCTTGGTCGTCATAAACAAACACGGGTGTGTCGGGGTTTGCCA
The DNA here is from genome assembly GCA_045639905.1 of Acutalibacteraceae bacterium. Classification (GTDB taxonomy): domain Bacteria; phylum Bacillota; class Clostridia; order Oscillospirales; family Acutalibacteraceae; genus RGIG426. The sequence continues at coordinate 20,759 of JAZUDZ010000035.1, forward strand.
GGATAGTATTCAGTTGATCGTTTGTATATTTGCTTCCGCCGGATTTGAAGATATCAGGACGACCGTCTGCATGGACCTTGTTTACCTGAACCAGGAGTGATTGGATGGCGGGAATGTCGCTTTTTTCTGCTTTTCGAATCATGATGAAATGTACCTCCCAACTGCAAAAAAAGAAGAAAGTCGATTGCTTTCACAATCGACTTTTCTATGGCGGAGAGGAGGGGATTCGAACCCCTGATACGCTATTAACGTATACACGATTTCCAATCGTGCGCCTTCGACCAGCTCAGCCACCTCTCCGTGCTCGTCGATTTTCAATTATATAGAACACAGTATAAAAAATCAAGAGCAAATTTAAGAAAAATCGGATTTTTTAGAACAATCCGGATATTTTGCCATTCTCGTCTACGTCTATTTTTTCCGCGGCGGGGACTTTGGGAAGTCCGGGCATTGTCATAATGTCACCGGTTAAGACAACGACAAAGCCGGCTCCGGCGGACACTTTCACGTTTTTGACGGTGACGGTAAAGTCTTCGGGGGCTCCCAGCTTGGTCGGGTCATCGGAAAAACTGTATTGTGTTTTTGCGATACAAACCGGGCAGGAACCAAAGCCGAGGGATTCCAGCTGAGCAATTTGTTTTTCGGCAGCCGGCAAAATATTGATATCTTTGCCGCCGTAAACCTTGGTGACAACCGCGAGGATTTTTTCCTTCAAGGTTAAAGAGTCTTCGTAACTGAAGGTGAAGTTGCCTTTTTCTTCTTCACAAAGACGGACAACTTCTCTGGCTAAATCTTCGCCGCCCTTACCGCCTTCGGCCCACACATTGGACAGAACCGTATTGACGCCAAGTGCCTTACATTCCTGCATAATGCAGTTGATTTCGGCATCGGTATCTGTGGGGAAGCGGTTTACGGCAACAACGCAAGGCAGTTTGTAAACATTCTTAATGTTCGAAACATGACGGAGAAGGTTCGGAATGCCTTTTTTCAAAGCGTTCAAATCCTCTGTGTTCAGTTCTTTCTTATCCAGCCCGCCATGCATTTTCAAGGCGCGAACGGTAGCAACCATAACAACGGCATCCGGATTCAGACCTGCCCTGCGGCATTTGATATCTAAGAATTTCTCTGCACCGAGATCAGCACCGAAGCCTGCTTCGGTGATAGCATAGTCACCCATTTTCATAGCCATTTTCGTAGCAATAACGGAGTTACATCCGTGAGCGATATTGGCAAAAGGTCCGCCGTGTACAAAGGCGGGAGTTCCTTCCAAAGTTTGGACTAAATTGGGCTTTAATGCATCCTTGAGCAAAGCGGTCATAGCACCGACGGCATTCAAATCACCTGCGGTGACCGGCTTATCGTCGTATGTATATCCGACGATAATGCGGGATAAGCGTTCTTTTAAGTCCGTAATACCGGTGGCCAAACAGAAAACGGCCATTATTTCACTCGCAACGGTAATATCAAATCCGTCTTCGCGGGGAACACCGTTGGCTTTGCCGCCAAGACCATCCGTAACAAAACGAAGCTGGCGGTCATTCATATCGACACAGCGTTTCCACGTGATTTTTCTCACGTCAATGCCCAGACGGTTTCCCTGCTGGATATGATTGTCCAGCATGGCGGCAAGCAGATTGTTTGCCGCTCCGATGGCATGGAAGTCACCGGTAAAGTGGAGGTTGATATCTTCCATCGGAACGACTTGAGCATAGCCACCACCGGCGGCTCCGCCCTTAACACCGAAGACCGGCCCCAAAGAGGGCTCACGCAAAGCAACGACAACATCTTTTCCGATACGGGATAATCCGTCGGCCAGTCCGATGGTCGTGGTGGTTTTTCCTTCTCCGGCAGGAGTGGGAGTGATGGCGGTGACCAGGACTAGTTTGCCGTTCGGTTTCGTGGTTTCTTTTAAGAGCGAAAGATCAATTTTCGCCTTATAGCTTCCGTACTGTTCTACATATTTTTCGTCAACATGGGCTTTTTTGGCAATTTCGGAAATGTGTTTCATTTCACATTGTTGTGCAATTTCGATATCGGTTAAGTATGCCATAGGGGACGCCTCCTTTTCTTCATACCGAAAGTATACAGTAAATGAACGAAAAAAACCATACAAAAACAAAAAATGAACGGAAAAGGGCTACTTTTTTCAGTTTGGTTGTTTTGCAAAGTTCTCTCTCGGCTCTGCGGCGTTTTTTTCTTTACTTGAATCAACTGAGTCGACCGAATCAAATGAGTCAACGGAATCAACTGAGTCAACAGAATCGACCGAGTCAACCGACCCGGATGTTGTAATTGGTGATGCGAACGATGACGGTGCTGTGGATATGAAAGACGTTCTGATGCTTCGAAAGTTCTTGGCGGGATTGATTGAGAAATTGGGAACAAAAAAATATATAAACCGTAGGGGCTTTGAAGCGAACCCCTACGGTTTTTGTTTGCATTTCTTCATTTGCACATTATATTGAAAACGAAAAAGTTCACCCCCATAAGTGCATTCCATATATTTCTTTTGTTTTTTTGATTAATTGTGTTATACTAATTGTGTGTATCCTTTTTATTTAAAGAGAAACTGTACAAAATACCAAACTAAATGTGGCTCGGCCGCACAGAAAATAGGAAAGGGTGATCAATTTGACCGAAATGAAGATTTATCAATTCGTTATGTTCGGCGTTATTTTGATTGCTTCTGTTTACGGAATGCTCCAAATGTTCAAAAAACGGGTGCCGGTGTATTTTATGTTGTATATCTGCGGCACGTGGTGCTTTGCTGTTCGCCTTATCTACATTTTTCTTATCCAGGCTTGCGGTGAATTCTACAACGAAGCGGGTAGTTTAAGCTTTTTGGGAATCGGCGGTATGTTTGCGTTCTTTGCGAGCGCCAACTACGGTACTTTTAACTCGCTCATCGATGACCGAGGAGACAAGATTCGACTTATCCGCATTGTGTCGCACCTGAATGCTTTTCTTGTTGCGGCATTGATTGCTTTGGAGGTGTTTTTTGCGCACCTGTCGCTGTTTAACATCATCACGCTGTTTATCTCGTTGCTCCCTGTGCCGTGCTGTGTGTATTTTGCCACCAAAATTCTTTTAATGAGAAGCAACGGTGACAACTTGCTGATAGGTGTGAAACCCCTAAACTTTTCAACGCTTCTTATCTGTTTCGGTATCTTGGCGTATATTTTATTCCGTATGACCGGCAACGAATTCGGTGCCAACATTTCGTTTGGTGTCTACTCGGGCTGTGTGGCGGCTAACGTTTTCTTGTCGGATTGGGGGCGTAAGCAATGGTTGAAATGATTTTGATTTTGTTTATCTGCTTTTTCATTCCACTGATTATGGCGCTCTTTCTTGTGAAAGGCGAATCGAAAATCACGCTGTTGTTTATGATTGTCGGTCTATTCGTTTGCTTGTTCGCTTCCTACATCAACGGATTTGCCGAAAGCATCAGCGTGACGCTTTCCAGAACGCAGCTTACCTATGTCGTCACACCGGTGGTGGAGGAAGTTCTAAAAGCGATTCCCATTGTGATTTTTGTGTTTATGTTCAAACCCGAAAAAGAACATTTGCTGAGTTGCTCTATGATGCTCGGTATCGGCTTTTCGGTGTTGGAGAACGCGTATATTCTGGCTTCCAACATCGACACGGTCACTTTGACCTGGGCGGTGGTGCGCGGTATCGGTGCGGGACTGATGCACGGTGTCAGCACCTTGATGGTGGGCTACGGCTTGAGTTACGTGCGTGTTCACCGCAAGTTGGCGCTCACCGGTACCTATGGGCTGTTGATACTCGCCACGATGTATCACGCCTGCTTCAACTTGCTTATTCAATCCCCGTACCGTTTCTACGGCATTTTGATGCCGATAATGACCTTCTTACCGATTTTGCTTGTTTTGTACAGAAGCAAATATAAGACGAAATTGAAACCGGAGGCGAAGGTATGAGTTGCAAAAACACAAAAAGCGTGTTTCAAGCGGCTGTAGCGGTGTGTCTTGCGGTGCTGATGGGCGCTCTTTCGCCCTTGCAGACCTTTGCACTTTCGAAAGCGGAAGAGCATCTTGCGAACACAACGCCGACGGCGCTGGAAGCTGAACTTGAAAACCAAACCATTGGCAATTTCGTCGGCAAGACCAATCTGTATGTCAGCGATGTGAAAATTGCCAACGGCAAAACCGCCGACGAGGCAAAGAAAGCGCTACACGATGCTGGATATCTTGTCTATGACAGCGACCTAAACGAGGGCACCGAAACCCCGAAACGCTCATATAAGAGTATGCTCATCTTAAAGACCTTGTCGGACCAGCAGGTGCCCAAGAGATATACCTATCTCGGCTATAAACTCACTACCGACCGGACACGCGCCATTACCAACTTGTACGTGATGGACGAGGAGGGCGGTTACGACAAGTTCTCTTACAGCGAATTTGCCAAGAGCAAAATGCCGGGTCTGCAACCGATGGTTGCCGGCATGCAGGCCTCTTGCAACGAGATGCGTAAAAAGTTGGCAGCGGGCAGTTATGCCGCAAAGGTAGCCAAGGAATACCTTGATTTGTTCTGCGTTCCCGAAACCTCCACCGGCAAGACGGGTGTGTCGCTCGGCGACTATCTTTTGGACACGAAGCGGACGGAAAATGATTTCCGTGACCTGCTTTTGGTGTTGGACACCCTGATGCTCAATATGATCAACGCGCAACTTGCCGTCGGTGTCAGCGACTCAGAGGTTTGCACGACGACGGCGAACGGCGGGGAGACTGCCGCCGGCACCGTTGCGGGTGGCTATACCTCTCGCAACGGCATTACCGGATATACCTCTTTGACGGATAACGGCGGTTGGTTGCAAAAGGCCGCCGAAACAATGGCGAAGAATACACAGTTCGGCAACATCCAAAAAAACGGCGACTCACCGTATTTTGCCGGCAAGATGACCGAATTCGGCGCGCAGATTGCGGCAATCAAGCGTGCATTTGCCGACAATACGTTGTCATCGTCGGCGATAGCGTACCTTAAAAGCGAAAAACTCGAAAACAGCAAAGGAACCATCAGCACCATCCTCGGCACAACGGGCGGTTGTACCGCTTACGACCTGCTGACCAAAGGCACAGACAGAATGCTATGTCTCTTTCTGGAGGGCCTCCCCGCGATTTGCGACGCACATCGGTTTATCGATGTTCTCGAGGTTTGCGCCACCGACTGCAATCATCGGTTGCCGGTGGACTTTACTTACGACAAGCAGGTGAACGTCGATTGGGCACCTACGATCGTTTCAGCGATTGACGACGAATTGCTTACCCCGTCCGACAAAGCGGCGTATCACGCCTACAACACCGAGATCGAAGCATTTGTGGAACTTTTTAAACAGTTTACGTCGGAGTACGAGAAAGCGTGTGCGGCGTACGACAAAGATAACGATAAACCGCTGGTGGATGCAGACGCCGATACGCCGGCGGAAGCCGAAAAGATTGCCGACGATGCGCTCGAAAACCAAACCGAGGTGGATGCGGCATCGTACATCTATTACGTCGGTATTCGGGATTACTTTTCGAAATATACCGTGTATAACGGCAAGGGTGCCGAACGGATTTCGCTGCTTGACTATCTGATTCGGGCGACCAAGGGCAAAGAAGCGACCGATGCGACGGTGAAAGCCCGTATTTACCCCGTTGTGAAGACGCTTACCGCCGCGAAGAAATATTCTTACAAGTCCAACGGTATGTTGACATTTTTCCTCGACTCCGTTCTCGGAACGGACGAACTTGTGGGAATGGAAGCGGGACTAAGTGAACGGCGTTTGGAACTTGAGGAAGCGTTCGGCTCCAAAACGTTCAGCATTTGGACAAACAGCAACAAGGATCTAATGGAGCGTGACGGTAACGATTCCGGCGTGGCAATGACTAGCCGCCGCGTGATGGATACGCTCAACAACCAAAACTTCCAGAACGCGTTTCCCAATGAGGAAACGGCTACGGAAAAATATAAGAAAGCGTTGACCAAAACCGGCGTTGCGGCGATGTGTGCGATTGCCGCCGGCATGATTGCGTATGCCGGCGTGAAGTTGACGTTCCTCATCGGCGGCTACGAGGCGATGGAGGGCGTCGGGCTTTTGGCGTCGCTGTTCCTATCGGGATGCGGTCTGACGGCTTGTGTCAGTTGTATGCTGGTCGTGTTCTCCGTTGTGGCGGTGATTATCATTGCCGCCGTCGCTATCGTGTATGCGATTTTGTATCTGATTGAGTTACTGAAACCGGAGCCGACCCCGGTGCATACGAAGATACCGGATATTATGCTCGACTGCATCGAGGACGGCAACAACCGTATTACCGGCATTTGCCGCTATAACGTTGTGGCAGACACGGACGGCGCACCTGCCGACATCACCGCCTTTGTGGCAAGAAAATGGATTGCGCTGTATTACACGAAGAATTCCCAAGTCGGTTCTCCCTTAACGATGGGGCCAAACGGAGAATTTTTCGCGCAGGCGAGCGCCAGCACGGCCGGTCCCGAAAAATCGGTGCCGCTTCCCAAATTCCTGACGGCTTCCAACTTTAACTTAAACAACCATTGTTATTACGACACATGCTCCGGTAAGTATCTGTACTTCTTTACCGAGGATTCGCTTGCCGGAAAAACGACCGAAATTCAAGGCGTGAAGAAATACATCGATGCCATCGCCATCGGTCACTCGACCAGCGATGACGGAACACGGGCGTATGTGTTGCGGCAACAGGGGTATCAGGTGCTCGATGCCAACCTCTCCCCGAATGCCAAATACAACACCTATATCGCGTTCCACACGACGAACGATAAGGCGTCCGCGATTACGGATATTCGTGCCGCCTATGCGACGGCGGCAAAGGAAATTCGTTACGGCGATAACACCTATGAGAGTATCTTGGACGAAACGATGCTGAAAGTGGCGGCGACGACCTGCGAGGATGCCAGCGCCCAACGGCAACAGACTTCGTTCTCCTACGGGCTGTATACTTCGAAGTCCTCTCGCGTGGGCGACCCGCTTTTGGCGGCAGGAATTCGCTATACCACCGACCTTGCGGATGTTCCGGCGGATGCGGACGTGGTTTCGTTCTTCGGCGGTATGCCGTTGGACTTTAACACCTACGACCGCCAGGGTAACGAAAAAGACGGCGACGGCGTTTCCGTTTATGACAAGCATTACTACGTCTATTTCCAAAGCGAGCGGGATGCCAATGTCGATTACAAGAGCAAGACCTATATTGCGGGACTGTCGTTCTTCTCCGGCTCGGAGGATATGTTTACCGAATCGGACACGACCGAGTACAGTATGGCGAACTACGCCTCTTATGCGTACGGTTACAAACTGATTCCCGCAAACTTGACACCGGGACTGTATAACAACGACGAGGACGTGACCTATCTCGGCTATGTTTATACCCACAATCCGAAGCGGGCGCTTACCGATTTAGCGGTATTCACCGGCGAGCCGAAAAGCGGCGGATTGCCGCAGAATATCTCGGTAGCCGGCGACGGCTATTGCAGTTGCGACGTGTATACGCAGGGCGACTATTGGTACTACGGAAACGGCGGCGGCACGCGTCAGCGTCTCATGCGGTCGAGCCATGC
>JAZUDZ010000036.1:0-11038 GCA_045639905.1 Acutalibacteraceae bacterium
TAGAGGCGATGTGGACACGCCTGTAAGAATAAGGGTGGCCTGAAATCAGGTGGAAACTTAAATACCAAACTTCTTAAACGGAGCCAAATGGCTCCCAGAAGCCCCCACTTCAAGTGTTAACTAAGTGGTGGGTAGTTCACCTCTTTGCCAAAACCGGGTTTACAAAAGGCTGCATCGACAAAGCCTATGAAATGGGCAATGTCACACTTGTGACGTATGACGAGTTGATGAAAGCGTAAAGAGAACGAAATAGAACCGACCAAATGGAATGGGTGCGGCGCATGAATGCCGCCCGAGCGGATTTATAGGTAAAAGCAAACCCCGTCTCTTGGAGAAATTCGGGGAACGGGGTGCTTTTTGTGTTTTGTTGGCAAGAACAATATCCTAAAATATGCAAAAAGCGTAAAATAGATTGTAGCAATTTTGTTGTTGTGCTATATTATTATTAGACCCCATGAGACGGAGTGTACAATATGCATTTTTACATTACCGGAGACACGCACGGATACTTTGAGCGCATTGAGCAGTTTTGCCAACGGATGGAAACAACCAAAGACGATGTGCTGATCATTCTCGGCGATGCCGGTATCAACTACTATTTGAATGTAAAGGACAAAATAATAAAGGAAGCCCTTTCCGAGCTGAACATCACGCTGTTTTGTATCCACGGGAACCACGAGGCGCGACCGTGGGAAGCCGGCGGTTATGAAGAACAAGAGTGGCACGGCGGTATTGTCTATGTCGAGAAAGAATATCCCAACCTCTTGTTTGCCAAAGACGGCGAAATCTATGATTTCAACGGAAAAAGTGTGCTCGTTATCGGCGGCGCGTATAGCGTTGATAAGTATTACCGTCTTATGCGCGGCTACCAATGGTTTGATACCGAACAGCCGGATGATGATATCAAAGAAGCCGTCGAAAAGCAGTTGGATGCGCACGACTGGTCGGTGGATATTGTGCTGACACATACCGTGCCGCTGGAAGCAGAGCCCACATGGGCGTTTATTCCGCAGGTTGACCAATCCACGGTGGATAAGTCCACAGAGGAATGGCTACAAACAATCCACGACAAGTTGACGTTTGACGAATGGTACGCCGGACACTTCCATGTGGAAAGTGATGAAAAAGATATTCGCATTATGTTCGAAGACTACGACGAGATTTGTTGTGAATGATACTGTAACAGAGCACCCCATCTCTCGGAGCGATCCGGGGGATGGGGCGGTTTTTTGGTTCAATGTTTTTTGGCCGCCAATGTCCTGCTTTTTGGACATATAAAGGGACACATGAGGGACACAAAAGGGACACATATTACTCGATAATTTACGATGATTTACGGTATTTTTCAGAAAAAAATTTGAAAAAGAAAACCACTCAAATCCCTTGAAAACAAAGGTTTTAAGCGGTTTTTTGAATGGCAGGGGTAGAACGACTCGAACGCTCGACACGCGGTTTTGGAGACCGCTGCTCTACCAACTGAGCTATGCCCCTATATGAAAACGGCTGCACGATGCGTAACCTTGCAGCCGCTATGTTGGTGGACGTTAACGGACTCGAACCGCTGACCCTTCGCACGTCAAGCGAATGCTCTACCAGCTGAGCTAAACGTCCATATTCGTGAACATTGGAAATTATAAACAATGTCACGAGGTTTGTCAAGAAGTTTTTTTCAAATCTTTTAGGATTCGTCAACCGAGGATTCCGACTCTTGCAAAACCGTATTTGTACTCACCCAGTTGTTTGCCAAAGCGTCCAAATCGTTGCTCTCGGTACCGAGCCCGCAAGTGGCGATGGTAAGTTTTATGGCCGAACGGATATCGGTGTCTTTCAGCACGCGGAAGTTGGCGTAAAAGAGTGTGGAGGAGAACTGTCCTTCATCGCCGGTAGCCAACATGGTATCTAAAATTCCGTCTTGTGTTTTATGTCCTTTTAAAACGCCGTCAAAGTCGCCGGGGGATATCCAGGAATAGGAATCCGTATCGGCGTCGTATTGTTTGAGAAGCTCCAGACAACTGTTGTCATAGGTGAGACGGATATCCGTGTTGACCAAAGGATAGTCGCCGGAATAGGAGACAGGGACCGAGATAATATCCCCTTCGAGGGCAGGAGTCAATCCCAGTGTGAAGAAAATGGACGGAGTGGATTCTTCGGACATTTCCGAAGAAGATTCGTCGACAGAAACTTCCGGGATATCGGTGGGGAACAGCTTCCACCACTTGGCACAGCCCGTGCATAGGAGACAAAGCACCAACAGCATACAAAGGGCATAAAATGTTTTTTTCAAGCAAATCCCACCTTCCTGAAACTGTGGTCATTATACAAAGATTTTCTGCCAAAGTCAAATGAGGCAAAGGAAAACCCCGAATGCATGTTATGCATTCGGGGTGTCGGTTTCTGTGGACTAATTAGCCTTCTTTTTTGGCAGCATAGCACTCGCTGCAGTAAACCGGACGATCCTCACGAGGAGTGAAAGGAACTTTGCACTCTTTACCGCATTCGGCACAGACTGCATCGTGCATTTCACGAGCTCCGCGACTGGCATTTTTGCGTGCATCACGGCACGCTTTGCAACGCTGCGGTTCATTCTCGAATCCTTTTTCTGCATAGAACTCTTGTTCACCGGCAGTAAACACGAATTCTTCGCCGCATTCTTTGCAAACCAAGGTCTTGTCTTCAAACATGTCTTTCCCTCATTTCCTTGAGACTAGTGATTTCGCCCCGAGACGGATATGAACCGACATCTTTGCTGCCAACGCTCTGCTTGAGCTACCGGGACGTATATAAAGCGCAAAAGCGCTTTGTTACATAATTTTTGAAGCTTTTTTTCGAATGCGCTGAAGGGTGCTGTCCACCGCTTTCGGGCTGATGTGCAACTCTTCACCGATTTCCTTATACGACAGTCCCTTTATATGTTTCTTCAGGACCTCGTGCTCCTGCTGTGAAAGTTCTTTCAAAAGCTGCTTCAGCTTTCGGGAGAGTTCCATGCGTTCAATGGTTTCTTCTTCCATATCCCGTTTGTCTTCCACCAGGAGAAGAAGACCGTCGTCCAAAGGAACCGGTTTAATCCCATCCGCATTCTTTTTATAGCCGGATAAATCCAGAAGATGATTGCGCATACACGTTTTGACAAAAGCCGGGAAAGGCCCCTTGTCTTCCTGGTATCGGCGAACTGCGCGAAAGAGGGCAATAATACACTCCTGCCGAATGTCGTCGGCTTCCAGAAGCGGAGAGGAATCCTGAAACTGAACACATAGATGTTCCACAAGACCCCGGTATTGTGTATACAGTGCGACAAAGGCTTTGGAAGATCCGGCGCGAATTTTTTTGATGTTTTCCCAGTCGCTATCGGATACAAACTTCATGAGCCAACCTCAACTTCCGTAAAATAGTTAAAGAAATCAACTATTTGCGCTATTTTATAATAGGGTCATTCTAAACCGATATACACAAAATGTCAATATTTTTTTTGTATTGGTCGAAAAAATTGTTTCACTCAAAATCGCGGAACAAAAGAGGAATCTGCCGGAGCATATCCGACGGCAGCATTCCGTGCTCTGACAGATTTTCGGAGGCCAGTTCCCCCGCAAGGCCGTGAAGGTAGACACCGGAGATGGCCGCGTTATACAAACTCATACCCTGTCCGCACAGAGAAGCAATCATACCGGCCAGCAAATCACCGGTGCCGCCGGTGGCCATACCGCTACAGCCGGTGGGGTTGATAAGGGTCGGAAATCCTTCGGCGGCAATAACGGTTCGATGTCCTTTTAGAACCACAACCGCGTGTAAGGTTTCCGCCAGTGTTTCCGCGGCGCGCACGCGGTCCTCCTGAATAACGGCCGGAGTGGTTTCAAGCAGTCGGGCCATTTCGGCCGGGTGAGGTGTAACGCAAAGGTTCTGCGGTGCGGCATCCCCGAGAAAGTACGGAATGTCCGGCATAAAACGAGAAAGCCAGTTGAGACCGTCGGCGTCCAAAACCGTCGGAAGACCGTTTCGATGCCGGAAGAAAGCGCTTAAACAATGGCCGATCTCTTCACTTTGCCCGAGACCGCAGCCGACAACGGCCGCAGAAAAGCGGGGGATGGAATCAACCAGAAGGGTTTCGGCACCCGCGGTCAGTTTATGCTGCTGTTCGGGAAGCGGCAGGAAAACAGCCTCCGGAAGGCGGCTGCCTACCAGCGGGTAAATACTTTCCGGAAGGGCGGCCGTGACGAGACCGGCTCCGCAGCGAAGGGCTGCCGAAGCGGCAAAAAAAGCAGCTCCTGCCATACCGTAGGAGCCGCAAAAGGACAGAATATTCCCATAGGTGCCTTTGTGAGAGTCCTGGACTCTCGGAGAGAATCCGGTTTGAACCATTGAACGGGTGATTTCCATGGGGGTCATCAGACATTCCTCATTTCTCAAATGTGACATTGTACTGTGAACACAGATTGTCGCAGTCCACCTGGACACTTCGGGTTTGGTCTTTGTATAATTCACGGAGCAAATCTTCACAGGGAGAGAACAAAACCAGCGTGTGGCCGTTCTTTTTGCTGCGATAGGTGACAAACCAGGTTGCTTCCGCTTTGGAGGGGGAGGCAATGACGATCCGGTCAAAATGCTCGGAAGCATTCAGTGCCGCCGCCGGTGCCAGCTTTTCGATTTTTCGGGGAGAAACCTGTACGACACGTTTCCGTTTCCGTTTGCCGCTGATTTTATCAATCGACAGTTCTCCTTCGAAAACGGCGTACTCGTATTCGAGGGACAGCAATCCGGTTACCCAGAAGGCACCGTAGCCGAGACAGAGCACACCCATGACGGCAATCAGAAAAAAGCCGGAGGACTGGGCGGTAAGCCCCAGGGCAATCCACAAAAGAAGGACCGACAGGGCAAAGGCAAAAAACCAGATGAAAATCAGTAAGGCCCATTGTTTTGCGGTTCGCTTGGCCTTGATAAGTTGTTCGTTAAAGGTCATAAAAACGCCTCCGTTTCTATAGTTAGTATATCATTTTTTGCCGGTTCATACAAGTGCACCCGTTCTTGAAGTTTTAGCGTCTTTGTGGTAGGATTAGAAACGGATTGGAGGCGATTTTTGTGAAAAAAACGCTGCTGAAAAAATATGCGTATTTAATTGCCAAGGTGGGGGCCAATGTCCAAAAGGATCAGGGAGTTTTCCTGTATGCCAATGTGGAACAGGCTGATTTTGCCGCCATGGTGGCGGAGGAATGCTATCGTCTGGGTGCTAAATATGTGCTGACCCAGTGGGATTTCCAACCGCTTGAAAAACTGGCTTTGCAGTACCAGACTCTGGAGACGCTGTCCACTACCGAAAAGTGGCAGATTGAAAAACTGAAAATGATGGTGCGGGACTATCCCTGCCGTATTTATATTCTTTCCGACGACCCCGACGGACTTAAAGGGGTGAATGTCATGAAAATGCAGCAGGCGAATATTGCCCGCTACAAGAAATCGAAAAAATACCGGGATGCCATTGAGTCCAAGCACCAGTGGACCATTGCGGCGGCCCCTTCGAAAAAATGGGCCAAAAAAGTGTTCCCGGAGCTGCGTGTAAACCGGGCCGTGGAAAAGCTGTGGGAGGAAATTCTCAAAACCGTTCGGGTTTCGGAGGATTCCGATCCGGTCAAAGAGTGGGAAGAACACAATCGGCGGTTTTCCGAGCGCTGCGAGTGGCTGAATGCGCATCGGTTTGATTTTATCACCTACAAGAGTCAAAACGGAACCGATTTTCGTGTCGATTTGATTTCCAAAGGTGTATGGAACGGCGGCGGAGAAACGACCAAACAGGGCATCTATTTCAATCCGAATCTGCCGACGGAGGAGATTTTCACCAGTCCCATGGCCGGAAAGTGCGAAGGTACACTGGTGGCAACCAAACCGCTTTGCTATCAAAGCCAGATTATCGACGGATTCTGGATTCGCTTTGAAGACGGAAAAGCCGTGGAATGGGATGCAAAGCAGGGAAAAGATTTATTGACCAAGATGCTGACGATAGACAAAGGGGCTTCTATGCTGGGTGAGCTGGCGCTTGTTCCCAAAGAGAGTCCCATCAATCAAAGCGGTATTCTGTTTTATGAAACGCTGTTTGATGAAAATGCCTGTTGTCATGTAGCCGTCGGAATGGGATTCAATGACTGTATCGAAGGCTTTTTGGATATGGAGGATCCCAACACGCAGTGCCGTGCCCTGGGCGTGAACGACAGTTTGATTCACGTCGACTTTATGATCGGCTCGGACGATTTATGCATTACGGGATACAAGGACGGAAAAGCGTATCCGATTTTTGAGGAAGGACACTGGGCAGCATTATCATGAGTCAAAGTTTAGCAGATAAAAACAAACCGATTTCCGGAAAGATGCTGATTGCCCTTGTTCTTATTCTGATCGGCGTCATCGGCGTCATTCTGGTGGTCGGGCCGAAAAATAAAAAAGAAGAAACCGGATGGACCACCATCGGTGCTCTGGAGGCAACCGGCAAAAGCTGCTCGGCGGACGTGCACCTGATTTATGATATCGGGCACACGGATATGAAGCCGAGTAAAGAGCTGAAAACCATTCAGACCATTTACTCAAACGGAGCGATTTCCGCCTGCGTTTTGTTTGATGCGGAGGAGGAGACGGTCGGAATTCGAAATCTCTGGTATATCAATCATCATATCGGGGAAGAAGTAGCCGTTGACTCTGCTTTGTATACGGTTTTTGAAGCCCTCCGGAAAAACGGAAGCCGGGATTTGTACGGCGGGGTGCTTCAGGAATATTACGAAGAATTGATGAAAACGCTGGACACGCAGGTTTTTGACAGAGCATTTGCCGAAACACTTGGCTCTTTTGCCTCTTCCGACGAATCGGTGTGTCTGCATTTACTCGGGAACAATAAAGTAAAATTAACCGTTTCGGACGAATATCGCCGACAGGCCAAAGCAAAAAACTACGAAAACTATTTGGATTTCGGCTGGATGAGAAATGCCTGCCGGATGGATTATTTGGCGAATCTTTTCATCCAAAACGGATACACCCATGGCTATTTTCAGAGCAGCGAGGGATTCTATCGATATTTGGATCCGGCGGTACAGGAAACCCATGCCTTCCAAATTCAGGGGAAACAAAATGGGAACGTCACCCGGCTTGGGGAGGCTTCTTTTGAAGGACCCGGATCGGTGATTCGCTATCAGAATTATGAAATCGGACTTACGGAACAATCGAAGTTCCACGAAGTTCCCGGCGGCGGCCAGATCGGGCCGTATATCAACTTGACGGACGGACTTTGCAAAACGGCATTGCCGGATTTCGTTGTTGTCGGAAAAGAAAAAGGGTGTCTCGATACCCTGCTAAGAAGTAAAGACCTCTATATGGCAGAGCGATTTGATGAAGAAAAGGCTTTGAAACAATGCACGGCGGAAGGGCTTCAGGCCTACTATGCCGGTACAGAGGGACTTTGCCGCATTAACTGAGAAAAGGGCGCAAGTTGCGCCCTTTTCTCATATGTGAACCGTCATCCCGTCGAAAGCCACTTCGATGCCATACGGCTCACAGGCTTTGACCAGTTCTTCATGGGTGGTTCCGCCAAAGTGTGTAATATGACTGGCAATTTGTTTGGTGTTCTCCGTGACGGCACCGATTTCCTTTAAGGATTTCAGGGTTTTCAGCACCCCGGGCAGTCCCAAATGTCCACACTCCGGGGCCGTTTCACGCAGCGCATAATTGGTATCCAGGCTCACAAGGTCCAAAGGCTTTCCGGACAAAAATGCCAGCGTGTCTTCGGGAAACAAACCCGTATCGTGGCCATACAGCACCCGTTTGCCGTCTTTCTCCAGCAGCCACATGCCCGCATGCTCGGAGGGGGCGTGCCGGGACGGTAAAAAAGTGGCCGTAATGCCGTTTTGTGTCGTGATGCTTTGCCGATGGGAAACTTCCGTAAAATGCAGAAATTCCGGCCATCCGTGGGAGAATTCTCCGTAGGCTTGCAGCTTCTTTTTTACCCCGTCATTTCCGTACAAATGCAAACAGGTTCTGTCGTTCTGGCAGTATTCAACCGGGTCTCGGAGAAACAGCTCGGCAACGGCAAAATGATCATGGTGGGAGTGGGAAATCAAAATGTCGGTTACGTCCGGAAGGCTGACACCGCGCAGGGGCGCGGTGTCCGTAATGTCCGGCGCAAAATCAATCAAAACGGTTTTGTCCACGCACCAGCCGTGGCGATGCCGGCGGTCTTTTCCGCCCAGCTTTCTGGCTTTTTGACACAGCTCGCAGGTGCAAAAGGGGGACGGGATTCCTTCGGCGGAACCCGAACCGATATATGTAATGTCCATCAAATCACCTCGTATGTCTCATTGTATGCTTTTTAACTAAATTAACGCAGAATTCTCCTTCTTCAAACAACCGCAGTTGTTAAGTGGGAGATGAATGCGTGTATGTGTTAAAGTGATGTGAGACAAAAGAATAGAGAAGTGAGCCTTGAATGTGTTAAAATGTTTTCAACCACAAAAACCCAAACACAGGAGGTCACTTCTCATGAACATTTTAACACAAGAAGCAAGAAAAAGGGAGAGTATTGTTAAATTCTTTCGAAAAAAAGGTGCAACTAAAGCATCTCGCTACTACGGAGTGAGCCGCGCCAGCATATATCGCTGGGACGAAAGATATGACGGAACATGGCGGTCTCTTGTAGAACGCAGCCACAAACCTCATTCATGCCCAACGCAACACACAAAGAAAGAAGAACGTCAAATTCGTAATTCGTTCAAGCTTTTTGAAAGGTATGGATATGATGGCGTTTACGACGATTTGAGAAGAAAAGGATACTCTCGAAGCTTCTCCGGAATGGTATATGCGATTAAAAGAATGGGATTAACCGGTAAAATTGTTAAACACAAAGGAACTCGTACGGCCAGGAGGTATCCCGAATTGCTGTATCCCGGAGAAAAAGTTCAAATAGATGTGAAAGAGGTTCCGTATTGCTGCCTGCGCGGAGAAGCGCTTAGAAACGGAAGGAGATTCTTCCAGTGGACGGCAATTGATGAATGTACGAGATACCGCTTTGTTTACGCATTTGAAGAGCATACACCTGAAAACACGGTGAAGTTTTTCAAAATGCTTTTAAAAGCATTTCCATTTAAAATCAAAAATGTACAAACTGACAACGGAGTAGAATTTACGTACAAATATATAAGCGAAACAGAACTAAATCCGTTTGATGTTTTGCTGAATAGGTTAGGGATTAATCATGTTTTGATTCCACCTCGTACATCGTGGCACAACGGGAAAGTGGAAAGAAGTCACCGAAATGATCAAAGATACTTTTACAACTGGGAAACATTCAAGAGTATTTCCGAGCTAAACAACAAGCTTTCCGACCACCTTCAGTGGAGCAACAGCAAGACAATGAGAACACTAAACAGAAAAAGTCCCATTCAAATGCTAAACGAAAAAATGGCTGCTTAAATTGTGATGTGAAAACATAATATCATACGCTTGCTTTTTATTTTGCGAAAAGTGTCTCGTATCTCTTTACAACACAGAAGTTGTTAAGTGGGAGATGAATGCGTATGTTGACATACTGTTTTTTACGATGTATACTATCAGTGGTAATCGTTGAAAGGAGTGTCGTGTAATGGAATTAGAGAATAATAATCATTCAGTGTTCTTGCTTCACTATCATCTGGTTTTGGTAGTTAAATATAGACGTCCGGTGATCGATGACGCTATTTCTGCAAGACTCAAAGAGATTTTTGAAAACATTGCTCCTAATTACAATATCACACTAAAAGAGTGGAATCACGATAGAGACCATGTTCATGTTCTGTTTACCGGACACCCGAATAGCGAATTAACAAAGTTTATTAATGCCTACAAATCAGCTAGTAGCAGACTGGTGAAGAAAGAATTTGATACTATCAAAAAGTATTTGTGGCAAGATATGTTCTGGTCCAGAAGCTTTTGCCTTCTCAGTACCGGAGATGCAACAATTGATGTGATTAAGAAATACATAGAGGATCAAGGAAAACATGACAAGACACTTAGGATATAAGTATAGAATCTATCCAACTAAAGAACAGGCCTGCACTTTGAATCAAATGTTTGGATGTGTTCGATTTGTCTATAACCATTATCTAACGGAACGAACTGAAAACCTGAAGCTGAATTATTATGATTGCCAAAATGATTTGCCCAGCCTCAAAGAAGAATATCCGTTTTTGAAAGAAACCGATAGTATGAGTTTGCAAATGGCGGTTCGAGCCTTATTCTCAGCATTCGATAAAAAGCAAAAGCCTCGTTATAAATCAAAACGCAAGCATAAGGATTCTTACACAACTTGTTTTGTGAATAATAACATTGCTGTTTTGGACAAGGGACATATTAAACTCCCAAAACTGAAAACGGTGAAAGCGAAAATACATCGTGACTTGCCGGAAAATGCTAGGATTAAAAGAGCTACCATTACCAGAACTCCCAGCGGTAAATACTTTGTTTCATTTACAATTGAATTTGAATCGTCCAACGAAGTCAATGTATCTTCTTCTAAGACCGGATTTTTAGGACTGGATTATTCTTCTCCACATATGTATGTGGATAGCAATGGAAACAAGGCGGATATGCCTCATTATTATCGTAACACCTTGGAGAAATTGGCATACGAGCAAAAGATTCTATCAAAAAAAGAAAAAGGTTCTAAACGATACGAAAAGCAACGGATTAAAGTTGCGAAACTTCAAGAGAAAGCAGCAAATCAGAGACGAGATTTTCAGCACAAATTATCTAGGGAGATAGCCAATTCCTATATTTTCGTTTGTGTAGAAGATATCAATATGATTGAATACCAAAAAGACACGGAAGAATTCAAACTAAACAAAGCAACTTTGGATAATGGGTTTGGTCAGTTCCGCACATTTTTGGACTACAAGCTGACTGAAACAGGAGGCCGCTTGCTGAGAGTAAACAAGTGGTTTGCTTCCAGTAAGACCTGCCACTATTGTGGCAAGAAAAACACATCCCTTAAATTAACGGACAGAGTATGGGAGTGTGACAGATGTCATACGGTCCACGG
>JAZUDZ010000037.1:0-8318 GCA_045639905.1 Acutalibacteraceae bacterium
CCGAAAAAGATAAAGACTGAAAAATGTCCGATATGTCTACTTTTGAAAAAAGGAATTAGCTAAAAATGTGGACTGTGTCCACTTTTGAAAAAAGAAACTAAAGAAAAATATTTTTTGTGTCTACTTTTCTTGACTGGTACAGTCTACTTTTCTTGACTGGTACACGGATATACTATTTATATTGCGCATTATTGATTATTTTTTGTTTTTTCATCTTGCGTATTGTTTGGAGTTGTGCTATAATACAAACTGCGCATCATAGTACGGAGGTGTTGATATGGACATTAAGAGGAAAATCTATTCCAAACTTTGCGACTGGAAAAACACAGCAAACGGAAATAGAGCATTGCTTATTGAGGGGGCTCGCCGAATCGGCAAATCTACCGTCGCTGAAGAATTTGCAAAGAATGAGTATAAGTCATATATCCTTATTGATTTCAATAAAGCTTCAAAAGCTGTTAAAGGTTTGTTTGATGACCTCAATAACCTTGATGTTTTCTTCCAATCATTATCGCTGGAATATAACAAAAGGTTGTACCGTAGAGAAAGTCTGATTATTTTTGACGAAATACAAAAATTTCCGAAAGCCAGAGAAGCCATAAAATATTTAGTAGCGGACGGTCGGTATGATTTTTTGGAAACAGGTTCTCTTATCTCGATAAAAGAAAATGTTGATGGAATTACAATTCCATCGGAAGAACGAAAGCTGAAAATGTATCCGCTCGATTTTGAAGAATTTGCCTCCTATCTCGGGGAAGATCTGCTACTTGAATATATCAAAGATTGTTTTGTAAAGAAGATGCCTCTTGAACGTTCTATGCATCAAAAAGCGTTGCGGCTTTACAAAGAATATATCCTTGTCGGCGGAATGCCTCAGGCGGTTGTGGCATATAAAAACGGAGCCCGTGATTTCACACTTGCTGACATTGAAAAGCGTGATATACTGAATCTATACAGAGATGATATCAAAAAGGCGGCGAAACGGTATAATTCAAAAGTATCTGCAGTTTTTGAAAACATTCCCGCATATCTGTCCACACATGAGAAAAAGATTGTTTTGAGCAGCATTGATTCCGGCGCAACTTTCGATAAATACGATGAACCGCTTTTTTGGCTTGATGACTCCATGATATGCAATCTTTGCTATAAGTGCAATGATCCCAATGTCGGTTTTTCGCTCAATAAAAATGAGTCCGAGGTAAAGTGTTATCTCGGCGATACCGGACTATTGGTCAGCCTTGCTTTCAGTGAAAATGAACTTGCCGAAGAAAATTTGTATAAGCAGATTATGGGCGGCAGGCTTTCAATCAATCAAGGAATGATTTACGAAAATGCAATTGCGCAGATGGTAACGGCAAAAGAGAAAAAACTGTATTTCTATTCGCGGTATAACACGGAAAAGCACCGAAATGACATAGAGATCGATTTTCTGCTTTCAAACGAGAGTAAAACGAAATTCAAAATAATGCCGATTGAAGTGAAATCATCTCAAAATTATTCGGCAATATCGCTCGGAAAGTTTAACAATATTTACAAAAACAGAATAGGCGAATCGTATATCATTCATCCTAAAAATCTGTCTATTTCCGATGGCATTATCAAAATTCCACCATATATGTTTTTTGCCGCATTTTGAAATGTTGTGCCCCCGAAAGCAAAATTTATCACATTAGAGCGACAAAGTGATGATGGCATAGCAAACGGACTCGAGGTACAAATGTAAATCGCGGACGAATCGTCCTAATCCGACACGTATTGACCAGTAAGAGCCTAAAAGCGCCCGTATGGTCGCGAAGTAGATAACGGATTTGACTAAACAGGCACAAACACTATATTTCGGGGGCATCGAACGCACGGATGAAAACAACCTTCTCCAAAAAATGAAGAAGGTTGTTTTTCTATTCGTCCAATAATGTGATCCCCATTTGTGCCAGTTGCTTTTCAATTTCATCTCTGTCCATTTCACCGCTTGCGAACATCTTTTTCATATTCGGACCCATTGAAATGGTACTCGGTATTTTGTGTGCCGACTTTTTGAAAAGTTCATCCGGACTCCAACCGCAATTCAGCCATAGATTACTCTTATTGTTTAGCCCCATAAACAATTCGGAAAATCGCTCAAATTGCATTTCGGACAGTTCAACACCGAAATCCTCATTCAAAAAGTCGACAAGAAATTCCATTTCCTGTGCAGGACTTTCCTTCTCAAATACTCCGCCGGTCATAATATATTCTTCGATTCTTTGCAGTATTTTTTCGGATGCCGGAATATTAAAAGTTTCAAGCAATTTTTGCTTTTTGGATTCACTCTTAAAGTATTCAAGCTCAAATTTTTCATTCTGTGTATAGAAAATGCACTCTGCCAAGCACTTGCCTTTGACGGGGAAGCCGCTTAAATCCGTCAACTCACCGTTAGGCTTTCCGTCGTAATCTTTGCTGACACCGGTGGTTTTTAAATTACCGATAAACGATTTCATATCGTTGCCGTGTGGTGTCAAATAAAAACGATCTTCAGTAAAGCTTTCAAAAATCTTTTTCTCAGGGATATAATACGGTTTGTCTCCTTGACGGTCAACCGTAGCATAAATATAAATAAATCTGTTATATCCGGACAGAACCAATTTGTTGTTGACAATAATGCGATATAAAGGATCAGCGTTTTCTTCGCTGTATATCTCATTTTGTTCGTATATCGAATAAGGAAGATTTCCTTCTCGTTGAACAATGCCCGAGAAAGCAACAAAGTCCTTTTTGTGAACGGCAATCCCTTCATAATGTATAAAAATCTCCCAGGCATCTCTTATGGGGAGCACGCCATACAAATTGGAAAAGCAAAGAAAATATTGGTGGAGCAGATCAATTTTGTTTTGCGAAAGCCCCAATTCTGCGTATTTCTTTTCAAGTGTTTTTTGCGATAACGGTTTTAACATATTGCACCTCGTATTTTGTTTGTCAGATTTGCCGTTCACACCGTGATTTTTCCATCGGCAAGGTCTTTTGCGGCAAACGGGAAAAAGTAAAACGGAAGTGTCAGCAGTTTTTGCCCTGCATCATAACCGTAATTGTTTTTTGAAACCTTGATGGCAAATTCGAATTTGTTGTGATTGGCAAACTTTTCGAGTGAGTTCAACGTACCTCTTCCTTTTTTTACATCGATTGGATAAAGCTTATTATCGGATTCGATGACAAATTCAAGCTCGGCAGACGATTTGCCACGCCAATAGAACAGTTTATTGCCTTTTGCAATCAATTCATCGGCAACGAAGTTTTCAAAGAATATGCCGGAAAGGGTATTTTCTCTTTCATTTGAAACAAACGAAGCGGCGTTGATTCCGCTCTGATAAGAGAACATTCCGATATCACCGAGAAATAAACGGAAATTGCTTTCATTATCCTGCATAAGCGGCATGGTGATATGCTCTTTCAGTTGAAACGACTGATTAACAACATGCGCCAGTGTAAGCCACTGAATGGAGGTGGCATAGTCTCTTGTTCGGCTGTTTTCTTCCACAAGTCCGGGCGAGAAATTCTTGGATTCCTTGTTAAGTTCCTTGTAAATATTCTGGTACAATGTGCGAGAACGAAGTACCGCCTCCGGGCTTGCCTGATACAGTTCCATATCGGAGAGGTAATTGTCATAAAGCGTCTTGAGAATTTCTCTTGACTCAAGAAGATCTCCGTCGTCGATATAGGCTTCGACCGCTTCGGGCATACCGCCAATCAGCAGATACTTGTAAATCTGCTCCATAGCCATTTCATGAAAACTCTGTTCAAGCGGCTTTTTCTTTTCGTATGCTTCTTTGATCTTGTTGTAAAGCATAGGGTTGGCGTTCATCAAAAACTCATCAAAGGTCATCGGGTAGACCGTGATTTGATTGATCTTCCCGACGGGGAACAGGAATTTATCCTTTTTGCCTACGCCTCTTTTGTTGCTTTCTCTTTGAATTTTGATGCGCACCATAGAGCCGGTGGCAATCACGGGAATCTGCCTGAAATCCTGGCAGAAATATTTGAGCGATGAAACAATGTTCGGGCATTCCTGCACTTCATCGAAAATCAGAAGCGTGTTTTCGGTGATTTTCTTGCCGAAAAACAGAGAAATATATTCCATGATTTTTCCTGCATTGGCAGTGCCGGTGCAGAAATCGCGGACCTCATCCTCTTTTTTGAAATCCACATAAATATAGTTTTTGTTATAGTAGGTTTCGGCAAAAATATCTTTGATAAGGAAAGTTTTGCCGACCTGACGCGCACCCCAAACAATCAACGGCTTTTTCCGTTTGTTGTTATTCCACTCTATCAAGTCTTGCAGTGCATTTCGCTCCATACCGGCACCTCCGATGTTATTATTGGCATCATTATATTATAACTTTCACGAATTTGCAAGTGTTGAATGATATTATTTGCACGAATTTAGATATTATTACGTCTATTGTTCTCACATGATTTGAGATTAGTATGGCCATATTGTACCAGTCAAGAAAAGTAGACACAAAAAATATTTTTCTTTAGTTTCTTTTTTCAAAAGTGGACATGAGCCACTTTTTTTAATGATTTGATTTTTCAAAAGTAGACATATCAGACATTTTTCAATCTTTTTCTTTTTCAGAAGTGGACACGGTTTCCAACCCCCTTGATTTTATGCGCTTCTGAACGAATTTCGGCTCCTCACTCAAAACCCGGTTCGCAAAAGTGTCCTTCCTTTCGATTTCTCCCTTGAAAAATCTCTTCCGGTAATTCACTGGTGTATCGTAGTTCAACGCGTCGCAGGGTCTCTGATTGTTGTAGTAGTCCACATACCGCGTCATGGCCTCTTTGAAACTTTCGCGACTTCTGCACTCGTCTATCCTGAAATCAATCAGCAGTTCTTCCTTGATCCATCCATTCAAAGCTTCGTTTACAGGGTTATCTGTTGGCTTTCCTGCTCTGGACATGCTGTGAATGATGTTGGTAAGTGTCCAAAAGAGAAAAATCGCGTAAATTGTCGAAAATTATCGCAAAAAAACAAAAAACGGGCGTAAGCGCTACGCCTACAGCCCGTAAAAAGAAGAAGGGTACACACAACTGAAGTCAGTTATGTGTACCGCAATGGTCGGAGTGACAGGATTCGAACCTGCGGCATCTTGCTCCCAAAGCAAGCGCGCTACCAACTGCGCTACACCCCGATATGAAAGGTCCGATTTTCGGACCTTTATTTTTTTTAGTTTTTCAAACTCTGCATCGGCGCAGGAATCCGTCCGCCACGACCGATAAAGGTGGCGGGAGACGATGTGTTAACCGCCATTACCGGGCCACCGCCAAGCAGGCCGCCGAAGTCCAGTTCCTCCCCGACGGTTTTTCCGATTGCCGGGATCAAACGAACCGCCGTCGTCTTGCTATTCACCATTCCGATGGCTGCTTCGTCGGCAATAATCGCGGAAATAACTTCCGGAGAAGTATCTCCCGGGACATTGATCATATCCAGTCCAACCGAACAAACGGCCGTCATGGCTTCCAGTTTTTCAATCTTCAAGGTTCCGGCTCTTGCCGCATCAATCATACCGGCATCTTCCGTTACCGGAATAAAAGCACCGGATAAACCTCCGACATGGGAAGAGGCCATTACGCCGCCTTTTTTCACGGCGTCGTTCAGCATGGCAAGCGCTGCGGTCGTCCCGCATGCCCCACACTGTTCCAGGCCGATCTCCTCCAGGATATGCGCAACCGAGTCGCCCACGGCCGGAGTCGGAGCCAGGGACAGGTCGACAATACCAAACGGGACCTCCAAACGACGGGAAGCTTCCGTAGCAATCAGTTGTCCCATACGGGTAATTTTAAACGCCGTCCGTTTGATCATATCGGCTACAGCCGTCAGATTTTCGGCATCACCCATTTTGGCCAGAGCGGCACGCACCACCCCAGGACCGGACACACCGACGTTAATGACGGAATCCGGTTCTCCCGGGCCATGAAACGCACCGGCCATAAAGGGATTGTCCTCCGGAGCGTTGCAAAATACCACAAGCTTGGCAGCGCCGATACACTGGCGGTCGGCCGTCAGTTCGGCACATTGTTTCACAACATGTCCCATACGTGCAACGGCATCCATGTTGATACCGGCCTTTGTGGAACCGATATTCACCGAAGCGCAAACATGCTCGGTTTCCGCCAAAGCCTGGGGAATGGCATCAATCAGTTCCGTGTCCCCGGGTGCAAAACCCTTTTGAACCAGGGCACTGAATCCTCCAAGGAAGTTTACCCCACAGGTGTTTGCCGCTTTTTCCAGCGTTTTTGCCAGTTTAAGCGCATCCCGGTCCTGGCAGGCTGCCAGCACCATGGCGGCTGGTGTAATGGAAATCCGTTTGTTGATAATCGGAATTCCGTACTCTTTTTCCATTTGTTCGCCGGTTTCCACCAGCTTATGTGCTTTCCGAACGATTTTCTCGTAGACACGGTCGCACATGGCATTGACATCGGAGTCGCAGCAATCCAAAAGGGATATACCCATGGTAATGGTGCGGATATCCAGATGCTCGTCCTGAATCATGGTAATCGTTTCCAGGATGTCTTTTGTATTTAACGTTCCCATTCTTCAGCCCTCAAATCGTATGCATGGCGTTGAAGATGTCCTCGTGCATAACATGAATGGACAAACCCATTTCTTTGCCAATCGCTTCCATCTTATCGCCAAGTTCGGTAAGCGGAATGTCGCTTTCGGAAATATCCACCAGCATGATCATGGCGAAAAACTCGCGCAAAACCGACTGGGTTACATCCACAACATTAATCTTATGTTCTGCGCAGGCATTCGTCACCTTTGCCAAAATGCCCACTTTGTCCTGTCCGATAACACTAATAATGGCGCGCATACCAACGCCTCCTTTTCATCTCAACTATTTTACCATAATATTCATCTTTTGCAACCGAAATTCTTGCACTCTTAGACACTTCCCTATATAATATGGGCTGAAAGGCAGGGATTTCTATGGCCACTTTTGATTTTCATATGCATACGGACTCCTCTCCCGACGGACATTTTTCCGCACTCCAAATGTGCGAATCCGCCATCGAAAAGGGTCTGACGCAAATCGCAATTACCGATCACTGCGATTTTCCGGATTGGATTACAGACGATTACGCAAACCGGGTAGAACGCTCCTGGCGGGAACAGACAAACGCTTTATCTGCCGTCGAGGGTCGCCTGTCCTTGTCCCGCGGTATAGAAATCGGCTCTCCTTTGCTGGACCCGGCTTTGACCGACAAGGTTTTAAACGCCCATCCTTACGACTTTATTCTGGCCTCTCTGCATCAGCTTGGCCGTCACCCTGACTTTTACTATTTAAACTATTCCGAAATTGACATCTTAAAAACTTTAGACCAGTATTTTGACGGTCTTTTGGATATTGTGAACTGGGGTCGCTTTTCTTCCCTGTCTCACTTAACCTATCCTTTCCGGTATATCCCCGACGGACTTAGTCCAAAAGATTATTCCCGCTGGGATGACCAGATTGACGCCATTTTTAAAGGCCTCATTGAAAAAGGTCTTTCCATGGAAATCAACACATCCGGCATTCGCAAACGCATCGGCATTCCGTCTCCGGACCTGCCGCTGATTAAACGCTATCGGAAATGCGGCGGTGAAATGATTACCATCGGATCGGACGCTCACTATGCAGAGGATGTCGCCGCCAACATCGACGATGTGCTGGAACTGGCCCGTTCTGTCGGGTTCCGCTATGTGGCCGTATACAAAGATTTGAAACCGACTATGCTCCCCATCTAATTACAAATTGTATAATAAAAACAAAATATACAAATAGTAAAACACGCCGAGATTGCTCCCGGCGTGTTTTTGATGCCTAACACTTGCAAGGTGAGAAATCATTTGGTTCCTCTTTTCCCTATCAGGCACCGAGTTTTTCAATCATATTCGCTAAGTATTTCCGGATCATCAAGACGTCTTTCATATCGAGAGAGCCGTCTTCATTTGCATCGGCATTGCCCTTATTCAGTTCCTCTGTCATACCGGCCAAGAACTTTCGAAGGAGCAAAACGTCCTTCATGTCAACTTTCCCGTCGTCATTTGCATCGCCGAGAACTGCTGCAGACGAAAGCTTCAGAGTAATCAGCATGATCTGGAAATCGTCTACCGTTGCTCCCGGGCAGTCCGCGTAGTGGGACTGTAGGTTAATGGTCACGTGAACTACCCACCACTTAGTTAACACTTGAAGTGGGGGCTTCTGGGAGCCATTTGGCTCCGTTTAAGAAGTTTGGTATTTAAGTTTCCACCTGATTTCAGGCCACCCTTATTCTTACAGGCGTGTCCACGTCGCCTCTAT
>JAZUDZ010000038.1:0-1880 GCA_045639905.1 Acutalibacteraceae bacterium
TATCTCGCGTATTTTCCCACCGTCGGGGATTTTGAAGAGTTCGTTATAGTGCGTATCGATAAAACGTATTCCACGTGAAGCACAAGCCATGTGATAGTCCAGCCAGTCTCTTCTGTAGCAGTAGCAATAGATGTTGTATTCACCTTTGTTGGGGTTGAGCCTGAACATATACGAGAATTTCTCGGTATCTGCCCTGAAACCGAACTCCCGGTCGTTTCCGAAGCTGCTTTCCGGATTGGAGTAGCAGAACTTCTCAAGTGCGGGAAGGCTGTCGAAAATTTCGTCGTACTTTTCGCTGAATCTCAGGGTGTTTATGACTCCATCAAAATCTGCCTTGAAAGCATCGCTTTTCAGGTCGCCGCGATGATCCTCCCATGAAGAGAAAAAACCGGGACCCACATTATCCATATACGCGCGAAGATGTCCGATACATCCGGCGTGACTTGCTATTTGCCTTGACTGAGTATAGGAATACTTCCGTTCCGCTTCGGTCATAGCTCTGATTTTAAAATCCATGCTGAGTCTCCTTTATCTCTCATAATCTTCGTGACTGCGTTCGGGTATCTTACGAAAAGAATCCTCATCGGGAATAAGGCCGAGGGAGCGGCCGTTATCAAAAACACAGTGGACCGTGCCAACATCGTCGACATGTATTACCGTGCCCAAAGTTCCCGGATCAATGGGGTGGGGGTCATCACCCATGAAGTCCAGAACAATACGGGTGCCCTCGGGGTATTGGGCCTTAATGGCCTCCACATGGCGTTCAGAATAATTCATCAATATCTTTTCCTCCTTATAGAAAAAGGCGGTGATTTAATCACCGCCAAGGTTAATCAGTCTTTCTTCTTTTTTAATTCGGTGACAGCAACTACACCTGTGGTCCCCAGTGCCAGAACACCGGCTGCTGCCCAGATACCGGCATGACTGTCGTCTCCGGTTTTGGGATTGTCGGGCTGCTTTTTGTTGGTCATTTCGGCTTTGATAATAGCGCCGTCTTCGCATACCTCAAACTCATGGGGAGTGGTATCGATAATGTATCCGTCAGGCGCGTCAAATTCCTCGTAGGTGTATTTGCCGTAGCGAAGACGAAATTCCGCAATGCCGTTTTTATCCGTATAGCCTTCAACTACCACATTGCCGTCGGCATCCTTGATGCGGAAACCGGCGTTGGGGAGAAGTTCTCCGGTGGCAACATCGGTCTTTTTGATTTTAAGCTCAGAGGTGATGGGCTTGTTGATAAATCCAACACCTGCTTTGTTTTCAACCTCTACTACTTCACCGTCTGTGGAGATTTCAAAGAAATAATAGCCGTCGTCGGGAAGGAAGCCCTCGGGAGCTGCCTTCTCGTGCATGAAGTATCCGCCCTTATGGAGCTTGTCCATGCGATAAACGCCCTTTTCGGTTTCATCCATAAGGCCTACGAGCTTATCTGTCTCGGCATCGAATTCACCGTTTCCGTCAGCATCAAACCAGACTTCAAATACGGCACCGGAAAGCTTGTTTTCAGGATATTCCTCATCTACCTTTGTAGTGGTGACGGAGCCTGCAATGAGCTTATTTTCAATAGGCGCGCCGTTGTTGGCTGAGATGCTTACGGTGGCAGTGTGCGGATCTGCGTATTCAAAATCTATGGGATACTTATCTTTGGAGAGAACGTAATTGCCGTTTGTGGCGATCTCCTGAATATAGTACTTGCCGAGAGGCAGGTCGGTGTTGAAGATAATCTTTCCGTCCTCGTTAACGGAAGAAGTTTCAATAAGTCCGTCGGCGGGAATAAGGCTTCCGTCAGCTGCAAGGATATCCTCAGCGGCATAAAGACCGAAGACTACTTCGGAGATCTCGCCATTTAGCCCCTGGCCCGTGATTTCATCAATCTCCAT
>JAZUDZ010000039.1:0-3852 GCA_045639905.1 Acutalibacteraceae bacterium
ACTTATACCATGAAGCAAAAAGAACGGGCTCTCTTTGACGCAGAGGATCCTTCGGCGGCCATGAAAAAGGCCACCGATATTTTGAATACCTACCGTGATGCCGGCATTTTCGATTGCTCCGATGATGTCGAAATCGAGATCAGAGAATCCGACGAAGACTAAAAAAACCAGGGCGTAAAGTATGTCCTAAATTCTTAGCAAGCAACGAATTGTGTCCCCACAATTCAGCTTGTTAGGGCGTCCCCTAATACCCCATTAAAAGGAGAATGCTATGAAAAGAAATCAAGAAATCAAAATTAGACTCACAAAGGATGAGCTTAACAGTATCAATAAAAAAGCTAAAAAATCGGGGTTATCTCGTGAAGCTTTTTGCCGTTTGGCACTCCAAAATCTGACTGTTAAAGAAGCCCCTCCGGCAGACATCCCGATGCTGCTTCGAGCGATGCGCCAGGCTGGATACAATCTTGATCAAACGCTGAGGCGGTTCAATTCTTGTGACGTTCCCGATATGCGCCAATTCAGGAAAGGATTGGAGGAATTGCGAGCAGCCACAAAAATGGTAGTGGATGCGTATTCCTCTTCTGAACGATAATGGCTGTTACTTCTATTTGGCCTATAAAAAGCCGACTGGATCACGTTATCAATTATGTGCGAAATCCAGAAAAAACGCAGGAGGGCAGTTACGAAAAAGCAGCCACGCTTCACGAGATTCAGGGAGTAATTGAGTATGCGGCAAATGATATGAAAACCGAAACGCGAGCTTATGTTACATGCTTGAATTTAACAAGTGAAGAAACGGCGGCGAGCGAATTTATGGAAACAAAGCAAGTGATGGATAATCAAGGCGGAAGACTTTGTTATCATGGATACCAGTCGTTTGGAGCGGAAGAGGTTGATGCGGCTACCGCGCACGAAATCGGAGTGAAACTGGCACGAGAATTATGGGGAGACCGTTTTCAAGTGATTGTTGCGACGCATTGCAATACTGGTCATTATCACAACCACTTTGTAATAAACTCTGTGTCGGATGTTGATGGAAAAAAGTTCTACAACTCACCAGCAGACTATCGGCAAATGCGAGAGGTCTCCGATCGCTTGTGTGAGGAGTATGGTCTTTCCGTTATCTATGATCCGGTCGGAAGAAAGAAAAACTATGGGGAATACCTCGCAGAGAAAAACGGCAAACCAACAGCAAGAAGTCTTATTAGAGCCGACATAGATAGAGGTATCGATCTTGCTCTTTCTGAAAGAGAGTTCTTCCAGTATTTACAATCACTTGGATATGAGCTTCGTTTAACAGGAAGTCATGGTCAAGAGATAAAAAGCGTTGGTCTCAAGCCACCTGATTCGGATCATTTTTTTCGGTTTAACAAGCTTGGTGATGGTTACTCGTTAGAAGCTATTCGAGAACGAATTCTTGAAAAATGTCGTCGTAAGCTTCCGTTTTCGGAAGGGAAAAAAGAAGAGTACAAAAAATACCGTGAGAAGACAAAACCCGTGATTAAGCCAAAGGGGTTGCACGCTTTGTACCTTCACTACTGTTATGAACTTCGCATTGTTGTTAAGTATCCGGCATCCGTAAAGAGGGTGTCTCTTTTTATGCGTGAAGATTTGACAAAGCTGGATCAATTAGATGCTCAAACACGTTTTATCGGGGCAAATAGAATTGAAACAATGTCGGATCTTTCTCGTGTTAAAGAAGAAAAAGCAGAACGTTTGGAGACGCTGATTCAAGAGAGAAGAGCTTTGCGCATTACGCTTAAACGAGCAGTTTACCATGATGATCAGCCCCAAATTGAAAGGATAAAGCAGAAGATTGATTGTGCCAGCGGAGAAATACGAACATTGCGAAAAGAACTTAAACTTTGTGAGCAAATTGAAGAACGGTCAGGAAAAAGAGAAGCCGAACTGAAAAATTTGTACTCAGAACAAATTAAAGAACGAAAGGAGAATGACACACATGAGTTATTCGGGAGAAGCGGCGGAACAGGTCGTCAGGATGTCACTGGAGACTGGCGAGGTCGCAGTTAAACTTGCAGGAGCTGGAGCAAAAGAACTGGCGATTCTTTTGTATGCTATTCTGAAGGATCAAAAGAAGACGAAGGGCAAGACTCGGCTTACGAACATGCTAAAAAGCGGTAAGGAACTGAAGGTGTTCGCCATCAAAGATGATGAACTGAAAAAGTTCTGTGAGGAAGCAAAAAAATATGGTGTTCTTTACACTATCCTTAAAGATCGGGATGCGAGTGATGGTCTGACCGATATTATGGTTCGGGCAGAGGATGCTTCCAAAATCAACCGCATTTTTGAACGGTTTAGTCTTGCTACTGTCGATATGGCTTCTGTGCAAGCTAATATTGAAAAGGATCGCGCAGAAGAATCGATTTTTGCCGTTCCAGAACGTAGTAAAAGCGTGAAGGATAAGGCGGAGGAATTTCTTGACGAATTGTTTCCTGAAAATCCTACGGCGGAGAGGGCTCAAACGGGAAACCCCACCGAAGGCCGGGTTGCGAAGTCCCGTCAGTCCGAGCCTTCCTCCGAGAAGAAATGCTCTTCCGCAAGGGACAATTTTGAACGAGAACAAGCCGAGTCGCGCCCTTCTGTGAAGGAAGAGTTGGCGAGCATTAAGAAAGAACTGGCACAGAAGGAAGCTGCTGAAAAGAAAAAGGATAGCAAAATTCTTCCGAAAGAGCACAAGGTTCCCAAGAAAAAGAAAAAGGATAAGGAGGAGAGAGCATGACGGTTGTTGACGAAATTTTTCAGGAGGCCGGAAACGAAAAAAAGGTTGGGGTTATGCCCTTCGATAAGGAAGAGTGGGCAAGCCAAAAGCAGAAAGAACGAGAGACTGTTTTTCAAATGATCGAAGAGGCAACGTTGGAGTCGGTTGGGAGCGAAGAGAGTCTCAAAACAGTGCTGGATGTAATGGCACACTTTGACCGATATTCCGTCGGTAATGTGTTGTTGATTGCTAAGCAAAAACCTGAAGCCACGAAGCTTGCGAGTTTTGATTCGTGGAAGGATGCGGGAGCTTTTGTAAAAAAAGGTGAAACTGGAATTTTGATCCTTGGCCCTTCTCAAGAATATACCAAAGAGGATGGAACGGCCGGAGTGAATTTCGTGACCAAGAAGATGTTTGATATTTCTCAAACTTCTTCTCATGTTGATAAAGCATCCGAACCGATTGATGAACGAAATCTTCTTGCAGCGTTGCTTTATAATCCGCCGTGTGAGATTTCCGTTAACGAGGATGCAAAGTATTCCGTTGAAAACTTCACGACTATTGACCGGGAAAACAACGTCATATATGTGCGGCACGGCTGTTCTCAAGGCCGCTTGTTTCAAGAGCTCACTCGACAAATGGCATACATCCAGCTTGATAAATCCGAATACAAGTTTTCTGATCGGGACTTTATTGCTGCTTGTGCCTCGTATGTGTTGTGCAAGCGGTATCAAGTGGAACCGCCTCAACTTTTGGCTTCTCGCATTGTTCGTCGAGCTGCATTTGAAACGCCGAAAGACATTCGTAACGCTTTTGGAAAAATCCGTGATGTTTCTTCGTCCGTTTCTTTGAGCATGGCACAGTATATGAAGAAGACTCACGACAAGAATCGTGACAACGGTTCAAGATAAGGAGGACGCTTATGGCAGATGAACGTGTTATTGTTGCCCTCGATGGTTTTGAACTGCGGTTGTTGGTCAACGGATTGAATGAATTTCGAACCAATCTGCGAGAGGATGGAAGACCTACTGAAGATGTAGATGATCTCATTTTGAAGATTATTAACGCCCCTACTAAAAAGCAAAAGAGACAGCAAGGCCGTGAGGCGAGATAAGTTTTCAAAAGAGAATCTG
>JAZUDZ010000040.1:0-87089 GCA_045639905.1 Acutalibacteraceae bacterium
CCTGTTGGCATAGTCTGTTTATATGGTAGGGTGGGACACACCCAAACCTATACGCTTGGGGAGACCATGTAAGACCTCTCATGATGAAGGCTACGGTCAGCGAACCAAGAATCCCCCACCTTTAGGTGTGGGGAGTGTCAATGAAGCACTTTGCACGGAGGCAGCAAACATGGAATATATAAACCGTCATTTGGAAGATAAAGTGATGTCTTTGTCGAAATCCTATTCGGCAATTTTGGTGACCGGTCCCCGTCAGTCGGGGAAAACCACCATGCTCCGAAAACTTGCCGAAAAAGAAAACATCGGGCGTGAATACGTGTCGCTCGATGACCTGACTTTGCGTGAAATGGCGAAAAATGATCCGGCGCTTTTTTTACAATTGCACAAACCGCCGATTTTGATTGACGAAGTACAGTACGCCCCTGAACTGTTCACTTATATCAAGATTCACATTGATAGAAATCTCAATCCGGGAGACTTCTGGATGACCGGCTCCCAGATTTTTCGCTTGATGCAGGGTGTACAGGAATCACTTGCCGGTCGTGTGGCGCTTCTGCAAATGTCCCCGATGTCGCAAAGAGAAATCAGCGGCCTGCCTGCCGTACCATTTACCACCGACATTGAAAGGCTCGTAGAACAAAGCCAAGCCATTCAGCCGGTATCAACGCCTGAAATCTACGAAAAACTGTGGCGTGGTGGTATGCCGGGGCTTGTCAGCGGAATGTTCGATGACCGCAACATTTACTATTCTTCCTATATCTCCACTTATATCGAGCGTGATGTAAGAGAACTTTCCGGCAATATCGATGCCATGAAATTCAATCGTTTTATCACCGCAATGGCAGCACGGGCGGCACAAATGCTCAACTTTTCTGCAGTGGCGGAGGATGCTGAAATCGATATTCAAACGGCAAAGGCGTGGACGAATATACTTGAAACACTCGGCATCATTTTCCTGCTTCATCCGTATTCTAACAATGTGCTGAAACGGACGATCAAAACGCCGAAGGTCTATTTTTACGACACCGGGCTTGTATGCTATCTTACAAAATGGTCGTCACCTGAAATCGCCGAAAGCGGTGCAATGAGTGGCGCTCTGCTTGAAAACTATACCGTTTCCGAAATTATGAAAAGTTATCAGAATGCCGGACTTACGCCATACCTTTACTACTACCGTGACCGGGATGCGAAGGAAATCGATGTCATCATTGAGGGCGACGGTAAACTCTGTCCGCTTGAAATCAAGAAGACCGTCACTCCGGACAGGAAAATCATCAAAACCTTTGGCGTGATTGATAAATCACCCATCAAAATCGGTATAAGCGCCGTTCTTTGCATGGCAAATAGTTTGAGTGCGTTCGATAGAGATCATCTAATTGTACCGATTTGGATGATATGATTGCGTATGCGGGAATCAATGATTGCGAAATCATTAGAAAAGTTTCGACTGTTCATAAGGAAATGTTGACGGAAGCTTTCAATCTTTCTTTGCTTTGCTGAAACAAGTTCAAAACGGAATATAAAAAATAGTTGCTTGTTTGTTCCGCAAATTGGGAGTTGTATACAGGCACTAAAAAAAGAAGAAAAGAACTAATTTGTTAGGGGAGACCTATATGGTTTCACAAAAGAATTACAAAAAAACACTTTATGCCTGTTATCTCGGTTTTGCTTCTCAGGCAATATCCGCGAACTTTGTCCCGCTGTTGTTTTTGACCTTTAAAAGCACCTACGGCATTTCTTTTGAAAAGCTGGCTCTAATACCGATGGTGTTTTACCTGTCCCAGTTGGTGATTGACCTTTTGGCCACAAGATATGCGGACAAAATCGGGTACCGGACCTGTGTTGTTGCGTCTCAGTTGACATCGGCTCTGGGGCTTGCTTGCATGGCATTTTTGCCGGAAGTTTTACCGAGTCCGTTTGTCGGTATTTTGATTTCGGTGGTTTTGTACTCCGTCGGCAGCGGTCTTGTCGAGGTGCTGGTCAGTCCCATTGTGGAAGCATGCCCCTTTGAAAATAAGGAAGGGGCCATGAGCCTGTTGCATTCCTTCTACTGCTGGGGTACGGTGACCGTCATTTTGGGTTCCACCCTGTTTTTTTCCTTGTTCGGACTTAACAACTGGAAGATTTTGGCAATTCTTTGGGCCTTGATTCCGCTGGTTAACAGTCTGAATTTCTTAAAATGCCCCATAGAGAAGCTGACGGAAGACGGCGAGAGTATGGGAATTTTGAATCTCCTGAAAATGCCGCTGTTTTGGCTTTTAATTCTTTTAATGGTTTGCGCCGGTTCATCGGAAACGTCGATGGCGCAATGGGCTTCTGCTTTTACGGAATCCGCTTTGGGAGTTCCGAAAGCGGTGGGCGATTTGGCGGGGCCGTGTCTGTTTGCTTTGTTTATGGGGGTTTCCCGCCTGCTCTACGGCAAATGCAGTGAAAAACTGGATCTGATACGTGTGATGCTTGTGTGCGGTGTTCTCGGGACCGGGTGCTATTTACTGGCCGGCTTGTCTGTTCTTCCGATTCTCGGCCTTGTCGGCTGTGCCGTGTGTGGCTTTGCCGTGGGAATCATGTGGCCCGGATCAATCAGCCTTTCCTCAAAAATGTGCCCGAAAGGCGGTACGGCCATGTTCGCCTTCTTGGCTTTGGCCGGTGATTTTGGCGGCACCGTCAGTCCCGCCATGGTCGGCAGTGTGGCGGAATCGTCGGGTGGAAACCTGCAAACGGGGCTCCTGATGGCCACGGTTTTTCCGGCACTTATGATTCCTATTCTGCTTTTGCTCAGAAAAGCAGGCAGGTCGAAGACCGACTAAACACTCGGACATTATCTGTCCTTTTGAAAGAAACTGATTGTGATATAATACATACAACACAACCTATGAAGAGTGCGTGAGGGACAAGCCCGTTGACCGCACAGCAACCTACCCTTGCGGCAAGGTGCTAAAGCTTGATCGATGGGGAAATACAAATTGTCAGACACCCGTCGATTCACGATGGGTGTCTTTCTGCCTCTTCCAATACTGTTTTTGGAGGTATTTTATGAAAAATGAAAACGAAATCAAAACCGAAGAAGGTATTCTTTTGCAGAAAATCAAGAAATGTGTATGCCTAGAAAAAGTGGGTGAATTCTATGACCTTCGTTGCAAAATTCATCAAAGAGGGGAAAGGTACTATTCGTATCGTCCCGGTAGTGCTTATATTTCAAAAGACTTGCGCCATCGGTTCTATTTGTCGGATGGGAAAGATGGTGCCCTGCACACGGTCATTGCGGCCGTGAGTGCTTTTGAAGAAGCGACCGCCTTACTTAAAACGGATGAAAACTATGTGGATCTCAGAGACGGAATGACGACACTCTACTATCGCCATAATGCTGATAATACGGTGGATTTTCTTCTTTGCAGGTGCTGTAATGATTGCAAAGAAGAGACCTTATATCCGTGTTATACGGTTTCAAAAATGCTTCGTGAAATTTCCCTTGGCGGAGCATCCCCCGCGACCGGTGCCGTATTTCGTCATGCAAGCAATGGCGGGGATGAACTGCTGGCTCTTCAAACGCGTCTCTATGAGAATGCGGCGGATGAGAAAGAGTGCGCGAGACTCGGTGAACTTTTGAATGAACGTGTTTTGCCGAAACTGCCGGAAGAGTATAACCGCGATATCGTTGTGCGTGTTGACGAATCTCTTAAACACGTATTGGATAGTTCCGGCTATCGGATTTGGCATCGTCCCTACTTTGGAATGAAAGACAGCACCCACCAAAACTGGACGCTGAATCCATGTACGAAGACCGGGGTTGATGCGGCCAACATACGAGAAGAAGCCATTTCCTCTTCGGAGTTTCTGGCCTTGTTTTGACAAAGAGAAACAGCGCACCAAACGGTGCGCTGTTTTCATACAATCAGTAGGTACAAAGTGGATTGACAAGTGGCTTGGATTCGCCTCTTTCATAGGCGATGCCGAGTTCTTCCAGTTCCCGGCAGAAAGCATTTAAATAGAGGTCTTCCGGGAAATCCGTCATGATGTCGATAAAGAACTTGCCGCTTAAGGCACTGATTTCCACGGCCATGCCGATGTTCGGGCTGTCCATATCGATGTGCATGCCTTTTATATATTGCTGTGTCTCTCCGAAGCTCGCTTTTCCGGTGTAGCTGAGCATGAAGGTATTGGCACCGTATTGAGACGGGACCGAAAGACCAAACACGAGACGCTTAAGCGCAAGACAGGGGATTTTTTGCATAATGGAAAAGGTCTTTCCCGCAAATTCCAGGTTTTTACACACCGTGTCGCCATCGCTTTTCAGAAACACCTGACTTCGGAAAGCCGTGTTTTGCATGTCAAAACTGAGAGATTGCAGTTTTTTTGTGAATTCCAGCGGCAAAATATCCGTCAAACTGTGGTGGGCCAGGGGCGCATGAAATGCGGGACGGAGATTGAGCGCAATGCCGGCGATGATCGGATGCTTGGCATCGGGATTCAGTTTGGCGATGGCTCTGGAGAGCACCACCGAGATGAGAACGGCCGGACTGCCGTCGTTTATACGGCAAAACTGCATGAGGGTCTTTTCGTCAATAGTGACACAGGTACAGGTTTTTTGTCCCGGATGAACCCGTTTGTCGTCTTTTAAATGAAATGCCTTTTGAAAGAGCGGACGCCTGACAAGGGATTTTTGGTCCTTGAATGCTTTAGAGGGGAACGGATCCGTATATTCTTCTTTTAAAATTTCATCGCCGATGAGACGTGTGCCGGCATCGGCGGGAAGATTTTGGTCAAAGGCTTCTTTGCAGTAATAATAGAGAAGGGTTTTGATAACGGGAAATGCGCCGTTCCCGTCCAGAAGACCATGAAATCCGCAAAGATACACGACATCATCCTTATAGGTAAAGGCCAGCAAATGCCCGTTGGATTCCTCGCTGCCGAGTCGAACCGGGTCGGCGCCCGGTCGCACCACAATCGGCTCCGGGTTATATACCAGCAGGGTTTCCCGAAATGTATTGACTCGCTTCAAAAGAAGATACGGATAACGCTGCATGGTACTGTGAACGGCCCGCTTTAAAATGTCCCCGTCAACGGGGGCCTTCATTTGAATGTGAACCCGATAGGTGTTGCTGAGTTTTTTGCTGAGACTATAGTAATGGTAGGCGGAAAAGATTCGTTCCGAATAACTTTCAAATCCGGAATGTTCGATATATGCCATTTTCAGCCTCCTTCCTGTTTGTTTGCTGAACGCATACAGTATATCACAAAAGAAAGAAACGGGAAAGTTCGGAAATTTGTTGCAAGGAAGTTTTGTGGTCGGTATAATGTGAAAGAACAAATAGGAGGGACTTTCATGAAAGCATTGATAGATTTTTTGTCGGCGGCTTTGCCGTGGATTTGTTTCGGGCTTCTTTTGGCCTTCTTTTTCGTGAAAAATGCCGTGAAGAGAGCTAAATCGGGACAAAAGGACGATTACTCTGCCGAAGGGCTTGCCATAGGGCTGTGTTTAGGCACTGCCATCGGAGCTTCTTTGGATGCAGTCGGTGTCAGTATGGCAATCGGCATGTTTTTGGGTTTCCTTGTAGGATCCAACATTAAGAAAGAGGAAAATGAAAAATGATGGACGCAATTGTGTATGTGTCCGAGTCCGGACATACAAAACGCTATGCACAGCTTTTGGGAGATCGTACCGGACTTTTCCGTGTATGAACTGAAAACAGCGAAAAAAGAACTTCCGAAAAACGCCTCGGTCATTTTTCTCGGATGGCTGATGGCAGGTACCGTGAAGGGCTACAAAAAAGCCAAAAGACGATTTGACGTTTTTTCAAAAAACGCTTGACTCTAACGTTGCGTAATAGTTTACAATCGTGTCATCAAGGAGGGATTCCGATATGATGACAGTCAATGCTGTAAGCAAATTAACCGGTGTGAGTGTGCGCACACTCCACTATTATGACGAAATCGGGCTGTTGTGTCCGGCTGTGACGACAGATGCGGGCTATCGACTGTATGACGAAGAAAGCCTCGAGCGTCTGCAGCAAATTCTGCTGTTTCGGGAACTGGAATTTCCGCTCAAGGAGATTCAAACGATTTTGGATAGCCCCGCGTTTGATAAACAAAAAGCGCTTTCCGATCAAATCCAATTGCTGAAGCTGAAGCAAGAGCATCTGGAAGGTTTGATATCCCTTGCCGAAAAACTCAAAGAAACAGGAGGAAACACTATGGATTTCAAACCGTTTGATCGTACCAAAATGGATGCGTATAAAGAGCAGGCAAAAAAAGAATGGGGCCATACGCAGGCGTTTTCAGAATATGAAGAAAAGTCTGCCTCTTACACAGAGGAAACGGAACAGACGCTGGCTGCGGGACTTATGAAGATTTTCAAAGAATTCGGAAATCTTCGGGAGAAGGATCCCGAGGATTCGGAAGTCCAGAGTTTGGTCAAAACCTTGCAAGCCTATATTTCGGAGCATTTCTATACCTGCACCAAGGAAATCTTGGCGGGCCTCGGACAGATGTACGTGTCCGGTGGTGAAATGACCGAAAACATTGATGCGGCGGGAGGCCCCGGCACAGCCCGTTTGGCTTCGGCGGCGATCAAGGAATACTGCAAATGATTTTTGAGGAAACGATTTTTCGTTTCCTCATTTTTTTGTTGACATTCGGGAAACGGGTGTTATAATATCATTGTATTAAGCAAGTAATACAATGAGGTGAAAAAATGGAAATCACATTCGACAACAATATTCCGATCTATGTTCAGGTGCTCGAATATATGAAAATCTATATTATGTCCGGAGCCTTTCGGTGCGGAGAAAAACTGCCGTCCGTACGGGATTTTGCCATAACCTTCAAAGTGAATCCCAACACCATGCAGCGTGCCCTTTCGGAGCTCGAGGACATGGGACTGATTTACACTGAAAGAACCAACGGAAAATATGTGACGCAGGATGCAAGCGTTGTGCAGCAGCTTAAGGATGAATATGCGCTGACGCTGGCCAAAAGCTATTTAAACGGGATGAAGCGAATCGGCCTCGGCAAAGCGGACTCCATTCAGTATTTGGAAAGAAGTGAGGGATAAGGATGGAACTACTGGAGATAAAACATGTATGTAAATCCTTCGGAAGAAAAGAAATTCTCAAAGACGTGAATTTGACGGTCTCCGGCGGAAAAATCGTGGGACTGCTCGGAAAAAACGGCGTTGGAAAAACGACACTGATTAAACTGATAAACGATCTTCTGGTTCCGACCTCCGGAGAGATTCTGGTAAACGGAAACCCGATTGGCGTGCAGTCCAAGAAAGTGATTTCCTATTTGCCGGAGCGTACGTATTTGAATAAAAGCATGAAAGTGTCGGAAGCTCTTTCCATGTTTTCGGATTTTTATGAAGATTTTGACCGGGAAAAAGCCGAAAAACTTTTAAAGGATTTGAATCTGGATCCGAACATGACTCTTTCCAAAATGAGCAAGGGTATGCAGGAAAAGGTACAGCTGGTTCTGGTCATTTCCCGCAAAGCGGATTTATATATTTTGGACGAACCGCTGGGCGGTGTGGATCCGGCCACCCGGGACTACATCCTGGATACGATTCTCAACAACTTTAACGAGAATGCCAGTGTGCTGATTTCCACTCATTTGATTGCAGATATTGAACGGATTTTGGATGAGGTTATCTTTATTGATGACGGCCGAATTGTTTTGCAGAGTGAAACCGATGTCCTGCGTCAAAAAGAAAACGGCTCCATTGACGAAATCTTTCGGAGGATGTTCAAATGCTGATAAAATTATTAAAATACGATTTAAAATATATGACGAAAAATATGGGGATTTTTTATGCATTGACCATGCTGTTCGCCATTACCACGCGTCTGTTCTTTGCAATGAATCAAACGGTCATCATCGCCGTAATCGCCCGTGTCAGTATGGGCTGTTATATCTCCATGTTGTTTTCGGTGCTGTTTAACACCGTTATTCGAAGCTGGGTTCGCTTTAAGGACTCTATCTACAAGGATGAGGGATATCTAACCCATACACTGCCGGTTACAAAGGATGAAATCTATTTTGCAAGATTCTGGGAAATGATGATTTTTACTTTGGTCGGATTCCTGGAAATCGGCGTGTCTTTGTTTGTGGCCTTCTATACCGAATCCCGTATGGAACTTGTTCGCAATGTTATGAAATCTGCATTCGGCAGTCTCGAAATGTCGGCAGCCGGCTTTCTGGTGGTTTGTTTGGCAATCTTCTTTCTGGAAATCGTGAACGCCGTTCAGGCGGGTTTCTTCGGAATTATTAACGGTTTCCGGCAAAACACGGGAAAAACGCTTGGGTCGTTCCTGTACGGAATTGTATATTACGTGGTGTCACAGGGCTTCAGCGTGTTGTTTGTGTTCCTGGCGGGACTGATAGACCGCAGGCTGCTGGATGTATTTACCAGCACAAACGGCTTGAGCCCGGACGTAATTCGCTTACTGATGATTTTATGCACGATTGCCTATG
The DNA here is from genome assembly GCA_045639905.1 of Acutalibacteraceae bacterium. Lineage (GTDB taxonomy): Bacteria > Bacillota > Clostridia > Oscillospirales > Acutalibacteraceae > RGIG426. The sequence goes on from JAZUDZ010000040.1 coordinate 8,467, forward strand.
TGCTGATGCTGGGAATCGGTGCCTTTATTTGTTCCAAACAGCTGAACAAGGGCGTTGATTTGGAATGAAAACAGGATAGAAAAAACCGGACGCGCTTGCGTCCGGTTTTGCTTTTAGTGTCTTCTGCGACGGGAAGATCCGTGTGCGTATTTGCTGAAATCTTTGCCATTCCCCAAATCAATAAAGCCAAAAAACAAGGATACGATAAAAATGATGGGGATTAATAAAACCAGTAATAATTTCCCGCCGGCATCCAATAATATGCCTTTTGCTTTTTCGATGTTTGCTTTTTCTTCCGGTGTTAATTGTTGTTTTTCCATGTTTTTACCTCCTATATAACCGCGCTGGCGTTTTTTAGAATTTTACTCTTTTGCTGAGTGTAGTATAGCAAACTTCATGTGGAAAATTTAGGACATGAATTGCCGGAAAATGAAAAAGTAGGAATGGGACCGGTGGGGTCAGCTTTTTTCAGGGGAAAACAGCACAATATATTTCTTTGTTTTGGGAACGATGAACTTTCTTGTGTAGAGGGACATCAGCTTGGTAACAATCGGTGACCGACTGGATTTCATACCGAGAGAGGCTGCAATGCGCAGATTACTGAAAGCACGAAATTGCGCATTGTGAGAGGCGAGAGATTCCTCGTTATCTGTTTGAAAATAGGTTCGCATCATCTGTCCCCACATTTTGCGGCAGGTTTTTCGGTCCAGAGAAGTGATGCTTTTAATCTTTTTGGCCAAAATCGGAATCCCGGCTAAAGCAAACATGACCATATAGGTTCCACCCAGGTCAAAGAAGCCGTTTCCGCGACTGATATCGGCCATATCAATGAGAAGAAGTTCGCCTTCGTCGTCAATCATCACATTGTTTGGATGAAAGTCGCCGTGCACCATTACATCACCACGAGGAATGGACAGGACGACCTTTTTCAAAGCTTCTGCCTCTTTGTCCGGAATGAAGGCTTTTGTATTTTCCATCCGTTCTAAATAGACATCGTGAAAATCCTCGTATAAATCGGGATCGGCATAGGTTGAATGCAGGGAAAGAAGAAGCTTTGCGAACCTGACACTGTACTCGTCAACTTTTTCCGGATGTTTTGCCAAATATTGCCCCAGAGTCATACCGTTGATCATTTCAAACATGACACCGTATCCCTGTTCGGTTTTCACGACATCATAGGCGATGGCGGTGGGAATACCATTCACAAAAGCATTACGGGCAAACTGTCTTTCTTTTTCGATGACTTCCAGAGCGCTGTGGTCGCGATACACTTTGACAATGGTGTCTTCCCCGATTTTGTAAATGGTGCCGTGCCCGCCCTGGCCGATAACGGTGCATCCTTCAACGGAGACAAACCGGTATTGTTTGGTAATGTTTAGAAAATGATCAAAGCCGTAGTCTTTGAGGGTATCGCAAATGCCGATACGGGCCCGGTCAATATAGACATTCGGGCAACGTTTTTTCGTTTCGAGGATAACATCCAGACCATCGGCGGAAATGAAGCGCAGATTTTTGGCATTAAACAAGATACTTTGAATGTCGGGGCTGAGGTGTTCGAGAATTTGAGAAAAAACATCGCTTGCGTTTTTGCGGTCCAGGACAGACGGCAAATCGATGCTGAGTACATGATTGTCCTGCTTTACGGCTACGGTGTAATCTGACATATGAACACTCCTCTCCGAAAAAATATGTTTCTACGCGCATTATACTTGATTTATTAATGATTGTCCATTTTTTGTATGCTACAAAGAAGAATTTTGAAGTCGGACAATGTCCATACATCAAAAGGGCAATTCCGTTGTTGTTTGGAAACTTGTTCTTGACGAACATCAATAACAAGTTGTTGACTGCTAGAGGTCCTGTGTTATAATATTCTCAGCAGATAGGATGAGTACGATGGTCGACTTTTGTGCAAATGATGCTATAGAGGTTGTACCATATAGAATACATACGGGAGAGGGGTCGATTGAGTGAAGATTACGGAAAATCCCGATCAAAAAATTGCAGATATGATTAAAGAAGGACTCCGAAATACCGGAGGCTATTGTCCTTGTCGCCGGGAGCGAACAGAAGAAAACAAGTGTATGTGTAAAGAATTTCGCGAGCAAATTGCAGATCCTGATTTTGAAGGATTTTGTCATTGCCTGCTCTACTACAAATCCAAAGAATGAGAGGAAACACAAATGGCTGAAATGATTATCTCCAATGCGAATTTTGAAGAAGAAGTTTTAGAATCCGACAAGCCGGTGCTGCTGGATTTCTGGGCGACCTGGTGCGGTCCCTGTCAGCTTTTGTCACCCGTGATTGCAGAAATTGCCGCAGAGCATCCGGAGATAAAAGTCGGTAAAGTGAATGTGGACGACGAACCGGAACTTGCAGATGCTTTTAATGTTACCAGCATTCCGCTGGTGGTCTTGATGAACGGGGCCAAAGTGGTTAAATCATCTCTCGGATATGTCACAAAGGATAAACTGGAAGATCTCCTGAAGTGAAAATCAAACGACTCTCGGCCGAGGGTCGTTTTTCGCTGCCCTAATGGATACGCCGACAGTTTGAGAGGATGGTTTGAATTATGAATCATAATGCATTAAAAAAGGGAGCGCTTTTGCTTTTGTTTTTTTGCGTTTTGTCAATTGGTTTTATGACGCCTGTTTCGGTACGGGCTTTGTCGTTATCCGAAACATTTTACTCGGTTCCCATTTTGAAACAGATGACGGCTCCGGTTCTAACCGGAGTAAATGCCAACCAAGCCGGACTGACGGTTTCGTGGAAGCCGGTGTCGGGAGCTACCAAGTACCGGGTCCTACGAAGAGACGGAAAGAAATGGATATCCATCGGCGAAACGAACAAATGTCAGTTCACCGATCTTACCGTTTCGAACAATCGTCTGTATACCTATGATGTGGTTTGCTGTATGGATAATGGCCAAAATATCAGTAGTCTTGGCATTCCGGTAATCGGAATCCGTTTGGATACACCGGTCGTGACAGCGGTCTCAGGGGACGAGGGAACGAACATTTCCTGGCATAAGATTGCCAATGCCAAGTGGTATCGGGTGTTCCGCTGGGAAAATGGAAAGTGGAAAGCGCTGACCAATACATCCGCAACTTCCTATGTGGACAAAAACGGCAAAGCAGACATGAGTGACCGCTATACCGTTCGTTGCTTGAGTGCCGACGGAAAACAATGGGAAAGTTATTTTACTCCGGTTAAAGGACGGTTTTTGCCGTCTCCTGTCATAACGCGCACGGAGACAACGACAATCGGTGTGAAACTTACCTGGAACGCCGTAAAAGGGGCCTCTCAGTATCGGGTGTTTTACAAAGCATCAAACGGCTGGATAAAGCTTACGGACACGAAGGCTTTGACATTTGAAGACAAAGGCGTCAAAGAGGGAGGCAGTCGTACCTATACCGTGAGGTGCCTGAGTGCAAGCGGTACAAAGTATACGAGTTCTTTTCTTCCCGGTGTGGCCGGAAAGCGACTTTCAATTCCTGTTGTGAGCTTCTATGCGGAAAAAGATAAAATAAAGCTTTCGTGGAGTGCCGTTTCCGGCGCGGAAGGGTATGTCGTATACGGACAATCGGGTTCTTCCTGGGAACGAATCGGTACAACCGAAAAAACGAGCTTTTCCGTAAGCGCCGTATCAGGAAATACGGTTCGATATACCGTCCGGTGCGCGAGTAAGGACGGGAAAAACCTATATAGTCTTTTTCAGCCGACCTGGGGCCGATACACCTCTTATTCCTATCGCGGAGTTTCCCGCCAAATGGCCGGAAACGGTACATTCAGTCAAACGGGCGGATTGAGTTCCGGTCAGCAGCAGGCGATTCAGATTTATCTGAATGCCTATTACAGCGCTCTGGGCAGTTTCGTAAATTCTACGGGTGGTGTGTTTGATAACACAAAAATCCGAGAGCGTGAGCAAACGATTTGGAACAGCGTGATTGCCGTGCGTAAGGAAGCTTTTGAAGATTTGAGTTTGACGCGATATCGCGTGTCCGGCCGTGTGTCTTCCGTGAAGAAGGTCGATGCCAATACGGTCAAAGTAACGGTTTGGGTAAGTTGCAACCAGCAATTCAGAGACATTCCCGTTTTGTCTCAGGTGTATGATAACGAAAACTGGTTCACCCTGAAAAAAGACAAGAACGGAACCTGGTGGGTTTCGAATCATGACGCCGACTGCAGTCCGTTCTACCATTTTCAGTATGACGAAAAAACAAAGACGGATTTGCAGCTGTCAACGATGCTGTATTATGCAGCCCGGCGTAAGGCTGCGTGGAACGCGTCGACGGCCAAACCGGGCGGGACGGTTTCCTGCGATCACCCATATAATCGGGAGAAGGCCAAAACTTATTTGCTGCAGTGGATTAACAAACGAAACCCCGATTGGTTTGTGTATGATCCGTATGGAGGCAATTGCATGAATTTCGGTTCCCAGGTTCTCGTGAATGGCGGTATTCACCAAACCTCCAAATGGTTCTGGACTCCGTCCGGGCATACGGACAGCTGGACCTGTGTGGGCGATTTTGCGGACTATGCGGAAAAAGCGACCAGACAGGAACTTTGCTGTGATACCCACGCGAATTACTTTTCGGGTGACGTGGGAGACTTGGTTTTAATCGGTATTACTGCACCGAGAAACCATACCACCGTTATCAGCGGTCTCGTTAAAACCGATCAGGGAACGACGATTGATTATTTACTAAGCTGTAACACATCGGATTTGAAAAACTTCCCGGCAGCTGCCTATCACTATACCAATCAGCATCTGATTCGAATCTTCGGATGGGATGATTAAACAGAAAAAAGCACCCCGGCTTGGCCGGGGTGCTTGCTTTGTTATGGGCTTCAGGAATCTTTTTTCATGATGCCCCAAATACCGTTTTCATAGGTTTTGACTTCACCGTCTTCATAATAGTGGGCTTCGACGGTAATCTTTTCGGAATCTACCGTAAAGGTGCACCAGGAGGAAGGACGGCCGGCAGACGTGAAGTTTACATAAGATGCCGGATAGGTGTCATAGGGCTCTTTTCCGTCGGAGCCGCCGGTAGCGCCGGTGACAAACAAGACGCCTTGCGGATTGACATAGTATTCAATATCGTCCTGCGTGGTAATTTCGGTATCGGTCAGGGCTTCTTTATTCCCGTTAATCGGATACGAGCGGGTGTAGGTGTGCTCGTGGGCCTGGATGACCAAATCCACACCATAGTCATTGAAGACACCGATTAGCTGATTCATATGCGGGTATTCTTCTGCACTGCGAACGGCCACCAGCGGACGATGGAGCAGTACGATGGTCCACTCGTTTTCGGCATTCTCCAAATCACTTTTCAGCCAGTTAAGCTGTGTGTCATCCAAAAGACCGTCGGCGCTGGCCATACAGTCGGTGTTGAGACAGACAAAGTGGGCCGGACCGTAATCGAAGGAATAGAATTCACCGTATTGCGGGACGTTGTTTTCCTCCGGGAATGCAATGTTAAAGTGTTTGTTCAGTTCATAACTTCCGGCAGTGGCATAAATGGAATCGTGGTTGCCGGTGACCGGCATCAGCACATGAGAAGTCAGATAGTCGGAACTGCCGTTCAGGAGCGATCTCCATAAGTGGAGATATTTACTGCACTGGACAAAGTCGCCGGCATTTATCATAAAGGCAAGGTCCGGATCTTCTTTGAAGGCGCCGACAATCGCATTGCGCATATAGGTGTAGGCATTTGTGTCGGTGGCGGCCTGGACCTGCGTGTCGCTGAACTCCGCAAAGGAGAAGGAATCGGCACTGCGGTCCGGAACCTTGAAGGTCATATCGCTGCTCCAGCCGCTTGTATTGGCGGCATCGCCGACGCGGTACACGTATGTCCCGCCGGCTTTCAAATTGTTCATAACCGCCTTATGACTGTAATCTTCTTTTGTTTCGATGTTCCAGCCGTAAACAAAGGTATTGGACGGGGCATCATACGGCATGGAGATGGGTTCATACTTGGTCGTGTCGGCTTCGACGGTGACGACACCGGTGCCCGTCCAATTTGCGGCGCCGGAATCATCCGCCTCGGTAAACTGCAAAACGGGTTTTGCGGCTTTCTGATAGGTGTGCCAGGTGACACCGTAGGATTTGGCTTCGGTATCATAGAACGACAAAGTAATCTGGTCGGGATGTGCCGGATCGTCGGTGACGGACACTTCCGTGGTCGGTCGTTTGTAACGGGTGGTGGTTGTGGGCTCTTTGGTGGTTGTTTCCCGGCTTTCCTCTGTGGGAGCAGTCGGAAGTTCGGCCAGACCTACCAAATATTTCCGGATAAGCAAAACATCCTTCATATCGATGCTGCCGTCGGCATTGGCATCGGCGTTGGCGGTATCAATGGTGACATTCATTTGAGCCAGATACTTGCGGATGGCCAAAACGTCTTTCATATCAATCGCGCCGTCGGCATTGGCATCTCCGTAAGAAACCGGTGCGGGAGCCAAGGAGGTTTCGCTGGCGGACGGTTCATTTGATTCGGTCGGCTCTGATGTGTCGGAGTTTTCAGGCCCGGTAATACGGAATACGCTGACTTTCAGATACGTCCAGTAGACTGTGTGACCGAGTTCTCCCGCATCACATACGAAAATATTGCCTTCCACGCCCCAAACTTTAACCGGAATTTTGGCGGTGATGGTAGAACTCTCGGTGGTTAACGTGCCGGACGTGCCGGAATATTCCTCCCAGGAATTGTTTTCACCCATGTGGAGGGTGGCCGTGCCGGCACTGACGTAACCGGTCATGGTGATTTCATAATATTCTCCGTCTTCCGGACAAATGGCGCCGTATTCTTTGATATCATTCAAAATTGCCGGCACCTGCTTAAACCAGCAGTCGGTTTTTTCCGAACTGAGGGATTTTTTGTACGGGTTGCTTTTGGCTGTTTCTTCAAATAGAACAATCTCTTCTACGGAGGCCGATGCCAGCATGCAAACGCTGAAAACGGCACAGGCAATCATGGCTAAAACGGCTGCGAAAGTGATGAGTTTTTGAAAACGCATACGAAAGAGTCCTTTCCTGTTAAGATGATTTCAGTATATAGGGAAGACGGGGAAAAGTCAAAGAAAAGCATATTTCTTTTTTGTTGAAAAATAAGCCGAAATAGCATATACTGAAAGTACATTAATCCGTGAGGAGGAAATAATAATGAAAAAATTCATCGCAGAATTTGTCGGCACCATGGCCCTGGTATTTCTCGGCTGCGGTACGGCAATGCTCGTCGGATGTGACGCTGCCAACGGTTGCGGTTACATTTTGACGGCTTTGGCCTTCGGTTTAACCATCGTCGGCATGGCCTATTGTGTGGGCAACATCTCCGGATGCCACATTAACCCGGCAGTTTCCCTCGGCGTTCTTATGAGTGGTGGTATGAAAGCTCTGGATTTCCTCGGCTATATCATCGCACAGGTTCTCGGCGCTTTGGCCGGTTCCGGTTTGCTCAGCCTCATCTTCAATTTCGGCGGTCTGGAAGACATGACCGGCGGTTTCGGTTCTAACGGCCTGGCAGGCGTTAACGGCAGTTGGATTGCCGGACTGATTGTGGAAGTTCTGCTGACATTCTTCTTTGTTCTCGTTATTCTCGGTGTCACCTCTTCCAAAGCCGGCCACGGTTCCTTTGGCGGTATCATCATCGGCTTCACTTTGGTTTTGGTTCACATCCTCGGTATCGGTTTGACCGGCACTTCCGTCAACCCGGCCCGCAGCTTCGGCCCGGCCGTGTTTGCTGCCATTACCGGCAACACCGAACCTCTCTCCCAGCTTTGGGTATTTATTGTCGGCCCGTTTGTCGGTGCTGCTTTGGCTGCCCTTCTTTACAAATTTCTTGAAAAAGAAGAAGCCTGATTGATCATAGGATAGATTTTGAAAAGCGGCAGGGAGTAATCCCTGTCGCTTTTTCGTGTGTCGTCAATTCATATTTGTCGGACAAAAGAACAAAAAAATAAATGAAATATTGACAACCGGTCATATTTGCTGTACACCTTTTTTGATGAATGTAATATGGTAGGGAGGGCTACGGAATGCAATACCGGAAGGATAAGAATGGAAATGATCTCTCGGTACTCGGCTTTGGCTGTATGCGCTTTACGAAAAAAGGCGGGGGTATCGACATCGACAAGGCCGAGCAGGAAATTCTGGAAGCGTACAACCGGGGCGTCAACTATTTTGATACGGCATATGTCTACGGCGGAAGCGAAGCGGCGGTCGGTGAAATCCTGGAGCGCAACGGAATTCGCGAAAACGTTAAAATCGCCACGAAGCTGCCCCAGTATCTTGTGGGGAGCCGCGCGGCCATTGAAAAATATTTTGCCGAAGAATTGAATCGTTTGCGTACCGATTATGTCGACTATTATCTGATGCACCATCTGACCGACGTGGCTATGTGGGAAAAGCTGAAATCCATCGGTATTCTGGATTGGATTGAAGAAAAAAAGAAAAGCGGGCAAATCAAAAATATCGGGTTTTCGTATCATGGGAATTCCGATGGTTTTGTGAAAATACTTAACGATTTTGACTGGGATATTTGTCAGATTCAATATAACTATTTTGACGAGAACTCTCAGGCGGGGAAGGTCGGGCTGCAGGCAGCGGCGGAAAAGGGAATTCCCGTTGTGATTATGGAACCCCTTCGCGGCGGCAAACTGGTCAATATGCTTCCCGATTCGGCCAAAACGGTGATGAATCAAAGCGGACGCACTTGGACTTCCGCGGAATGGGGACTTCGGTGGCTCTATAACCAGCCGGAAGTGACGGTTGTGCTGTCGGGCATGAATTCGCTCGAAATGGTAAAAGAAAATTGCCGGACGGCCTGTGAAGCAGTCCCGAATGCTTTTACCGAGGAGGATTTTGCGACGATCCGCGAGGTGACGCAAAAAATCGGCGAAAACGAAAAAGTCGGTTGTACCGGCTGCCGGTATTGTATGCCCTGCCCGAAGGGCGTGGATATTCCCGGCGCGTTTCGGTGCTATAATGCGATGTACATTGACTCGAAAATGCAGGGCCGATTTGAGTACGCCCAAACAGTGGGGCTGACAAAAGAAAGTGCCTTTGCCACCCAGTGTATCGGGTGCGGCAAATGCGAAACCCATTGTCCGCAACAGCTGCCGATTCGGAAACTTCTGAAAGAGGCAGATGCGGCGCTTCGTCCACTGCCATATAAGGCGGGGATTGCCATTGCACGCAAGTTCATGTTTCGAAAAGCAAAAAAGAAAAAATAAGAAATCGGCAGGGACACGGTTCCTGCCGATTTTTTGCAAATGTTTTTCATGTGGAAAATTCTCCACATGAAAGAGTGTATACTGATGATGGCTTAAGAGGAAAGACCTTCGGAAATGCCGAGAAGGACAATACCGAGAATCACTCCGGAAATACAAAGTGCTTGTTTTACGGTTAGCTTTTCCTTTAGAATCAAACGGGACAAAATGACCGAAACAATACAGTAGGAAGCGACCATGGGAGCGGCCAAAAGCGGTTTTGCAGCCATGGCATAGACATAAAAGATCTGACCAAACTCCTCGCAAACCGCTGCGGCACCTTTGGGAATTTCCGATTTTTTAAACGGGATGTACGGTTTTTTGTGTTTGCAAAAAAGCCAAATCCATGCGGCGATTCCCGCCAGGAAAAAGGTAAGACCATAGAGAATCAAAACATCGATTTCACCGAGCCCCAGGCCGACTTCTTCATTTAGAATGATGCCGTCCGCCGCAGTGCCGATGGTGTCAAAAAGGCAATAGGCAAGGGGGAATAACAGGGCGAGGGCGCCACGTCGGTATTTTTTGTTTTCTTCGGTTTTGGTGTCCGGACCGGATAATCCATGTTCCACGATGGCCAAAACGATCATACCGATGACAATGCAGGCCGTTCCAATCAGTTCCGGAACGGAGAACGGAGCCGTGCTCCGGCTGATTCCGCCCTTCAGCAAAAAGAAAAGCAGCATACACAGGGTGGACAGGGCGCCGGAAGCATTTTGAACGGGGGATACGATGGACAGTTCCAAATACCGAAGTCCTGCATAGCCGATGACCATGGAAAGGATATAACAAAGAGAGGCAGGAGAATATTGAAGGGCCCGAATCAGCAAAGTGCGCAGTGACAAAGAGCCGTCGACGACAAGACTTTCCGAGAACGGAAGCAGACAAACGGCACAGATTCCCATAACCAGCCCGACCCAAACGGCAATCTTCAAATGGGACATAGGGTCTGACTCATCCGTTCCTTTTTTGTAAAACAAATCGGCAAAGCCCCATCCGAGTATACAAATCAGGGCCAGCAAAAACCAGGACATGTGTATCCTCCTCTCTGAAAAATCTTGCTTTATTGTAGCAATATGTCGCGGATTCGTAAAGGCTTCGTTGAAAAAAACAGTAAAAAATGATAAAATAATTTTGTTATAATACAGAAAGAAGTTGAAAAGTAGTATGGCGATTACAGATTACAAAACGATTGGTTCTTTGAAAGACGGCGAGAGCGGTCTGGTTGTGTGTATGGTTCTTGAAAGCACCAAGGTTCCGTACCGCAACAAGGAAGGAGAATACACGAAACTTCGTGTGAAAGACTCCCGTGCGGAATATGATGTCAGCGTGTTTGAGGAATCCGTTCGTGCAGACGTGGGAGATATCGTGACGGCGACCGTTTCCATTAAAGGAAACTACAAAAACGCCCGCGGCATTCGTCCCTGCACGGATCCCGATATCAGTCTCGGTGATTTTGTGTCCCGTATTTCGGGAGACCCGGAATCCCTGTATGCGAAAATTTGCCGTATGGTTATGGAATCCAATCCGGAGGCGGATGAAACATCCCTTTCTCATTTGACGCTTAATATGTATGCTCGGTACAAAGACGAACTTTTGCACTCTTCTGCGGCAAAGACCGTTCATCATAACGCGATCGGCGGACTGATGATGCATACCGAATCAATGGTTCGTATGGCTATGTGTTATGCCGATAATTATCCGACTCTTGACAGAGAACTGCTGGTTTGCGGCGCCGCCCTTCATGATATCGGTAAAATCAGGGAAATGGAAACCGGAGCCAACGGCAATGTGACGGGAACACCGGCCGGTGCTCTTCTCGGCCATTTGGCAATCGGTATGCTGATGGTGGAGGATGAGGCGAAAGGACAAAATTATAACCCGGAACGCGTGATGCTTTTGCAGCATCTGATTGCTTCGCATCACGGTCGCGTGGAGTTCGGTGCCATAAAGCTGGCGTCCATTCCGGAAGCCGCCGTTCTTAACCATATTGACGATGCGGATGCTTCGATTGAAAAATTTGCCAAACAATATCGGGAAACCAATTTGCAACCCGGTGAAGTGGCAACCACGAAGCCGCAATATATGGATAACTTCTTGTATAAGCCGACGAGTTTCAGCGAAGACTAAAACCCCCAAAGTGCAAAATTTGCACTTTGGAGAGAGTGAAAAAGACGACAGGATTGGTTCCTGTCGTCTTTTGTATGTTACGGATTACAGCATCCGCTGGGTATATATCCGGCAGACAGCAATTCGTCTCGGTCGTTTGTCAAATAGCGTTTGCTGAATCCGATGGACTCACCATTCGGGCAATCGGATCGGTGAAATTTGTGTGAACCTTTGTTTGCCACATACCGATAATCGGAAAGTTTCGGAGTGGTTACCTTCTCTCCGCTCAGTTTGCATTCACCGGTGGCGTAATTGATTGTAACACCCGGCTGAACATTGTAGCAAAAAACATTAAAGCAAATACCTTCTCCGTCATCCTCGACGGAATAGCCTTCCATAGTGACACCGTTGACAACCAGATTGTTCCCTTCAAAAATCGGGCAAACGCGATAGAGAACATGGTTGCCGGTTTCCACGATGTAGTCCGCTACCAGGTTTTCAAACGGAAGCATGCCCTCGGTGTTCAAATATCGGGTGCCGGTAATGAGATTTTTCTCATTGGCATTTTCTCCGGCCAGGTTAAAGGCGATTAAATGGCATCGGTTATACACGCTTTTTCCGTCGACGAAATCGAATTTGACGCTATGCCATCCGCTTGGATGAATCGTGCTGATATCACCCCGTTCGTCCTTCGGCATCAGGTCTCGTCCGAGACAGGCCGTGCAGACGCTGCAGCGACCCAGAGAATCCAAATGAGCGTAAGACTCATACGATACGGTGGTCATATCTTTTTCCGTGAACTTCGGCCGGTTGTCATTTATAAAGATATACGGTTTTCCCGCATAGGAAGAAATCTTGTATTCGGGCTTGATAATTCCCTGGTTTTCTTCGGGACTCGTATTGGTTTTGGTGGTGCTGATGACTTCCGATGAAGCCGTTTCGTTTTCCGGTGGTGTTTGTGACAGACTGCCGGAAAAATAGAGAACGGCTACGGCAATCAGCAGGACGATGCCGATAATAACGGTGACAGTGTTCTTTTTCATGATTTTTTGTTCCTCTTCAGTATTTGCACGGTGATGGGATCGTGGGAAGTTCCCCTGATGTCAAAGTTTTCGCGTATCTCCCATGCAGTATCAATATCCAGAACCGTATCACTGGGATACAGACGGTTCCAGCGGTAGACAATGAGAGTGTCAATATTCGGATTGCTTGTGTCCAAAGCGATATTTTCCACAAAACAAAAATCGTCGTCTCCGGCAACGGATAAAAAGTCTTCATCCACCATAATGGAATCGTTTTTGAAAATTTTGGCGGAATAGGCATTCATCAGCAAACGATGGTCGCCGACCGTTTTCAAAAGATGACGCCGCATGCCGGCATCCTGGCTTTGCCGGCGATGATTAAACAGCATACCGTTTTGTGTGTCCAGGCATAGAACAATTTTCACGAATGGATTCCTCCCCGAAAAATATGTTTGGCGGCTCCGGTTTTCTCCAGCATAAAGTAGACGACCAGACCGCCGACGGTGGCAACAATCAGTTCGCCGACTCCGACTTCGGCAACGCAAAGAAACCATGTGTGTTTTTCCATTTGAAACAGCAGAATGTTGAGTTCGGTGCCGACAATCAAACTGTTGAAAATGGTGGCCGGAAGAGCAGCCAAAACCGGTATGTTACGAATGGTGACATTGCGTAAAAAATAGGTACAAAGAGCGCTGACAAGCGTGGCCAGAGTTCCGAATACCAGGTCCCAGGCTCCCGCCAGATTGGTTCCCATGGAAAGACCGATGGTATTGGAAAACAGGCAGCCCAGCGTCAGCCCCGGAATGGCAGCCGGCGTGAAGACGGGAAGGATGGTCAGCAGCTCTGACAAACGAAGTTGCAGAGGACCGAACGAGGCTGCGGGAATAACCAGGGTCAGGACCGTATACAGCGCCGCAATGACGCCGGTTTCACACATTCTTCTCAGAATGTTCTTTTTCACTTACATCACGTCCTGTTTGTTTTTTAGCCGGAATCAGCAGCAGAATAAAAATACATATTCCGGCCGCTGTCAATAATCCGAGGAAAGTCCAGGGGACTTCTTTCAGCGCGGAAAACGAAAAGGTGCCTTCGTCCGGATTTTGAAGTACCCGGAAAATGCAGCAAATATCCGTAAGAACGGCGGCACAAAGAGATAAGCCTCCGACGGCCCGGAGAATACGGGCTTTGCGTGGTGCGGCAGATGCGGAAATGCGGGTGAGTTTGTCGCTCTTAAAATCAAATACATGTCCGAGATAGAAGGCGAACAAAAGCGTTACCAGCGTTTCGGGAATCATATAGGTGGCATTGTAAATCAGAGAAAAGACGGTCGCCTCCGCTGTCGGAACGGACAGGCCGGCCCACACCGTGCAGCCGGAAATCGTGTGACATCCGTACCGGAACAGACAAGCGGCAAAGGAACCGCAAACCAGGGCGGTCTTTTGCGAGGCAAGCGGTCTGAAAAACCCCGCAAGTCCCATTCCCGCATAGGCCAGGATATAGTCAAACAGCAAAATGGCCAGTCCCGCCCAAATGGATGTGGCGTAGGACAGATTGTTCAGCCCCAGCAGCATTTGGAGAAGACCGTAGGCGGTGCCTGCGGCAAATCCCCATCGGGAGCCGTAGCGGTAGGCAATCAGAATGACCGGCAGCATATGGGCTACCGTAATACTGCCGCCGTAGGGCAGGGCTACCAGTTTGATAAGGCTGAGCACTGTTCCGAGTGCAATCATAATGGCTGTCTCGGTTAATCGGATTGTTTTATTTGTCAATTCCAAAAAAAATCTCCTCCCAACAGTGCGGAAAGAGTTTCAGAAAAGCTACGCTTTATGTGGAACAATCCCTCCGCCGGTATTATCCGGATCAGGTTATAGGGTTGCATCAGCGATGCTCTCAGCCTTACGGCACCCCTTGTTCTTGATACCGTTTTCAGTATAGGATTTCGGGACTGAAAAGTCAAGAAAAGAGAACGCATTTTCGGCAGAAGAAATTTTCGAAAAATTGAGAAAATCGGTCGGTTTGTCTTGTTATTTTCTTCGGCAAAGTATATAATCACTATATATATGTCAAAAAATACAAAAGGAGGCTTTATCATGCAAATTGCTTTAATTGCACATGACTCCAAAAAAGAATTGTTGACTGAATTTTGTATTGCGTATTGCGGACTGATGAGTCGACACGACATCTGTGCCACCGGCACAACCGGACGCCTGATTGAAGAGGCAACGGGTCTCAAAATCAATAAGTATATGGCGGGCTCTCAGGGCGGTGATCAGCAAATTGCGGCACGTATCAACTGCAATGAGATTGATTTACTGCTGTTCTTCAGGGATTCCCAGCATCATGCCAGTGAACCGAACGACGAAGCCATGCTTCGTTTGTGTGATGCCAACAACATTCCGTTTGCCACGAACCTGGCCACGGCCGAGGCTTTGATTCAGGCTTTGGAAAACGGAGATTTGGAATGGAGAAATCTGGTTAATCCCTTAGCCAAAATGTAAACAGAGGTAAGAAAAATATGGAACTTATTACAAAAGCTCCCCGTGGGACACAGGATGTACTTCCGGAGAGCAGCCACGAGTGGCAACATGTGGAGCGGACACTGCTGGGAATCGCTCAGGATTACGGATTCCGTGAAATTCGTACCCCTGTTTTCGAGCACACCGAACTGTTTCAGCGGTCCGTCGGCGAAACCACCGATGTTGTTCAAAAAGAAATGTATACATTTGAAGATAAAGGCAAACGGTCTGTGACACTCAAACCGGAAGGAACTGCCGGTGCGGCCCGTGCCGTTTTGGAGCATGGATTGACCGGAGGAGCATTGCCGCTTAAAGTAGCGTATGTGACACCTTGCTATCGTTATGAAAAACCGCAGGCCGGGCGTCTTCGTGAATTCCATCAATTCGGTGTGGAGTGTTTCGGTGCCGGTTCCCCGGCGGCCGATGCCGAGGTAATTGCCCTTGGGGATGCCATTTTAGAGGCGTTCCATGTGCCGGACGTGCATCTGTATATCAACTCCATCGGATGTCCGGAATGCCGTGCAAAATATCAGGAGGCTTTGAAGGCCTATTTCAAATCCCATGAGTCCGAACTTTGTGAGACTTGTGTCGGAAGACTGGACCGCAATCCCATGCGTATTCTGGATTGCAAATCGCCGGTGTGCAGTGCGATTGCAAAAGATGCACCAATTATTTTGGATTATCTGTGCGATGATTGTCAAAAACACTTTGACGGTGTACAGGAATTTTTGAAAAATGCCGGCATTTCGTTTGATATTGATCCCCGTATTGTGCGCGGTCTTGATTATTATACCCGCACGGTTTTTGAGTTTGTTTGCGAATCCGATGCTTTGGGATCCCAGGCAACGGTTTGCGGCGGCGGCCGCTATGACGGCCTTTTGGAGGAACTGAACGGCAATGCTATGCCGGCTCTCGGTTTCGGTATGGGGATTGAAAGACTGCTTATGACTCTGAAAGCTTCCGATTATGCTTTCCCGGAAGCGAAACGCTGCGATGTGTATCTGGCTCCCATGGGAGATGCGGCGGCAAAAGAGTGCTTCAGTTTGGCAAACGCCCTCCGCTCCGGAGGTGTGTATGCCGCCACCGACGTGGTCGGCAGAGGCCTGAAAGCCCAAATGAAATATGCTGATAAGATGGGAGCTCGGTATACGATTGTCGTGGGCGACAATGAACTGGAAACCGGTGTTGCCAATTTGAAGGATATGGAGACCGGAAACGTGACGGAAGTCCGTCTGTTTGAGGATCTTTATACGGTTTTGTACAATTTATCCCTGGATCGAGAAATGTCCAAAATTTCCGGACTTTTTGACCAGGTTCAAGAATGAGGGGGTAGGGTTTAGATGGCTGAAACCTTACAAGGGATGCATCGCACCCATTATTGCGGTGTTTTGAGAGAAGAACATATCGGACAAGAGGTCACTTTGTGTGGCTGGGTACAGCGTCAGAGAGATATCGGACAGCTGATTTTCGTGGATTTACGTGACCGTACCGGTATTGCCCAGCTGGCGTTTGACGATGCTACGGACCGGGATGTGTTCCAGAAGGCTTTTACCGTTCGCGGTGAATATGTATTGGCCGCCCGCGGTGTGGTTCGGGAACGTTCTTCCAAGAACCCGGATATTCCGACAGGTAACGTAGAAGTTTTTGTTACGGAACTTCGTGTGCTGAATAAAGCGGAAACCCCGCCTTTTGAGATTGTTGAGAACAGCAATGCTTCCGAACTTCTTCGTCTGCAATATCGATATTTGGACCTTCGTCGTCCGGATTTGCAGAAAAACCTGCTGTTCCGTCATCGTGTTGCCAAAGTGGCTCGCGACTTCTTTGACGAAAACGGGTTTGTGGAAATCGAAACGCCGATGCTGATTAAATCCACTCCGGAAGGCGCCCGTGACTTCCTGGTGCCGTCCCGTGTTCATAATGGCAGCTTCTATGCTTTGCCGCAGTCTCCGCAGCTCTACAAACAGCTGTGTATGGTAGCCGGTTTTGACCGGTATGTCCAGCTGGCCCGTTGCTTCCGCGACGAAGACCAGCGCGCAGACCGTCAGCCGGAATTCACCCAGATTGACCTTGAGATGTCTTTTGTAGATGTGGAAGATGTCCTGGAAATGGGTGAGAAATTCATGAGTACCCTGTTTGAAAAAACCTTGGGCGAAAAGATTTCGTTGCCGCTTCCGCGTCTCACATATACCGAAGCCATGGCCCGCTATGGCTCGGATAAGCCGGATACCCGTTTCGGTATGGAACTGATGGACGTCAGCGAAACCGTGAAGGGTTGCGGATTTGGCGTGTTCACTTCCGCTATTGAAGAAGGCGGCAGTGTCGGTTGCATTTTGGCAAAGGATGCCGTATCGGTTCTTTCCCGTAAGGAAATTGACAAATTGACCGAGATGGTCCGCGGTATCGGAGCAAAAGGCATGGCCTGGATTCGTATGACTCCGGACGGGATTGCTTCCTCCTTCGGAAAGTTCTTAACCGAGGACGAAATGAATACATTGCTGGCTGTTGTTGGCGCTGAGCAAGGAGACGTGGTTCTCTTTATCGCCGACCGTATTAAGAAACATGTTCAGACGGTTTTGGGCGCTCTCCGTTTGGAAGTTGCCGAAAAACTGAACATCCCGCGTGAGGGATATAACCTGTTGTGGATTACCGAGTTCCCGTTCTTTGAGTGGAACGAGGAAACGGAAAACTGGGATGCGATGCATCACCCGTTTACTTCTCCGATGGACGAGTGTATCCCGTATCTGGATACCCATCCGGAAAAAGTATTTGCCAAAGCCTATGATTTGGTTTTGAACGGCGAAGAATTATGCAGTGGTTCCATTCGTATTACCGATCCGGAACTGCAAAGCCATATGTTCCACGCTTTAGGTCTTACCGATGAAGAAGCTATGGAAAAATTCGGATTCCTTTTGAATGCATTCCGCTTCGGAGCTCCGCCGCATGGTGGTATGGGAATCGGTTTGGATCGTTTGACCATGCAGCTTTTGAAAGCCTCTTCGCTTCGCGATGTAGTGGCTTTCCCGAAACTGCAGAATATGTCCGAACCTATGACTTCTTGCCCATCTCCGGTAGATGCTTTACAGTTGGACGAACTTGGAATCGAAATTTCAAAAACAGAAGACTAATTTTGCATGACATGAAAAGAAGCCGAAAGATTTTTTCGGCTTCTTTTTCAAGTTTTTTCGATTAAGTCCTCCATCGAGCATCCCAGCACCTTTGCAATACGGTACAAAGTGTCGGCGTTAGCTTTATTGATATCTTTGTTCCGTTGCTCGTACATCTGGATGGATCTGAGGCTGACACCCGACTTTTTGGCAAGCTCCGCCTGTGTACACCCGTATGCCATGCGGATTCGTTTCAAGTTTGTTTCGGGATATAATTCTTTCATACGTTCATCCGCTATATCGGCAAATTTTGAAATATCTGCCTCGTGGAGCGTATAATACATCTTTTGCAATTCATCAAAGGTAAATGCTTTGAATATGGCGCTATATTTTCTGCCTGACCACCACTGATAATAGGCGATAGCCCAACCAATCCAATACTCAGTTGAACGGTCAAGCCGGTCTGTCGGCACTTCCGTGAGTTCTTTTCCGGTAGTCTCTAAAACGACATCTGATGCAATTTCTATTCCGCTTTTCCCCGCAAGATACGTTGGTTCACCGTTCTCCATTTTCTTGCTGACTGAGCTTACGACAAACTGCTTGATGAAGTTTTCTCCGGATATATTGCAAGTATTGACCGCATAATCAAATGCTTCGCCAAGTACCGCCTGTGCCTTACTCAGATATATTTCTTGGTATGCGTGGATCATCGTTTTTGATACCGCCTCTCATAATATCCCGGATATATAATCCGTCGTCTTCCTCTTCGAGCATTTTCAAATACATACGATTTGCCTCATCGTCGCGCGATTTGCGAAGAACGTAATATGTATCCTTCTCTGCTACATCAAAGCCTTCGAATTTCAATTTTGAAAATGCGAATTTTGACTTGATAACGATTTGTTCTCCGAGCTTTCCAAGGCGCATGGCATGCGATAATTGCTCTACTGAAATACCGTTGTTTAGGAAGGATTCTGCATACTCAAAATACGAATCGTCTGCACGGTATCCGGTTATCAGATCAAATGCATTTACATTGACTCCGAAGTTGTCGGGCAAATACCGTTTTGCCCTTCTTGCGACCGGTGTTTTTATTGAAAACAATCTGTGTTCGACCAAAACTGCGATCCAGTTGAGTATGGTGTAATCCGGTCCGTTTAGATTCAATACACTAAGGTGTTCCGTATCCAAAGTATATCGGTTTGAAAATCCGTCCCTTAGAGAGGATACAGCCCATTCTTTCGCCAAGGCATCATTTTCGGTGCAGTAAAAGCCAAGCCCGAAATCGTTATTCTTTTTTCCTTTTCCGAACTCGGGTACTTCAACAATTTCCTTCGAGCCATGATATATTGTAATCAGCTTGTCCATAGTATTATCCTCCGTTTCATCCACCGCTATTGTATCACTAAAGTGATAGTGCGTCAAGAGGCTTGGGATATTCTGTATTACCAGAGAGATTAATTTAAGGCATCCTCAAAACGAGGATGCCTTTTGAAATTTCATGCGCAGATGCTTTGAAAATATAGTGTTTAACCGAGTTTTTTCTGGTATGTGACGGCACCCTGTGCGATGGCGCTGCAAAGCTTGGACTGGAATCCGTCATCAATCAAAAGTTCCAGATCGTCTATGTTTGTCATAAAGCCGCATTCTATCAAAATGCAGGGGCACACGGTATTGCGAATAACCTGGAACGGATCCCAAATGGCACCTCGGTTTTGTGTGGTTTTCTCGGCTGTATAGGTTTTGTACATGTTATCCGCCACGGCCTTGGCAAACGGGTAGGAATACTCGTTGTAATAATGGACGGAAGGTCCGTTGGCCGATGCTGCGGAAACGCCGTTCATATGAATGGAAATAAATAGGTCCGGTTCGGCTTTGCGTGTAATCTTAGTGACATCGTGCAGCTCAACCTTTGTGTCCGT
This sequence comes from Acutalibacteraceae bacterium, assembly GCA_045639905.1. Classification (GTDB taxonomy): domain Bacteria; phylum Bacillota; class Clostridia; order Oscillospirales; family Acutalibacteraceae; genus RGIG426. The sequence continues at coordinate 28,404 of JAZUDZ010000040.1, forward strand.
GCTACGGGTCATTACAACGGTGGCACCTAAATCTTCCAGCTTTTTCTTCAAAGTTTTGCTGTACGATAAGGTTAAGGTTTTTTCGTATAGCCCTTCAATGGCGCCGTAAGTTCCGGACCATTCACCGCCATGTCCGGGATCAACGACAATGGTTGTTCCTTGTAACGGCTTGGAGGAGGAAGTAACACGGGTGGGATGCTTGAACCGAATGACCAGATTCCCGTTTTCCCAGTCGGCGACATATCCGTTAAAGGTGCCGTTTTGCTTGAGTTTTACGCGAAGTTTGCAGCTGTCGCCGCTTGTATTGACCCAGGAAGCAGAAGAAATGACGGGGCTGCCGGAAACCTGGAACGTACCGGAGGCGGACGTGGTGTAATGGAAGGTTATATCAATATAGGTGGCACTGAAGGACGTGACGTCATACATCGGTCCGAAGGTGCCCATTTTGTTTATATACGGATAACTCTGTGGGAGGAATTGCAGGTCATACGGGACATTCCATCCGGTTGACAGAGTCAGCGTGGTATAGTCAGAAGAAACACTGGCGGATTTTGCTTTCATGCTGTTGGCGGTCAAAGACCCTTCTGTCTGATAGACGGAGGCGTCCCCTTTGTAAACACGTCTGCCGGAGCCCAGCAAATAATAGCTGTTACCGGAGGCGGAATCGTATACCGTTTTCACCAGCACGTCCAAAGTGCCGTACGGCAGATAGGCGTTGGTCGGGCGGGAATAGTCCTCGACGGCAGTTCCGCTGAACACCTCCGCGTAGTCGGTGGAGATCTTCATAATCTTTCCCTTGGCCAAAACCTTTCCGGACGGAATGGGGGCATTGGTCGGCTCGGCCGTTGGCTTTGCGGTGGTCTTCTTAGTGGTTTTTGCCGGTGCTTTTGTGGTGCTTACGGTCGGACCCGTAACATATTGAGCACTGACATAGGCAGTCTTTCCGCTCAGTTTTTCTCCGTCCACCGTAGCCGTCCACTCGTATTCAATTTCCAAAAAATCTCCCTTTTGTCCGATGACGGTGACAGCGGTGCCTTCATAGAGAAGGCCGACACGGTCGTGGTTGGTGTCCGGCGTTCGGCGCACGTTGAGTGCATCGGTGGTTTTCGCCGTATACGGATATTTGGAAGTTGTTTTGGTTGTCTTTTGGGCAGAGGTTTTCGAAGCGGTTTTTGTGGTTTTTGCAGCCGGCTTGGCGGTTGTCTTTTTCGTTGTTTTGACCGTTTCGGTGACTCTCTCGACCGGTGTTGTGTTTTCTTCCGGTTCTTCCTCGGCCTCGATGTATATGGATCCGCCGGACAGGGTAGAACGGGAACCGGCATAGGAAGCCGATACGGTAATGGCACCGAGATTCTGAACGGAAGATTTACCTGCCGGGAGCGTAAAGGTACCGGAGAAGTTGATATAATCGGTATCCGTATCATTCCGGTCCGTATCTTCTTTGATCGGTGCCGGTTTCATACTGACGGATTTTCCGCCGACCGTAGCGGTTACGGTTGCGTTTTTATATGCAATCGCCGAAACGGCGATTTCCGCTTCTCCCGGGAGCGTGATGCTCTTGGAGGGGGACACGCTGCGAAGCAGGTCAAAAGAATAGGTAATGGTGTATGTGACGGTTTTTCCTTTATGACTGAACGTGAAGGTGTTTTTTCCGGCCTTCAGCGATACATCCTGGGAAAACAAACCATGTTCCGATTGCTTGACGGGCTTTTCATTCATAAGAAGGGGGAAGTGCGGGTCGGATGTTCCCTGGAACGTAAAGGTGGATTCATCGGTCGTCAGAGACGTTTTTTCCGGTGAGTTGATGGTAAGTTTGTTGGCCAGATCCGTCAGGTCAACACTTCCCTTCATGGCATCCATCAACACTTTTGTGCTGCCGCCTCGGTCGCGTTTTAAATCGCCCAGTGAGTAGATGGCGCCTCCGCAAAAACCGGTTGTTTCTTTGGCACAATTCCACTGAAGAGCCAGTTCATCCGGAGAGGTCCATCCTTCCTCGCCCATGTGACAGGCGTAGACAATTGTATAAAACGGCCTGCCGGTTTTTTCACACAAAGCGCCCCACCAGGAAACGGCGGTGCGGAAGGAAACGGATTCATCATCCAGCGTGGTGTCGGCTTTTAAAGCAATGGAATCAATCAGACCGGATTCGGCCCAACCTTTCACGTCGGCCATACCGTCGGAATACAAACTGTATGCGGAAACGGCCTCCATGCCTTCCGGCTGGTCGGAGTCCATCGCCCAAACCGGGGACACCAGCACACCGACGGGCATGTTCGGATTTTGCGTCCACAGAGCATTGGTCCACGAAGATATACATTCGCTCATTTTCGTACGAAGAGTATCTTCGTCGGAGCCGGCCGCCGTAAAGTGGGGCACCGCAATTTTCATGGCATCGTTACGACCGGCAAAAGCATAACCGTCCAGATAGATGCCGGAAAATGCATAACCGGACAAAGTGAGCAAATCAGAGGTAATGGCTTCTTCGGTTTTTTCACTGAACGGGTCCGTTCCCAAATCGGTTACACCGATGTCCAGGACTGCGAAAACGTTCAGGTTTTCTTTCTTGCACTCACCGAGCAAAACGGCAATCGGGTCGGCACCGCCGCTGATTCGATCAAAGGACTCGAAAAGTTTAGATGTATACAAGGCTTTTCCGTTTACCTGGACCGGGAGAATGACGGTGTTGAAATCATAATCCGAAACGACTGCCTTTACGATGGCTTTCGCTTCCGAACACATGGTTTCTTCCGTGTTTTCCGTATGTTTCAGATAATCTTTCGTGGGTAAAACAAAGGCACCCTTCATACGTTCCGGCAAAACGCTCTTCGGATCCGGACGGTGCAGTTCCGTATTCAGAGACGTTTCCGTACTGGCTTCGGAAGAGTCGGATTGCTCCGACAGAGGAAGCCCGGAATGGTTATGACTGATTGTTTGGAACACGGCAAGACCGATGCCGGCCAAAAAAATCAACCCGACCAGGACCAGTATGGCAATCATAGGCCATTTCTTTTGCGGCTTGGATCCGGTCAAAACAACGGCATCATCCTGCTCCATGACGGTAGCTCTCGCCGGCTCGGATTCGGTATGCACTTGTCCTTTTGCATGCTTTCCCATAACGGCCTCCTAAAAAAGGGTACAATTCTCATTATATATACAATTCTATTGTACACTTGTCGCAAAGTTCGTGCAAGAGAAAATATGAAAAGAGCACAGGGGTAGATTATGGTTAGTTATTTTTTCTTTTCATTGCAGTCCCGATATGATATACTGACCATAGTTTGCGAGGTGAAATGTATGCGGGCTTTGATTGTATCGGATGTCCACGGAGACTCCGGCGCGCTGGAGCGCGTTCTCGAAAAGGAATACTGTCAGGATATTTTTTGCCTCGGAGACGGAATCCGTCAATATGAGGATGCCAGAGAGTTTCACCCGGACGTGCATTTCCATATTGTCAAGGGAAACTGTGACTGGGATAATTTCTACCCGGCCGTCAATTTGGAAGAATGGGGCGGAAAACGAGTGGAATATATGCACGGACACTTGCAGGACGTAAAGAGAACGTTAACGGTTGCCGTTTCCATGGGCCTTCGGGATCGGGCGGATATTCTGCTGTTCGGCCACACCCACGAACCGTATTTGAATCAGGAAAAAGAGATGCTGGTTTGTAATCCGGGAAGTCTGGCACGGGGAGATTATGCCGTCATGATGCAGGAAGGTGCGGATTGCCAAATTACGCTGAAAAGCCTATTTGACAAATGAGGGGGAAATATGTATGGAATTTGATAAGTGGATGAATTGGGTTCAGGAAACCGATTCAACAAATGAGTGGCTGAAAAGCCGCGTGGATAAAATGGACGGAGGCACCTGGTGTGCAACGACCAACCAGACTGCCGGAAAAGGCCGGCTCGGTCGCGAATGGCTTTGTGCCCGGGGCGAGTGTCTTTGCCTGTCGGTCCTGGAAAAATGCGAGGCGCATCCGGCGGCGACGCTTCTGATGGGTCTGGTCGTGACCGAAGTTCTGAAAAAAATGACAGGGAAAGAGTTTACGCTTAAATGGCCCAACGATGTGTTGGTTCTGGACAAAAAGGTCAGCGGCATTTTATGTGAGGGCGGCGTCTGTGAGACCGGCCCGTATATGATTTTGGGTGTCGGTGTGAATCTTTTACAAACCGGTGCAACGCTCAGCGAAACCAAGCTGCCGTTTGCCACATCCGTTCGTCGCAGCTTGGGAATTTCCCTGTACCCCGATGCGGTGGCAAAGGAAATCAAAAACCAGTGGGAAATCAATTATGACGTCTTCCGTACGGAAGGCTTTGCTCCGTTTGTGAAGCGGTATAAAGCGGTGTCGGCCAACCTCGGGAAAGAGGTTTGTGTTTTAAGCCCCGACGGCGAAGAACTGGTCCGCGGCACAGCCTCGGATATTGCTATGGATGGCAGCTTGGTCATCCAAACCGAAGCAGACGAGTATCGTTGCAGCGGTGGAGAAGTGTCCATTCGGGGAATTTACGGCTACGGTAGCTGAAAGGAAGAATTTATATGAAAAAGGCAGATGGATATAGAACAAAAGGCATCTATATTCATGTGCCTTTTTGTGTTTCCAAGTGTCCCTATTGTGATTTTTACTCGATGCCGGCCGACGAAGAGACAAAGGACGCCTATGTGCGCCGGGTGATACAGGAACTGGAAAAGCAGGACATAACGGCGGATACCGTTTATTTCGGCGGCGGGACACCGTCTCTTTTGGGAGGGAAGCGAATCAGTGAAATTTTGCAGGCCGTTTCACTCGCAAAAGAAGCAGAAGTTACGCTGGAGGCCAATCCCGGCGATGATCTTCGGGAGGTTTTTTCGTCTTTCGCAAAAGCCGGCGGGAATCGGGTTTCCATGGGACTGCAGGCGGCGGATGAACCTTCTTTGAAAGCACTCGGAAGGCGGCATACCGTACGGCAGGCGCGGGAGGCCGTGATGGCCGCAAGGCAGGCGGGAATTACGAATATTTCCCTGGATCTGATGCTGGGAATTCCCTGTCAGACAAAGGAACTCGTAAAGAATGGGGTAGATTTTTGTTCGAGCCTGGACGTGCCGCACGTTTCGTTTTATATGCTGAAACTGGAACCGAACACGCCCTTTGGAAAACACCCGCCGCAGGTGCCGGATGATGACGAAACCGCCGAACTGTATTTGTATGCTTGCGGGCTTTTGGAAGACCGCGGTTATGAACAATATGAAATTTCCAATTTTGCCAAGCCCGGGATGGAGAGCCGGCACAACCGGAAATACTGGAATTGTGACGAAGTGCTGGCCATCGGACCTGGTGCTTCCGGGTATGAAGACAATATTCGATACGCGTATCCGCGTGATCTTGGTGCCTTCCTTGGCGGAACCCTTGAGAAGCGGGAAGACACCGACGAACTGATTCGGCCGGGAAGCGAAGAGGAGTATGCGATGCTGCAGCTTCGGCAGACGCACGGTCTTGTCGAGCGGGAGTTTATCCAGCATTTCGGGAAACCGATTCCGGAAGAATGGCGCCGGGCGGCCGGCCGGTTGCCGGATACGCTGGTTTTGTCGGACGACCGGGGGATCCGGCTGACGAGAGACGGATTTTTGGTGTCCAATCAGATTTTGACGGAAATTCTATGATGGATTCTGGGAGGGGTTGTCAAGCCCCTCCTTTTATGTTATTATATTATAAATATTGCGCGTACGCGCGAATATTATATATAAAAGAATGATTCACTAAGGAGAGTACACACTATGACTAAGGGAAACAAAGCCGCTTTTTTGAGCAAGATGCTTGGCGTGCTGATTTTCTTCGGAGCGATTTTCTATTCCGTTTATTCGCTCACGGCAAAGGGATCAGAGCTGGCTACGGAAGCTCAGCAGCTTATTTATCCGATCGGATTTGCCGCACTGGTTGCGGGACTGGCTGCCGTCTGGCTGATTAAACAACTCGGACTGCTTGGAGAGGATCAACCGTATTCCAAGTTCTATTTCCCCGTTTTTTCCGCCTTGCTGGCACTGGTTTGCATGAGTCTGGCGTATACCTATCTTGGTATGTGGCCGGTGGGAACCAAGAGCGCCATGCTGGTTGATATGCATCACCAGTACGCGCCGCTTCTCGCACAGCTTCGGGACACCCTGCTTCACGGAGACAGCCTGCTGTATTCCTTTGACCTGGGTCTCGGTGCCAGTTATCTGCCGCTTGCCGGTTATTATTTGGCGAGTCCGCTGAACTTTATTTTGCTGTTGTTCCCCGCCAATCTTTTGGATACGGCCATTTTGGTCATCACACTGATCAAAAACTGCCTGTGCGCCTTTACCTTTGCCATTGCCGTTCAGTATATCTACGGCAAACGCAGTTATGCCATCCCGGCGGTTTCCATCATGTATTCCATGATGATGTACATGATTTCCTATTCCTGGAACCTCATGTGGCTGGATGTTGTCATGATGCTGCCTTTGGCGGTCATGGGCTTTGAGATGATGATGCGGGAGAAAAAACCCCTCTTGTATGTTCTTTCGCTGGCCTATGCTTTGTTTACCAACTACTATATCGCGTTTATGCTTTGCGTGTTTCTCGTGTTGTACTACTTCTTTTATATGTTCCGTGAGCATCATACCGTGAAAGAAATGACCGGTTCTTTCCTGAACTTCGGTTTCTTCTCCGTTCTGGCGGCCATGCTGGCCGGTATTATGGTGGTGCCGATTGCCCTGTCTCTCGGCGATACATCGGCTGCCGGCGGCGGACTGAATGCCACATGGAACACCAACTTCGATTTATGGGATTTGCTCGGACGTCATTTGTATGATGTGGAGCCCACCATTCGTTCCGGAAATCTTCCGAACATTTATTGCGGTATTTTGACGGTCGTTCTGGTTCCGTTGTTCCTGACGAACAAAGCCATCAGCCCCCGCCGTCGCGGTGGACTCGGCGGATTGTTTGCCGTTATGGCAGCCAGTCTGGTCGTAAACAACCTGGATTTGATGTGGCATGGTCTGCATGCCCCGAATGATTTACCGTATCGTTTCTCGTTCCTTTACAGTTTCGTGCTTTTGCTGATGGCTTATGAGGTGCTGATTAACATCAAGGAAGTTACCGGCAAACAAATTGTCATGACAATCATCGGGCTGGTTGCCTATGTGATCGTGGAACAGAAATTCGGCGATGAAACGTACGAATTCAAAACGCTGGGAATCAGTTTGGGCTTTGCGGTTTTGTATGCGATCGTTCTGACCGTTTTGCGCAGCAAGAAATTCGTCCATGATGCCGGGTATGCCCTGCTTTTGACGGTTGTTGTGGTGGAAATGGTTACCGGCACCGGAAAAACCCTGGTGCAGATGAACGGCAATGAGTATTTTACCCAGCACTTTGACTACACCGATAACGCGATTACGAAAACCGTGACGTCCGCCGTGAATGAAATGGAGAAACTGGGTGACCAGGCTACGGACAACGGGTTCTATCGTGTGGAATTCCTGCCGAGACGGACCTGTACCGACACGGCACTCTTTGACTACAACGGCATTACGGTGTTTGCCTCCAGCAACAAGTATGAAGAAACCCGCTTTATGGGCGGTATGGGGTATGCCGTTAACGGTGTTAACAGTTTCCTGTATCACTTCTTTACGCCGTTTGCCGACTCTATTTTGGGTCTTCGCTATGTGGCCATGACCGATGAGTTTACGGCTCCGTCGCAGCTCAATCAGAAAATGAATGTTTCGCTGGACGGAAACAAGTACACAATCTATGAGAACCGCGATGCATTGTCTTTGGGCTTTATGGTGGACAATAACGTTCAGTTCTGGGCATATGATTACTATAACCCGGTGACCACCAACAACTCGCTCGCTTCGTCCATGAGCGGTATCGGCGGCGATATATATGAATGCCAAACCGTGGTTGCCACCAGTGGTGACGGCTCGGTCAGCGGTTCTTACAGCGTATCGGTTCCAAACGGTACCAGCAACTACAAGGCGACAATTACCGAGCCCGGACGCTATTATGTCTTTGTTGACTGCCGTGCAGCCAAGAATATCGGTGTTACCGCCAATTACACGTCCCGTTCGGACAGCGATTATTGGAGCATGGGCGCCAATGAGCCCTACTTTATCGATGCCGGTCAGATGGAAGTCGGCGACGATGTGGATATTTCCATCAATTCGACCTCCAGCTGTGGCGGTAACGTGTTTGTATGCCGTTTGAACGAAGAAGTGTATGCAAACGTTATGAATCAGCTGAAGAGCAATCAAATGAAAGTGACAACCTTCACCGATACGAAAATTGCCGGTGATATTACCGCATCCAAAAACGGTATTTTGTATACATCCGTTCCGTACGATGCGGGGTGGACCGTTAAGGTCGACGGCAAGAAAGTGGATACCATGATGATCGGCAGCGCCATGCTCGGCATTGAGCTCGATGCCGGTATGCATAACATTACCATGACCTTCTGCCCCCGCGGCTTTGTGGTCGGTGTTATTTGCACGGTTCTGGCCATTTTGATTCTGGTGCTTCTGGCTGTTTTGAAGAAACATCCGGAGTGGACCGAAGCCATCGGCAAGAAACTGAAATCCTTCCGCAAGAATCTCCGCAAGAAAAAAGCGGTTTCGAACTCGGAAGAACCTGTAAAAGCAGATGAAAAGGAAGAGGATTCCGATTTGGATGACCGCCCGCCGCTTGCCTCCAAGGCATCGGTTCCCGAGTTCTTGCAGGAGCCGCAGCAGGTGAACCTTGAACTCGGAACCAAAAAGAGCGAGGCGACCGAGAATCAGGCGGAAGAAACGACTGAAGAAAAGACGGGAGAGACCGAAGAATGATTACCGTAATCATGCCGGTATATAACGAGGGTCCGTACATTTACGAGAACGTTCGTAAGACGGATGCCATTTTACAGGACGCGAATATCGACCATCGTTTCTTGCTTGTGGATGATGGCTCGAAGGACAAAACATGGGAGGAGCTTTGTCGGTTACACGATGACTTCCCCTATGTGGAGACCATTCGCCTGTCTCGAAATTTCGGAAAAGAAGCGGCACTGTGTGCGGCTTTGGAAAATGCCACGGGCGATGCCGTGGTGGTGATGGATGCGGATTTGCAGCATCCGCCGAAGTATATTCCCGAGATGGTGGCAAAATGGCAAGAGGGATATGACGTGGTGGAATGTGTTAAGACGGCTCGTCAAAAAGAATCCCTGTTTAATCGCCTGTTTGCCAAACTGTTTTACAAAACATTCAAGGCCAGTACCGGTCTTGAAATTGATGCCGCTTCGGATTTTAAACTGATTGACAGAGCGGCACTGGAAGCTTGGAAAAAACTTCCGGAGCATAACACGTTTTTCCGCGGACTTTCCGTGTGGGTCGGATTCAAACGGTATCAAATGCCGTTTGAAGTGGCCGAGCGGGAAGGGGGAGAAACCAAGTGGACTTTCCGAAAACTGGTTAAGCTGGCGGTGGATTCCATTACGGCTTATACGACCGCACCGCTTCTTGCCATTTTGTGGATCGGTGTCTTGATGTTCGGCGTGGCCATTGTGTTGGCCGCCATTACGCTGGTAAGATACTTTATTCCGGATTCCTCCGCTTCCGGTATTCCGACGGTTATTTTGCTGCTTCTGTTTATCGGCAGCTGCCTGATGATCAGTCTCAGCATTTTAGGGCTGTATGTGGCCCGCATTTACGACGAGGTTAAGGGACGACCGCGGTATTTGATTATGGATTATCGCAAAGAGGATTCAAATGAAACACCGTAAGCGACTGGTATCGTTTTTGTGCCTGCTTTCTTTGCTTTTCTGTTTGTCGGCCTGTTCATCGAATGTGCCGCAAACGGAAACCTCGGAAGAATCACATGCGGAGACGACCAAGCCCGTAAAAGTGGTGCAAAAACAGGAAATACCGGGTCTTTGCTATGATGCCGGTCAGTCGTTGTCCCCGTATGTGGCGACTTCCCGGGTCAATTTACAATTGGTTCCGTTTCTCTATGAGGGGTTGTATACCATTACGGAAAACTGGGAAACAAAACCCTGTTTACTCGGCACCGTAAAGAAAAACAGTGCCACGCTTTGGACGATAACACTTCGGAAGGATGCCAAATTTTCCGGCGGAAAGGCGGTTAAGCCGTCCGACGTGGTGACATCTTTCCATCTGGCGGAAAAAAGCGATACCTATCGGTCGCTGGTCAGCTGTATTGATTCCGTTAAGGCAGAGAAGAATGCGCTTGTTGTTTCCTTTGCCTACGCAGCTCCCTGGCGGGAACGGGCACTGTCGTTTCCGATTGTCAGCGGAGAACAGGGTACGGGTCCCTATCGCTTTCAAAAGAAAGACCATACACTCGTAAAGAATCCGTATGCAAAAGAAGAACCGGCGATTCCGGTTTGGAGGCTCGAAAATGTCAGCCGCAGTTCCGAACAGCAATATGCGGCGGAGAGCCAAATGGTATCGCTGTATTTTACCGATTTGCAAAATCAAACGGCTCCCCAGACCATTACAACGCTGGGAATGAAGCCGGTTACCATCCCGTATTTGGTGTATTTGGGAATTAACAGCGGAAGAACCGCGGGGAATTCTTTGACCATGCGGAAGGCATTCTCGGAAGCCATTTCTCAAACCGCCATTTGCGATGCCGCCGGGTTCGGCTACGGCGAGGTGGCCTCCGGAATATTCCCGCCGACCATGGAAGGGGTTTCCGACCTGGTGGGTTTTTCCCCGAATGCCCAGCCGTCGCTGGCCAAAACCCATTTTCAGGAAAAAGGATATTTGACCAAAAAGGGAGAAAAACTGAAGGTAACGCTGATTTGTCCAAAGGGCAATGCCTCTTTGGCAGCGGCTGCCAAAGAAGTGGCGTCGGAACTGAAAGAACTCGGGATTTCCGTATCTCTTCAAAATCTGGACGCTCAAACCTATCGGTCTCGTCTGGCTTACGGCGATTATGATTTATACGTTGCCGAAGTTCGTCTGCCGAATACTCTCAGTCTGGATGCTCTTTTGACATCCGGCGGAAACGGGTCATACGGCGTAACGGCAAAAGGAAAGGAAGCCTATCTTTCTTTCCGGAAAGGCAGTTGTTCTGCCGAAGAGTTTCACAAGGTATTTATGGGAGAAATCCCATTGATTCCCCTGTTCTGGAAACAGGGATTAGCGGTCCATTCACCGCAACTGACGGACTTTTCTTTGTCCGGAGCTTCAATTTTTCAAAATATTGCCGCATGGCAATGGAACTAGAAAGGGGTCAACACAATGATCACATTTGAAAATCATTTAGGCACCATTGAAGTCGCACAGGAATATTTTTCCAATTTGATCGGTAATGCCGTGTCTTCCTGCTACGGAGTGGCCGGTATGATGAAAGCCGGTCCTCGTCAGAGCATTCGGTCGCTTCTCACACGCAGAAGCTTCATGGATGACGGCATCCGTGTGCGCAGCGTTCACAACAAACTGGTTGTGGATTTGCACATTGAGGTGGTTTACGGCATGAATATTTCCGCCATCTCCAACAGCATTGTGAATAAGGTTCGTTATACCGTCGAAAAGGCAACGGGACTGGAAGTCCTTCGCGTCAATGTCTTTGTGGACGGCATGAAAGGTGAATAACCGAAATACGGGTATAACATAAGGAGGAAGTTCCAATGATTACTGGAATTACCATGCGTGATGCCCTGATTTCGGCAGCTAACGCATTAAATGAACAGAAGCAGGCAGTTGATGCCTTGAATATTTTCCCGGTTCCGGACGGGGATACGGGATCCAATATGTCTATGACCATCAGTGCCGCCGGCCGTGAGCTGGCTCGCCTGAGCGATCCGACCGTGTCGGAAGCTGCGGATACGGCAGCTTCTGCGATGCTTCGCGGCGCCCGTGGAAACTCCGGCGTTATTTTGTCTTTGTTGTTCCGCGGCTTTTCCAAGGGACTTAAAGGAAAAAACGAAGCCGACGGATATGATTTGGCTCATGCTTTGGAAGCCGGTGTGAAAGCCGCTTACAAGGCCGTTATGAAGCCGGCGGAAGGTACAATTCTGACCGTTGCCCGTGAGGCAGCCGTAGCCGGTATTGCCGCCGCCGATGTGGACCGTGATCCCGTGACGGTTTGGGATGTAATCGTAACCGAAGCGAAAGCATCGCTGGCCAGAACACCGGATTTGTTGCCGGTGCTGAAAAAAGCCGGTGTCGTGGACGCCGGCGGTCAGGGATTCTGCATCGTCATCGAAGAGATGCTGCGTGTTATGAAAGGCGGTTCTGTGAAGGAGGGCTCTGCCGGTACGGCCGGTCCCGCCAAGCAGGTTTCCGCAGCGGGATCCTTTGAGACGGATATTAAGTTCGCCTATTGCACGGAGTTTATCGTCAGCCGTGAAAACACGGAAAAAGATCCTTTGGCTTTCCGTGCGTATCTGGAATCGGTTGGTGACTGTGTCGTTATGGTCGATGACGATGACATTGTCAAGGTGCATGTTCATACCAACGACCCCGGTATGATTTTGCATCAGGCAATTGAGTTCGGCCAGTTTGAAATGGTAAAAGTCGAAAACATGAAGATTCAGCATGCCAATGCCGGATGGGTGGAAGAGGAAGCCCCCGAGATGGAAAACAATGTTCCGACTCCGGTGGATGCAACCGAACCGTATAGTTTTGTGGCTGTCGCCGCCGGTGACGGTGTCCGTCAGCTGTTCAGTGATCTCGGATGCGCCCAGGTTGTGTCCGGCGGTCAGACGATGAATCCGTCTACCGAAGATTTACTGAATGCCATTGAAGCCACTCCGGGCAAAATTGTCTATGTGCTGCCGAATAACAAAAATATTATTTTGGCTGCCGAGCAGGCAATTCCGCTCAGTGACCGTGAAATTCACGTTGTTCCCACCAAAAACATCCCGCAGGGCGTATCGGCCATGCTGGCCTTTGACCCGGATGCCGAAGTGGAAGACAACTTAATCGCCATGAATCATGCGTATGACGAGATTTCCACCGGTTCCATTACCTTCGCCGCCCGAGACAGCGAGTTTGACGGTAACACGATTCGTGAAAATCAAATTATGGCAATGGAAAACGGACAGATTACGATTGTGGAGAATGAATTGCAGCCGGCCCTTGTTAAGGTTGTCAAAAACATTTTGATGAAACGGAAAAAGGCCGGTCAGGACAGTTCTTTCTTAACGCTTATGTACGGTGAAGCCGTTTCGGAGGACGAGGCGGAATCCAACGAAAAAGCCTTGAAAGCCGAAATCGGAAACGATATTGAGATTACCAGTATTAACGGCGGACAACCTGTATACTACTACATTTTGTCGGTCGAATAATCAAGAAAAGTTTAGAAGAGGGAGGCTTGCGCAATGCTGACATGGGATACGTCGATTCAGTATGTCAAAGGTGTCGGGGAAAAACGCGCGGCTCTCTTTGCTAAACTGGATATTTACACGGTGGAGGATTTGCTTAAGCATTTTCCCAGAGATTATGCGGATTGGGCGAATCCCTGTGACATTGATGAGGCACCTCTGGACGAGCCGTGCTGTTTGCGGGTTATTATCGCAACCGAACCGCGAGAGCACCGTGTGCGGCGGGGAATGGTACTGTACAAGTTCCGCGTCAGTGACGGGAAAACCACTATGCCGGTTACGTTGTTTAACGCAAAATACACAGCCAAAAATATTCACAAAGGCGACAGCTTTTTGCTTTACGGTAAGGTCAGTGGGGATTTGCTGAATCGGTCTATGACGTCACCGCAAATGGAGCCGGATACGGGGGAAGAGCAACTGAAACCCATCTATCCCCTGACGGCCGGATTGACTTCCAAGGCGATTGAAAAAGTAATTCGTGCGGCCTTGGACGGACTGGGAGATACGGTCTATCAGGATTTCTTGCCGCAGTCCATACGGGCAAAATATGACTTACCGGACAGAGCGACGGCCTTTCGGCAAATCCATTTTCCGGCAAACCGAAAAGAAGCAGAAAATGCCAGAAGAAGACTGGTGTTTGAGTCACTCCTGGTGCTGCAGCTGGGGCTGATGCGTATGAAGGACCGCGGTCACAGTACAACCGGGGTCAAACTGTCTGCGGATCATTCGGCGGAGTTTATGCCGCTGTTACCTTTTGAAATGACGGGCGCTCAAAAGCGTGCCGTTTCTGAATGTATATCCGATATGCAAACCGGTAATGCCATGTGCCGGCTTCTGCAGGGGGATGTGGGAAGCGGTAAAACCGCCGTGGCTGCCGCCGTTATTCATTCCCTGGTCAGGGAAGGATATCAAGCCGCCTTGATGGCACCCACGGAAATTCTGGCCCATCAGCATGCGGAAACATTCCGCAAGTTTTTGGAACCGGCAGGGATGCGCGTGGAGGTGCTGACGGCGTCCTGCAAGGCAGCGGAAAAACGAAGAATACTGGAAGGGTTGGCGGACGGTTCAGTTCACCTGGTCGTCGGAACGCAGGCCCTTCTTTCCGACTCAACCGTGTTCCAAAACCTTGGACTGGTTGTGACGGACGAGCAGCATCGATTCGGTGTGCATCAGCGTGCAACGCTGGCCGCCAAAGGGGATAACCCGCATATGCTGGTTATGTCCGCGACTCCGATTCCCCGCACACTGGCGCTGATTTTGTATGGGGATCTGGATCTTTCCATTTTGGATGAATTGCCACCCGGGAGATTGCCGGTAAGGACCTATGCGGTTCGCACCGATATGAGAGACCGGATTTATGCATATATTCGTAAAAACGTCGATGCCGGTCGGCAGGCGTATATTGTATGTCCTTTGGTAGAAGAGGGCGAAGCCGCAGAAGAACTCGGTGATGACCGCGTGGCGGCGACAGAATATGTGGAAATGTTAAAAAAAGGGGCTTTATGTGGCTATTCCGTAGGTCTTTTGCATGGTAAAATGAAGCCCGCCGAAAAAGATGCCGTAATGACTGCTTTTTCGAAAGGTGATATTTCCATTTTGGTTTCTACCACGGTCATTGAGGTGGGTGTCGACGTTCCGAATGCCACCTTGATGGTGATTGAAAATGCCGATTTATTCGGACTGGCTCAGCTGCATCAGCTACGCGGACGCGTAGGACGCGGCGGATTTCAGTCGGATTGCATATTAATATCCGATTCCCGAGGGGAAGAGGCGTTCCGTCGACTCAAGGCCATGTGTGCCACGAATGACGGTTTCAGGATTGCGGACGAGGACCTGAAGATGCGTGGCCCCGGAGACTTTTTCGGAGCAAAACAGTCCGGTCTTCCCTCTATTAAGTTACTTCCGGGAGCAACGGATATGGGACTTTTAAGTCTCGCACAAGACGAAGCGGTTATGCTTCTGAAAAACAGAGCACTGCAGGACAGTGCCTATACGGCTTTGGCCAAAGAAGTAGACAAGTTGTTTGCTTCGGTCGGAGAGCACGGACTCAACTAAAAGATAAGGAGGTGGAAAGCATATGGTTTTCTCCAGTTTGTTGTTTGTCTATGCTTTTCTGCCTCTTTGTTTAATTTGTTACAATCTGGCAAAAAGCATTCGGGCGAAGAATACGGTATTGCTGATTTTTTCCCTTGTGTTTTACGCATGGGGTGAACCGAAATACATTTTTCTGCTGATCGGTATGGTGGCCGCGGATTGGCTGCTGGCAATGAAAATTGAAAAAGCGCAGAAAAAGAAGTTCTGGTTGGTTATTACGTGTGTGGTCAATCTCGGACTGATTGGCATTTTTAAATATGCCAATTTCCTGGACGAAACCTTCCACAGTTTGTTTAAAACATCCTTGTTGCTGCCGCAAATTGCTTTGCCAATCGGTATTTCCTTCTATACCTTCCAGCTTCTGTCCTATGTGGTGGATGTTTACAGAGGGCAAGTGCCGGCGCAAAAGAAGTTTTCCACGCTTCTTTTGTATGCGGGACTGTTTCATCAGTGCATAGCCGGTCCGATTGTCCGCTATCAGGATATTATGAACGAACTGACATGCCGCAGCGTGGAAATGAAAGATATCAACGCCGGCGTGACACGGTTTACGGTAGGTCTTGCAAAGAAAGCCGTTTTGGCGAATGTTTGCGGATCACTTGCGGACTCGCTCCTTCTTCTTAAAGGAAATGAAACCGTTACGGTTGCTTCTTTGGAAGCTACTGACGGAGCGGCACTCTGGGTCAGCATGTTGGCCTATATGCTTCAGATTTATCTGGATTTTTCTGCGTATTCCGATATGGCCATTGGTATGGGACAGATGGTCGGACTCCATTACAAGGAGAACTTCCGGTATCCGTATGTGGCCTCGTCCGTTCAGGACTTTTGGCGCAGATGGCATATTTCCTTAAGCAGTTTCTTCAAGGATTATGTGTATATTCCGCTGGGCGGAAATCGAAACGGTCTTTTGCGCACCATTCTGAATATGTTTGTGGTGTGGCTGTTGACCGGCCTTTGGCATGGTGCCAGCTGGAACTTTGTGGCCTGGGGCCTGTATTACTTTATTTTCCTGGTTGCCGAGCGCTTATTCCTCGGAAAACTACTGGAAAAGATCCCGCGTGTGATTCGTACGATTTACACCTGTATTGTCGTGTACTTCGGTTGGATTTTGTTCCGGTTTAAGGATTTCTCTTTGGTGTGGGCAGCCCTGCGCGGTATGTTCGGCGCCCCGGGAAACTACTGGACTTCTGCCGAAACCAATGCGGCACTGGCCGTGAAAGTCGTCTTTCTTTTCGTGGCCATGCTCGCCTGTACACCGCTGATCAGCCGTCTCGGCAGAGCCTGCCGGGAAGAGGCATACTTTAACAAAAAAATGGCGGTTGCGTATTCCGTCAGTCAAATCGTCATCCCGGTCATATTGTTGGTATTGTCCACTATGACGCTGGTGGGAGACAGTTACAACCCGTTCCTGTATTTCCAATTCTAACTAAGTGAAAATCTGACAAGGAGGTGAATCGGATGGGCCGAAAATCGGGTAAACTTCATTTTTCCAATGATCTTAATAAAAAGCTGAATGAAAAGAAAACCATGGCGGATATTGTAGCCAGTATCGACGATGAACCGTCGGATTTTCGAATCGCCTGGCATTATCCGATTCGCGTCATTGTGTTTTTTGTTGTCTTGTTCTTCGGATGCCTTATTTCCCTCATGCTGCCGCTTCGGCCGCATTACTCCCATATGGAGCAACGGGAACTTACGAAATTCCCGAAGTTCTCGTTTGCCGCTTTGGTTGACGGTGATTATTTCGACGATATTAACACATGGTTTGCCGATACGTTCCCGGGTCGGGAAGGATGGGTTGATCTAAACGCAAAATGGAGCGCACTCCATGGATTCGGTTCCGGAAAACTATACGGTCCGGTTGATCCCGGAGACGAAATTCCGGATGTCAGTTTTGAAGAGCCGTCTCTTCCGGAAGTGACAACCGCGGCGACGATGCAAACAACCGTTCCGACGACAACCACCTCGACTGCTCCGTCCACCACGGCTACGACGGTTGCCACGACCAAGCCGACCGCCGCACCGACCAATCCTCCGACGAAAAAAACATCTTCCCGGGATTTGAATGATTTCCAGCAAGGGGTGGATGTGGATTGTCAAAACTTAAACGGTATTCTGGTTCGCGGAAATACCGCCTACGAATATTACAGTTTCTCAACATCGGCTGCCAATTTGTATGTAGGTGCAGTGAACAAGGTTGCGGGCCAGGTGTCCGGCAAGGCAAAGGTTTATGATATTGTAATTCCGACCAGTATCGGTGTCATGCTGAATGAAAAGGTTCGAAACTCCATCAGCAGTTCCGACCAGGAAAAGGCAATCAACTATATTTACGGAACGATGAGCGGAAGTGTCGGAAAAGTACCGCTCCTCGGAACGCTTCGTGAGCATAACAACGAATACCTATATTTCCACAGCGACCATCACTGGACGGCGACCGGTGCCTATTACGCTTACAGCAATTTAATGCAAATGATGGGCAAGGCTCCGGAAGCCCTTGGCGGATTTGAAAGAAAAGAATTTGGCGGATTTAAGGGCTCCTTCTATTCGGAGACCAATGATGCCAATTTGCAAATTGACACCGTGGTGGCGTATCTGCCTCACGCAGATACCAGTATGTTCTTTGAGGACAGTGACGGAGCCAGAACCGACTGGCACGTGATTCAGGATGTGTCGTCCTGGGCAGCACGTTCAAAATACAACACCTTTATCGGCGGTGATAACGCCTTTACGGAAATCACCAACAACGGTTTACATGACGGTTCTGCTTGTGTGGTTATTAAAGAGTCCTTCGGCAATGCACTTGTACCGTTCCTGGTGGACCACTATCAAAAGGTTTATGTTCTGGATTACCGGTATTACACGAAGATGAAACTCAGTACATTCGTGGACGCCTATCATGTGCAAGATGTGATTTTTGCCAATAATATTGGCGCAACCCGCAGCACAAAGCTGATGGAAAAGGTTGCCGCACTCGTTGGATGAGAAAAAAAGAAATCGGAGATCATATAGATCTCCGATTTTTCTTTTTTGTAAGACTTGCCAAAACGAAATCAAATGTCCTCGGCCAATTTGAAGGTGCCGTCAGAAACATCAAATATATAGGTCATGGAACGGTTTTCCATAAACTGAACACGCATTTGTGTCGGGTTTGCCCAGTCAATTCCAATGCTGTATGCCGTATGCATGGCGACTTCTTCTTCCATGCGCTGCATATTGTCCTTGGACTTGAATTTCTCGATTTCTTTTTTGATAAAATTCTGAACGGCGGGGGTGTCTTTGTTGTTCTTGGTAATCCAGGTATCGGCTTTACCGTCGCCGTTTGTATCTATCATTTGTGACTCAAAGTCGCTGGCAACTTCATAAGGGCTGATGGGAGAATACATATTGGTGTATTGCAGACCCATCATGATTTCAAATCCGTCCATAAAGGGAAGCCCGTCTTGGAAGTTATAACTAAAATGTTCTGTACGACCCGCGCCGATATCGAAAAGGGATTCGTCGGCGTAAGGCTTTGCAATTAATGTGTTTGTGTGAACTTTGACACCCGCCGTAACATTCAGTTTGTTATCAATCAGTTCAAACAAGGCGGTATCTTTGCCGTCATTCACGAGCCAGGCGTAGTAATAAGGCGTGTAGGCTTCGGACATCCAGTTGATGGTACCGGCGTACTCTTTTGCTTCTTCCACCGTGGCACAGTGGTTGGCAATTTCACGGCCGAAGGTAAGAATGTGCCTGGTTTCCTTGGCACTCGGATTGGAACCTTTGTCACTTAGCCATTTTGGATCCATTTTTTCGATATCCAAATCGATGGAACGGGTCTGCATTTCCGCATAGAGACCTTTCTCATTGAAAACGTCGGTCGGAACGGATGTATACCAGTCCAAAGCCTCCTTTGTGAAGCCGGCGGCCATAACCTCCTCATAGGTTTGAATGTTGTTCAGCAAATAGGCAACGTTCCAGGATTTGTATGACCCTTTCACATCAAAGTAATAGGCAACGGCCGGTTTTTTGGAGTAGCGGGAGTCCATATTTCGCAGCTGGGCGACGGAACCCTGGTCGGTCGTCCATGTGACGGCGGAGCAGGCGCTGACGGCATCCACTTCTCGAATGGATTTTTCAAAATCCTCGTAACTCTTTGTCGTCACGGCCGGAGCTTTCAGCGCATAGCCGGACGGGTTCGGGAAGGCCGTTAAATCGATGGTTTTGGTGTCTTCATTTTTTGCATGGCATCCGGGGAGCATGCAAAGAAGCACGACGGCCGAAAGAATGGTAAGAAAACGTTTCATTGTATTTTCCTCCTGAATATCAAAAATAGATAATGGCATCGGTGGAAACCGGTTTTGCCACGGAAAGACGATAATCTTCGCCGCGAACGAACCCGGCGTGGGTCAATGCATCGACAGCCGTTTGTTCCGCCAGTTTCGGACGGTTGTTTTCCGCACTTAAGTGTCCGAGAATAAAATGAGTCACACCGGCCTTGGCCAAAAACGGCAGGAAGTCCGCGCAGGCTTCATTGGACAGATGTCCGCCGGACCCCAGAATGCGTGTTTTCAGCGGATACGGATACGGACCGTTTTTGAGCATTTCTATGTCATGATTGGACTCAATCAAAACCAGGTCGCAGGTTTTCAGAATCTGCTGCACATTGTTTTCCAAAAATCCCATATCCGTAGCGACGGCGGCACGGCGGCTGTCCGGGGTTTCCACAACATAGCCGACGCTGCCCGGTGCATCATGGGGTGTTGGGAACCATTCCACTTTGAGATTCCCGACCTTTACGGGTCCTTTTTTCGGCAATACATCCATGCCGCTTAAAGGAGAGGCGTTCACATCCTCAATGGCTTTAGCGGTGGTGGCTGTTGCGTATACGGGAATTTTGTATCGGTTTCCGAATACACGGATTCCCTGAATGTGGTCGGAATGGGAATGGGTCACGAAGATGGCCTGAATGCCACGGGGGTCGATACCGCGTTCAATCAGTGCATTTTCAATTCTTTTGGTGCTGACACCGGCATCAATGAGAATGCCGGTGGTTCCGGCACCGATGTAGGTGCAGTTACCACTACTGCTGCTGAACAGAGAACAGAAGCGTCCCATCCTCATCGTCCTTTCTAAAAGTTACGGGCGAGGGAGAGCCTCGCCCGAAGACTGTATTCGCAAAATGGGTTTAGATTTCAATTCGACAGATATCGGCTCCCACGTCATGGAGCTTTTCCATAAAGTTTTCATAGCCGCGTTCAATCCATTTGATATCTTCGATTTCCGTTTGTCCTTCGGCGGCAAGTGCGGCAATCATCATAGCGGCACCGGCACGCAGGTCAAGGGCTCGAACGGAAGTGCCGGTCAGACCGGGAACTCCGTTGATGACGGCGACCTTTCCGGCGGCCATAATGTTGGCGTTCATACGGTTCAGTTCCGTCGTGTATCGGAACCGGTTGTCCCAAACACTTTCAATGATATAGCTTTGTCCTTCGGCCAAGGCCAGCAGGACGGCAACCTGCGGCTGCATATCCGTCGGAAATCCCGGATGCGGCTGGGTTACGATATTACAGGGCTTGATAGGACCGTCCATCACAACACGGATGGTGTCGTCATGTTCGATAACGTTGGCGCCCATCAAACGAAGTTTTTCCGAAATGGGTTCCATATGCTTCGGGATGACGTTGTGGAGCAAAATATCGCCACGGGTGGCAACGGCACAAGCCATAAAGGTTCCGGCTTCAATTTGGTCGGGGATGACGGAGTATTCCACACCGTGCAAATCTTTTACGCCGCGAATTTTAATGGTATCGGTACCGGCGCCGCGAATGTCCGCGCCCATGGCGTTTAAAAGGTTGGCCACGTCAACGATATGGGGCTCTTTGGCAGCCGGGTTAATCGTAGTTGTACCTTCCGCTTTGACGGCCGCCAGCATAATATTGATGGTGGCTCCGACGGAAACCATGTCCAGCTGGATTTCCGCTCCGGCAAGCCGTTCCGCACGGGCTGCAATCATACCGTCCTCAATGATGGGAGGAATGTCGGCCCCGAGCGCTTGAAAACCGCGAAGATGTTGGTCTATCGGTCGTACACCGAAGTTGCACCCACCCGGAAGAAAAATGCTGGCATCGTGGAACTGGCCGAGAAGGGATCCCAAAAAGTAGTAGGAAGCACGCATCAGTTTTCCGTATTCGTGGGGAACCGTATGGGTGTTGATGGTTGTCGGGTTGATTTTCACCGTGTTCTTGTTAATGCGGTCGACGGTGGCCCCGAGACTCTTTAAAATATCCAAAGAAAGAAGGGCGTCGGAAATGTTCGGAATGTTGCTGATGGTGCAGGGTTCATCAGCCAAAACCACAGCAGACAAAATGGGCAAACAGGCATTTTTGGAACCGCCGATTTCGATTTCACCGGTTAAGCGGTTGCCGCCTTGGACACGATATTTGCTCATGAATTTCCTTCCTCCCTTCCGTCGGATTTTACTTTTCCACAATTAAGGTTATTATAACAACAGAGAAGGAAAAAAGCAATAGAACGAGCTCCCGGAATCACACTTTTTTTGTATACTTTACCAGGTGTCCGAACGCCATTTTTTTCGGTCTCAAGGGTTGACATTGAAACAAAATTATTCTATTATGATACCGTTCTGTTCGCTGGTGTGGCGGAACTGGCAGACGCCCAGGACTTAAAATCCTGTGATAGCAATATCGTACCGGTTCGATCCCGGTCACCAGCACCAAAAAGCCGAGCTCTGAAAGAGCCCGGCTTTTTACTTTTTTGCGGTTAAATATAGGTTATTTTTGCATCAGTTAAAGGTTTGTTTTCTTCTCCGACGGCAATATGATTCCACTGCCAGGATTTTCCGGTGTAGAACACGTCTTTGAGGCTTTCACATCTGTAAAACGCATACGATGCAATAAAGACCGTATCTTTCGTGATTTGAATTGATTGCAAACAATAGCACTCGTAAAATGCATATTGGCCGATGCCGTCGATGCTTTCCGGCATGGTGACGCTCACGAGAGTCCGGCAACCCATGCAAAGTCCGGTGGGAATTCTGGTAAGACCTTTCGGCAGCACAATATCCCTTAGCACGGTGCAATCATAGAACAAACAGTCTCCGAGAGATGTAACGGAGTCTGGAATGTCCATTTTCATTAAGGCACTGCAGCCGGAAAATACATACTTTCCGAGGGACTGCAGGGTGTCCGGAAGAGCCAACTTCCGCAAAGAGGTACAACAGCTGAACGCATAGTCCGCAATGGTTAAAACCGATTCCGGAATGGATAGGTTCTCCAGCTTGCAGCAGTTACAGAAAGCATATGCACCGATGGTCGTTAAAGATTTCGGAAGGTCTAAGGACACCAAAGACGTGCAATGTTCAAAGCAGGAATCCGAAAGGGTTTGCAGTTTGCCCGGAAGATGAATGTCCTGTAGATTCTCACAGGAATAGAAGGCATAACTTTGAATGCGGGATACGGTGTCGGGAATTTGAATCTTCTTTAGAAAATCAGCCTGAGCAAAAGCACTTTCGGCAATTTCTTCGGTGCCGACCGGGACTGTATAATCGGAGGCTTTTCGTCCTCCCGGATAATGAATCAGTGTTTTTCCGTCGGAAGAATACAGGACACCGTTTTTGCTTTGAAAATTCGGATTGCTTTCGACGGTATACGCCGTTAGATTGTCACAGCCGACAAAGGCATTTGGATGTAAGACGGAAAGGCCGACCGGAAGGTTGACTGCAGTCAGCTCTTTACAGTCGTAAAAAGCATACTCCCCGATTTCAAGAAGATTTTCCGAAAAACGAACGGTCTTCAGATGGGAACATCCCTGAAAAGCACCGGTTTCGATGGTTTTGACCGATGAAGAAACGGTCAGAACTTTTAGATTCGGCTGATTGGCCACGGCGTATTGACCGATGGTCTGCACGCCGTCCGGAATTTCGAAAGACTCGGAAACGTCGGGACAGAAAATCAGCTTTGTTCCGTCCTTGGAATACAGCATGTTACGGCTTGACATAAGGAACGGATTTTGCTCTGAGACCGTCATGGTCTCAATTCCGGACGATGTAAAGGAACCGGCACCGATGGCCTTTAAGCTGGCGGGAATGGCGAGGGTTTTCAGGGAACTGCATGCATCAAACATGTGGTCGCCCAAAAGGGCCAACCCCTCCGAAAGCGTGACGGATTGCAGGCTTTCGCAGTGGCCAAATGCGTAGCCGCCGATGGTGTTTAAACTGCTCGGAACGGTAATTTCCCGCAACGCAGAACATCCGGCAAAAGCGGAGGAGCCAAGCAGTGTTAAGCCTTCCGAAAGCGTGACGGAGGAAAGCTTTGTGCAGTAATAAAATGCTTTTTCCTGAACTGTCTTGACAGAGGAGGGTAAACGTACGGATGTCATTTCCGTATTTCCGTTAAAGGCGCTGACACCGATGGCTTTGACCGTGTCCGGAATGGTCACGGAGGTGATGGTTTCATTTCCATTAAAAGCGTAATCGCCGATGGCAACCACCGTATATAGGTCATCAAATTTTTGCGGGATGACGGGAGACGAATTTTTCCCCGTATATCCGGTGATTTCGGCAGTCTGATCGGAGTAGATTGTATAAAGGAAGCCGTCCTGCTCGTTGCCTGCCGAGACAATTTGCCGACCGGGTTCGGTCGGGTTGTCTTTTTGACATCCGCTGAAACAAATCAGCAGGGAAAAGAGACAAATCCATATCCCGATTTTACGTAGTGAAGTCATGACGGCACCTCCTTTTTTCAGTCTGTTCTCATTATAGACAGTGCCGTGTCCAAAAGCAATAACCGCAGACTTCAAAAAACGATTTTTTGTGTGTTTTCGGGCACAAAAAAACAGCGGATTTGGACTTTTTGACATTTGCAAAAAAACACTTGACAATGGTATACATATAGTATATAGTATGTGTAAAGGTTTTTCCTTTACAGACAGGACGAAAGGAGAGAACATCATGGCAAAAAATATGGAGCTATCCTTCTTATTCGACTTCTACGGCGACATGTTGACTGAAAAACAGCGTGACGTGGTGGAACTCTACTACAATGACGATTTGTCTCTGTCGGAAATCGCCGAAAATGCCGGAATTACCCGTCAGGGTGTGCGGGATTCCATTAAACGTGCGGAAGCCCAAATGCTGGAAATGGAAGATCGTTTGGGTCTTGCAAAACGGTTTCGTGAAATGCGTGCGGAGATGGGTGCCATCTTGGAGGCAATTCAGGAAATCCGCAGCATAAACAGTACTATGTATCGTTCTCGCGAAATTGAGCAAAGTGCCGGTGTGATTGAAGAAACGGCCCGCAAATTGCTGGAAGACTGATTTCATAGGAGGACAACATGGCATTTGAAGGTCTTTCTGAAAAACTATCTGCAACATTTAAACGCCTTCGCGGACGTGGTCGCCTGAGTGAGGCTGACGTGAAAGAAGCCATGCGTGAAGTGCGCCTGGCACTCCTCGAAGCTGACGTTAACTACAAAGTTGCAAAAGAATTCACTAACAACGTAACTGCCCGTGCGGTTGGATCAGACGTTATGGAAAGTCTGACTCCGGCACAGATGGTTATTAAAATCGTAAACGAAGAACTGGTATCCCTGATGGGTGGGGAAGCCGAACGACTGGCTTATACCAACCATCCGCCTTGCATCATTATGATGTGCGGCTTGCAGGGCTCCGGTAAAACGACCCACACGGCCAAACTCGGCAAGATGTTAAAGAATCAGGGCCATCGACCGCTTTTGGTTGCCTGTGACGTGTATCGTCCGGCTGCCATACAGCAATTGCAGGTCGTCGGCGAAGCGGTCGGCGTTCCGGTTTTTGAACGCGGAACGGCCAACCCGGTTGACATTGCCAAAGAAGCGGTGGAGCATGCAAGATTTCATGGCAACGATTATGTCATCTTGGATACCGCCGGTCGTTTGCACATTGACGAACAACTGATGCAGGAACTGCAGAACATTAAGTCTACAGTTGCTCCTCACGAGATTTTGCTCGTTGTGGACGCCATGACCGGTCAGGATGCCGTTAATGTTTCGAAATCGTTTGATGACACACTGGGAATTACCGGTGTGATCCTTACAAAACTTGACGGTGACACCCGCGGCGGTGCGGCTTTATCCGTTCGCTCCGTGACGGGGAAACCCATTAAGTTTGCCGGTACCGGCGAAAAATTCGATGACCTCGAAGTGTTCCATCCGTCCCGTATGGCTTCCCGTATTTTGGGAATGGGCGACGTGATGACGCTTATCGAAAAAGCCGAACAGCAGGTCAGCGAAAAAGAAGCGGAAGAACTGGCAAAGAAAATTCAGCAGGATAAATTTGATATGGAAGATCTGCTTGCGCAGTTCCGTCAAATTCGATCCATGGGCAATCTGAAAGATATGCTCGCAATGGTTCCGGGTCTCGGAAAACAGATTAAGGACATGGATATTGATGACCGCCAGATTTTGCGCGTCGAATCCATTATCCTGTCCATGACCCCGGACGAGAGACATAAGCCGTCTATCATCAATCCGTCCCGCAAGCGCCGTATCGCCGCCGGATGCGGAATGAAGGTAGAAGACGTGAACCGGCTTCTCAAACAATATGAGCAAATGCAGGATATTATGAAAAGGCTCAAGAAACCGGGCAAAAAAGGCCGCAGAGGATTTATGCCGAATATGGGTGGCATGAACTTCGGAGGCAAAAACCCTTTCGGAAATAACAATCCGTTCGGGATGTAACTTTTGTATTCAAACCTTATGGTTGAATAGATACCACATTACTAGAAAAAACTGGAGGTAAAGAAACATGGTTAAGATCAGACTTCGTCGTATGGGCGCAAAAAAAGCTCCGTTCTATCGTATTGTTGTTGCTGATTCCCGCTATCCGCGTGACGGCCGCTTCATCGAAGAAATCGGTGTTTACAATCCGCTCGTGGACCCGGCCGAGATCCGTGTGGATGTCGAAAAGGCTCAGAAATGGATTGCTAATGGTGCTCAGCCGACCGACACAGTGAAAGAGATCCTGAAGAAAGCTGGCATCTGATTATTAGCTCGACTTTGATGGAAAGGAGGAGAAATAATGAAAGAGTTGCTGACGCTGGTCGCTCAAGGTTTAGTTGAGAATCCTTCTGCGGTCAACGTGGATGAAGACGAAATGGACAACGAGGGTGTTATCGTTTTTCATCTGCATGTGGCAGAAGAAGACATGGGGCGAGTGATTGGTAAGCAAGGTCGTATCGCCAAGGCTATTCGAACTGTCATGCGCGCGGCCGCTGCCCGACAGGGTGTTAAAATCTCCGTCGAAATCGACTAAGCAATCTAAAAAGGGCTCGTGACAACACGAGCCCCTTTTTCGTTGAACGAAAGGAAATACTACGATGACCGGAATCATTTTGTACAACGGATTTTGGAATGAAACAAAAATACCGGATCCGGCTTTACGGCTTCAGAAAGCTGCCGAAAGCCACGGATTGTTTTTAAAGCCGCGTCCCAACACGGCTTTTTCGGCGTATCTTGGTGACAGTGTGAGCGTTTCAGGGCTGGAGCCGGGACAGGTGGTATTATGCTGGGATAAGGATGTGCGTCTGATTCGGGCAATGGAAGCCGCCGGCGCACATGTGTACAATTGTCCGGATGCAGTTGCCGTTTGCGACGATAAGGCCGCAACGCATCTGGCTTTATCCGGAAAAAACATTCCGATGCCGAAGACGATGGTGGCACCGATGACATATGTGGAATACGGGCAAGCCGGTAATCGGTTTTTGGAGGAAGCCGCGAAAGAAATCGGGTTTCCCCTGGTTTTTAAGGAATGTTTCGGTTCTCTTGGAGAACAGGTTTATTACATTGAAAATAAGGCAAAATTGGAAGAAAAGGCGAGTCAAATGAAACATCGTCCCTTCCTTTTGCAGGAATATATTGCAGAGTCCGCCGGGCACGACAAACGTTTATATGTGGTAGGCGACCGGGTTGTGGCGGCTATGCGGAGAGAATCCAAAACGGATTTTCGGGCCAATATCGGTTCCGGCGGAACCGGATATGCCTATACACCGACTGACGCGGAAACCGAGCTCGCCGTTCGCTGCTGCAGAATTCTCGGATTGGATTTTGCGGGAGTGGACTTGCTGGATTCCAATCGCGGTACACTTGTATGTGAAGTAAACGCCAGCGCTCATATGGCGGAAATCACTCGCTGTACCGGTGTGGATGTGGCAGACGAAATTGTGAAGTATGTACTGAAACGGGAGGGAGTCTCATGCTGAAAACAGAAGAAGGAAGACGGAAAATACTACTGACCTGTTCGGTCATTTCCCTGGTCTTTTTTATGCTTTTTTATATTGTGGAGGTTTTAAACCCGATTGTATGGGGTGTCCTTCTTTGTATCGGCGGCCTTATGACGCTGTTTGTGTATAAACGGTGGAAGGTTTTCCGTTTGGAAGCCGTATTTCGCATCATCTGTGCAACCGTTTGTATGGTGGCACTAATCTGGGGACTGTATGAAAGCTTTTTGGTCGGATTTGACGGGGCAAGCATTGCCAGTGCTTGGTCTACCATTACCGCTTTGGTTTTCGCCATTACCGTGTTCACCTTACCGTCGGCGGCGCTTACGGTATATTTGAATCCCGAAGATCCGAAGGGGTATAAAAAGCTGTTTCGGGAAACCACCTTTTTGGGGATTGTCGGAATCTATCTGCACGGTGTGGAACCGTTTTGCTTTGATGTGGTCCTGCGTTTGACCAGTAATGCCAACATATGGATTCACGGTGCGGTTTGTATTCTTGCCGCCGCGTTTTCCGTCTTTATCGCCGTTCTTGGTTTTTTGATTTTGCTGGATGCACCGCAAAAAAAACAAGCAACCTAAATCGGCTGCTTGTCATTCTAAATCTTTTTCGGCGTTGTGCAGTAGGTTCATAAGGGATGTTGCAAACATGGGATATTCCTTTGCCAGCTCGTCCGGTACAATGTGCGGAAGAGCGGAAGGCTTAACCCCTTCTTTTGTGCCGACTGCGTGGCCGCCGGCCAACTGCGTGATTTCGGCATGCTGCATGGTCATCCGTCCGGTGATGGCGGCGCGATAACGGTAATCCGGAATTTCAAACAACGCTTCCGGGTTTTTGGGATTCGCGACGTACAATTCACGGAACATTGCATAGACGGCCAGGGTTAAATATTCCGAAACTTCGGCTGTCAAAGCCTTATTATTGCACTTTTGAAGCATATCGTACAAAATATGAATGGAGTTAAACAAAAGCTTTTTGTTTAATGTAATGGTGACGCTGCCGCGAGAACGGGTGTCCGGTTTTTCCTCATCGCCGGAAGGAATATCCTCCGCATTGATGATGGCACCGGTCTTGTCGGCAGTACGGCCGAGTAAATAGTCACAGGATACATTATAATAGTCAGCAACACGAACAACGAAGTCCAAACCGCCTTGACGGATTCCTTTTTCATAATGAGACAGCAAAGCCTGGGAAACACCCAAGTCGATGGCTGCCTGTTTTTGGCTCAGGCCTCTCTCTTTGCGGAGAAGAACCAGCATTCGGGAAAACGGTACCGCCATGAGTCGGACCTCCTTTCGTGAAAAATATACAATCTGTTGAAATTTGGGGTGGGAATAGCATTATACTCTAAATGATTCTGATTTGTAAAGAGTTTATTTTTTGAAGCAGGTGAAAAAAGTGAAAACATATCGAATCTATTTGTTGCATCACGGAATGACGGAAGCCGGAGAAAAACATATGTATGTCGGAAAAACGGACTTGCCGCTTTCTCCCGATGGGTTTCATGATTTGGTCAATATGCAGCGGGTGTACACCTATCCGAATGCCCGCCGCTTTTATGCCGCACCGCATACCAGATGCCGTCAAACACTGGAAATGCTGTATCCGGGATGTGACATTTCGGATGTTCCGGGTCTTGCCGAGTGTGATTTCGGAGAATGGGAAGGGAAAACCCTGGAGGAACTGAAATCGGATGAGACATTTCAAAACTGGATTTCCGGCAAACAGGGAGAGATCCCCGGAGGCGAAAGTGCTGCTGTTTTCCAGGCGCGCGTGATGCAGGCATTTGAAGAAACGGTAACGGATATTTTGAAAAGCGGAGAAACGGACACGGCGATTTGTGTTCCGGGCGGCGTGCTGATGCTGATTATGACGGTATACGGTCTTCCGAAACTGGAGATGAAGCAGTGGGTTTGCGGACCGGGAAACGGATTCTGCTTACGGGTTACTCCGGAAATATGGATGCGGGAGCCTGTGGCGGAAGCACTTTGTATGATTCCGTGGAAAAAAGAAGAAGAGACGGAAGATTCCTGACAATCTGTTGTTGATATTTGGTTTTTTTTGAATTATACTTCTTATATATTATATATTTACTAAAAGAGGGGTACCGTGATGTCAATTCGCGTTGGAATTTATGGATACGGAAACCTGGGCCGCGGTGTGGAAAAAGCGATTCGACAAAATCCGGATATGGAGCTTGCCGCTGTTTTTACCCGCCGGGATCCGAAAACGGTTTCCATTCAAACAGAAGGGGTTCCGGTTGTTCAGGCAACCGAAATGGCTTCTATGAAAGATGCTATCGATGTTATGATTGTGTGCGGAGGCAGCTCTACGGACCTGCCCGTTCAAACGCCGGCGTGTGCCGCCCTGTTCAATGTGGTGGACAGTTTCGATACACATGCAAAAATTCCGGAGCATTTTGCCGCGGTGGATGCCGCCGCAAAGAAAGGACAGACGGTTGCCGCGATTTCCGTGGGCTGGGATCCGGGTCTGTTTTCACTGGCCCGTGTTTACGGCTCCGCCATTTTGCCTGACGGCGCAGATTATACATTCTGGGGACGCGGTGTCAGCCAGGGCCATTCGGATGCGGTTCGCCGTATTGAAGGAGTTTTGGATGCCCGGCAGTATACCATACCGGTTCCGTCCTCTTTGGATGCGGTTCGGTCCGGTGAAACACCGGCATTGACGACCCGTCAAAAGCATACCCGTGAGTGCTTTGTCGTTGCTGCGGAGGGTGCGGATTTGCAGCGTATCGAAAATGAAATCAAAACGATGCCGCACTATTTTGACGAATATGATACAACCGTTCATTTTATCTCTGCCGAGGAAATGAAAAACAATCACAGCGGACTTCCTCACGGCGGCTCCGTTTTCCGTACGGGAAAAACCGGTGACGGCGGAGAACATACGGAAGTGATGGAGTTCCGTTTGAATTTGGATTCCAATCCGGAATTTACCTCTTCTGTTTTGGTGGCGACGGCCCGTGCCGTGGTTCGCTTAAATCGGGAAGGAAAAAACGGTTGTGTGACATTGCTTGACATTCCGGTCTCGTATCTGTCTTCTTTGACCGGCGAGGAACTGAGAAAGAATTTGCTGTGAGGAGAATGTATATGAGAAAGACATTATCGATTCTTTTTGTTTTGGTATTTGTTGTTACGTTATTTACAGCGGCGATGCCGTCCCTACTTTCTTTCCAAAAAGCAGCGGCTGCCACAACGGTGGGTGACGCCAACTTTGACGATGCCATCGACATGAAGGATGTTTTGATTATTCGTAAATATCTGGCAGCTTTGGTCGAGGATTACAACATTGATGTTTTGGCTGCCGATTGCAACCAGGATGCAAGCCTGGACATGAAGGACGTTTTAATGCTTCGGAAGTATCTGGCCCATATGGAAACGCTTCCGGAGGCAAAGGAAACCTCCTCTGTACCGACGACCACAACCGGTGAGACGCCGACCTCCAAGCCGACCGAATCTTCGCCGGCAACCAATCCCACAACGCCTACGCCGACTACTGCAGGGAAAATGCCGGTCGACCTGACGATGGTCCCGGACCAGATTTTGCTTTCTTATTATGATGTCGATGCCACCGAAATGGGTGTGACCTGGCACAACACGGTTAAGAGCAGCAAGCCGGTGGTTGAATATGTAAAAGTCAGCGGGTCGGAAACACCGGATTTCAGTCAAGCGGAAAAGGCTTCTGCCACCCGTGACAGTTACCAGACGCAAACCTGGCCCTTCTATCCGGACACCAACACCTTCTACTATGATTCCAAAGGCTTTACCACCATTACGGATTATGCCTATCACGCAGTCATGGATAACCTTGACTTCGATAGCACATATGCTTACCGTGTCGGTGATGAAGAGGAAGGAAGCTGGAGCCGGACGGGAACCTTTAAAACGCGTAAAGAAACCGTGGATTCCTTCTCCTTTATCTACACCAGCGATACGCAGGTGTCGTCCATCGGTGACCAGAAGATGCATACCTATATGAAAAAAGGATTGGATGCAGCGGTAAAAGACGATCCGAACCTGTCCTTCCTGATTCAAGGCGGTGACTTTGTTCAGAACTCCAATCGTATGTATCAGTGGCAAATGCATATTGACGGCAACAGCGAGTTTTTGATGAAGTATCCGACCATGATGGTAACCGGCAACCACGAATCGACGCACGATACAGCCGGTCAGTATGAGATATTCAAACATACAACCGTGGATTTGCCGAGTGTGGATATGGACAAAAAACTGGGCATCTACTATTCCTTCAACTACGGAAACGCTCACTTTGTGATTTTGAATACCGATGAAAAATCGGGAGATAAACTGAGCAGCACACAAGCGGCATGGCTTGAAAGCGATTTGAAGGCCAACACCCAAAAATGGACAATTGTTGCTATGCATCGTCCGATTGTGGCTCTTCGCGAATCAACTGATCCGTCTGCTCTTCGCAGTCAGCTTGCCCCGCTCTTCGTCAAGTACGGTGTGGACTTTGTCATTCAGGCCCACGAACACGTGTTTACGCGCAGCTATGTACTGGACGAAAAAGGGCAGCCGATTAAAGATGCTGCCAAAGAAACCTCCAACGGGGTTGAGTATTACAAAGACCCGGCCGGATTCCTTGTCGCGACCTTCGCGGCAGGCGGCAGTTCGGACCGTTCTCCGTCAACCAAGGTCAATGAAAGCCTTTGTGAGGTGTACGGAGACGGACAAGAGTCCTCTTTTGCAAACTTCACCATTACAGGGGACACATTAACAGTCAGAGCACTTTATGCCAGCAGTGGTTCCGCCAAAGCTTATGACGGCGGCCAGTGGGGCATCAAGAAATAAGAGAGGAGAATAACGGATGAAACACATGAAACTACTAGCGGTTGTTGCCGTGCTTGCAATGCTTCTTTCCATGACATTGCTGGCTCCGTGTCAAACTTCGGCGCAGACGATTCTCGGCGATGCAAATGGTGACGATACCATTGACATGAAGGATGTCCTGATTATCCGCAAGTATTTGGCGGGAATGGTGGAATCCTATAATCTGGATTTAATTGCTTCCGATTGCAATCAGGATAACAGTATTGATATGAAGGATGTCTTACTCCTTCGCAAATACCTGGCTCATATGGAGGACCTTCCGGAACTGGTAACGACCACCAAGGCTCCGACCACCACCACGCAGAGCACCCCGACAAGTGCTCCGACCAAGCCGATTAACGTGACATATCAGTACACGACTCTTGTCCCGGATCAGTTGGTTTTGAGCTATTACAACCAGGATTCTACGGATATGGCCATCACCTGGCACACCACAAAAGAAAGCAAAAAAGCGGTTGTGCAGTTTATGAAAGCCGATCCGACGGTTGTTGCTCCGGATTTCAGTCAGGCCACCACGGTGGATGCTTTGACCGAAGAGTTTGAAGAAAATTACTGCTTCCCGTATTTCCCGGAAACCAACAACTATACATGGGATGCCAAGGTGGGCTTTAAAACGGCCATTGCCTATGTCCATCGCGGCATTATGACCAATTTGGAGCCGGGGACTAACTATGTTTATCGTGTCGGCGATGCCGATGAAAACGTATGGTCCGACGCGGCTGTCTTTACAACCCGCGAAGCGGATCCGAGTGATTTCTCCTTTGTGTATATCAGTGATACGCAGGCGGAACCGATTGAACAGGATTACGGTTACAAGTTTATGAAAAACACCTTAAAGTATGCAGAAGAAGATGATCCGGATATGGACTTCATCCTCCACGGCGGTGACGTGGTACAGGGTACTCGTTATTATTTCCTGTGGGAAAGCATGCTGAACGGTTCCAAAGAATTTTTGACCAAGTATCCGATGATGCTGACGACCGGTAACCACGAGGGAACCCAGTCGACAGCCGGAAAGTTTGAAACCTATAAACATATGACCTTTGACCTGCCGGATGTGGCGATGGACAAGGCTTTTGGTGTTTATTATTCCTTCAACTATGACAACACGCACTTTATCGTGCTGAATACCGATAGTTCTTCCACCACCAGCGGCTCTTTGGATCGTGACCAGATTCACTGGTTTAAGGATGATGTCAAATCCAAAACACAAAAATGGACGATTGTCTCCATTCACCAGACCATGTTGTCTCTGAAGAAAACCAAGAATCCGGCCTTGCTTGACCTGATCATTGACGAGTGCAATGATTATGGCGTTGACCTGGTCATTCAGGCCCATGAGCACTGCTATATGCAGAGCTACCCGGTGGATACGAACAAGAATATTACGACCAAAACCGCAACGGAAATTGACGGTGTCAGCTATTATGAAAATCCGAAGGGTGTTTTGTTTGCTACTTTTGCAACTGCCGGCAGCAAACCGAACAACGTAACGGGTGCCGCGGCTGCCAGCTTCTGTAAGGCGTACTCCGGCGGTAAACCGTCCTCTTGGGGTAACATTCATATCACGGACGACAAACTCACCATCAAAGCTTACTATGTTACTTACGGTAACGAAGAAGATCCGGATACGGATAACGGAAAAGCTTTGTGGAGTCAAGGTCAGTGGGGTATTATCAAAACCGACAACTAAGATTTCGGAAAA
Organism: Acutalibacteraceae bacterium; assembly: GCA_045639905.1. Taxonomy (GTDB): domain Bacteria; phylum Bacillota; class Clostridia; order Oscillospirales; family Acutalibacteraceae; genus RGIG426. Next base: position 62,644 of record JAZUDZ010000040.1, read on the forward strand.
GGAGGGCAGTCTATGGCTTGCCCTCCTTTTTTCAGGGGTAAATGTATGAAAGCTTCGAAAAAAACAACAGAATATGCTGTATCCTTTCGAGACCTGTTTGTGAATTTTTTCAAAATCGGTTTGTTCACATTCGGCGGCGGCTATGCCATGATTTCCGTCATGAGTGAAGAACTGTGTCAGAAAAAGAAATGGATAACCAATGAAGAAATGCTGGACATGGTGGCTCTTTCGGAGTCAACACCGGGACCGGTGGCCATTAATGCGGCTACAAACATCGGCTATCGTCTTCGTGGGATACCGGGTGCCTTGGTGGCAACGGGTGCGGAGATATTGCCGGCGTTTATCATTATGTTTGTGTTGTCTTTTTTTCTGGATGCCTTTATGCAGATTCCGATTATTTCTTCGGCGTTTAAAGGGATTCAGTGTGCGGTTGTCGTACTGATTTTGCGTGCCGGATATTCACTGCTCAAAGGGCTGAAGAGGACACCCCTCAGTTTGTGTATCGTCTCTGCGGTGACACTGGGGCTCTTGCTGATACACATTTTTGCATGGAATTTCTCTTCGCTTTTATTTATTGTATTCGCTGCGTGTATCGGTCTTGTTTTCGGACTTGTATCGAAAAAAGAAAAGGAGGATCCATCATGATTTATATTCTCCTTTTTTGGACGTTTTTGAAAATCGGTGCGTTTTCCTTTGGCGGCGGGTATGCCATGATTTCCCCGGTGCAGGAGGCCGTGGTTCAGCACGGCTGGATGGATGCCGACACCTTTATGAAGTTTCTCGGTGTTTGCGAGTCCACTCCGGGACCGCTGATGATCAATATGGCCACCTATGTGGGATCGACCCAGGGGGGGCTTCTCGGTGCATTTTGTGCCACACTCGGGGCGATTTTACCCTCCATAGTAATTATGCTTCTCCTGTCGACCATATTAAAAACTTTCCAGGAGAATCACGTGGTGAAATCGGTGCTGGAATGCATTCGTCCGGCCGCTCTCGGACTGATTTTGGCAACCGGACTTTGGATGCTGTACACACTGGTTTTACCGACCGGATTTGCCCCGTTGGCCGTGGACTGGAAATCTCTTGTTTTGACGGGAGTTTTGCTGGCCGTTCCGCCTTTATATCATAGGTGGAAACAAAAGAAATTTTCGGCGATTGCTTTGATTGGTATATCGGCCGTTTTCGGTATACTTCTTTTTTGAGAATGTTGAAAAAATCGCCAAATGATGTATAATATGTAACGTATTTCTTATGAAAGCAGGTGACAACTGTGCCCAAAAGTATTTTCTCCAAAGCCATTTTCCGAACAGCACTTCCGGAATGGCTGATGTATGTTTTTATCAATTTATGGGCAGAGTTTTGGCTTCGACTCGGAACGACTACAAAAGATCTTCCGTTTTGGAAAGGCGGAATATACTTTACGCTGGTCGTTACCATTTGCGGAGCATCTCTTTACTATTTGCTGTGTTCATTTTTTAACCGAAAAATACGAACAGCGCTTCTAAGTTTCGGCGTTTGCCTGTCTACGCTGATTTGTATGGTGCAATTGGTCTATTTCCATATTTTCGGGACCTATTTCATTATCTTTTCCATTAAAACCCTGGGCAAGGCCGTGGACACCTTCACGGATGTCATGTTTGCATCCATTTGGAGTGTTATTATTTTCCTGCTGCTGATGCTGCTTCCGGTGGCACTGTGGTTTTGGAAGTCCATTGTGCGCGTCAGAAAAGTCAAGGCAGGCTATGGGGAACGTGTGGTTATCGGTTTGATTGTTCTCGTGAACTATATTCTGCTTCTGTTTGGATTGCTTGTCGGCGGCCGCAGCGATTTGTCTCCGCATTATCTGTACTGGAACAATCTGGAGGTAACGCCATGTGTCAGAACCTTCGGTGCCGTCAACACGCTCCGTTTGGATCTCAAATATCAGGTGTTCGGAACCAAATCCGCCAGTGTCAGCGGGAAGGGACCAAATGATCTGGACGGCACAGACGAGGGCAAAAAAGAAAAGGAAGAAACATCTAAAGAGCCGGTTAAATACAATACCATGAATATTGATTTTGATGCGGCCATCAATAACACTTCCAGTTCGGAGATTCAGGATTTGCATGAATACTTCAAGGAAGTGACGCCCACAAAACAAAACCAGTATACGGGTATGTTTAAAGGAAAGAACGTTATCTTGATTACGGCCGAAGGATTCAGCACCTGTGCGATGGATCCGGTGCGTACACCGACCTTGTATAAGATGGCACACGAAGGACTGGATTTCACCAATTATTACTCTCCCGGTTGGGGTGTATCCACACTGGACGGCGAGTATGTGAACCTGGTCGGCCTCATTCCGAAATCCAATGTGTGGAGTATGTGGCGAGCCAAGGATAACGATCTTCATTTTACGGTCGGTAACGTCACCAAACGACTTGGCTATTTGAATCTTGCTTATCATAACAACAGTTACGACTATTACAGCCGAAACGAAAGTCATTATAATCTCGGGTATGACTGGATTGCCATCGGCAACGGCCTTGAGCTGGAACACAGCGTGTGGCCGAATTCCGATGAAGAAATGATTGCCGCCACAACCGGCAATTACTTAACCAGTGACAAGCCGTTCTCGGTTTATTACTTAACGGTTTCCGGACATGCCAACTACAATTTCCCCGGAAATATGATGGCAACCTGGAACAAGGCTGTTGTGGATAATCTGGAAGGATATTCCGAAGAAGCGAAAGCCTATCTAGCCTGCCAGTATGAACTGGAAAAAGCCATGACGCTCCTTCTTCAGAGACTTACCGAGGCAGGAAAGCTGGACGATACGCTGATTGTCTTGGCGGCTGACCATTATCCTTATGGACTCAGTGCAGAGGCTCAAAAGGAATTCTACGGACAAAACTTTGACGAGAACTTTGATGAGTATCATAACACTTTGATTGTGTACAACCCGAAGTTCAAACATACCGTTATAGAAAAGCCGTGCTATTCCATTGACATTTTGCCGACGGTTCTGAATTTGATGGGAGCCGAATACGATTCCCGCTTGCTGATGGGTACCGATATTCTTTCCGATTCTTCCGGCTTGATTATTTTCAATAACCGTTCCTGGATCACGGAAAAAGGTCGGTATAATTCCCAGACGGGAACCTTTGAACCGAACCCCGGTGTTTCGGTTTCGAACGACTATATCGACACGGTTTGCTCCATTGTATCAAAGAAATTCAGCGTCTCAACCATGATGCTGGATGACGATTATTACGGCAAACTATTCTCGTAAGCAAAAGCTCGTCAAAGGATTTTTCCTTTGACGAGCTTCTTCTTTGTGTGTGTTACGGTTCTTCCGGTGTGTCGTTGTTGTCTTTTTCCGTTTCTTCTTCAGAGGACTCTTCGGATTCTTCTGTTTTCTTGACCCGGATGGTTTGCGCCGCGCCTAAACAAAGATAGGTGCTGCCGAGACACAAAAACAGGACGGCGGATGAACTGTGGTTTACAAAACCGAGAATAGAGGAAACATAGAAAAGAGCAGAGGCTAAATAGAACAAAAACGCAGTGGTCTTTTGTTTGTTTTTCATGGAAATCACTCTTTCTTAAGCTGCTGAAGAAGAGTTTTCTTCCAAATACGTGGTAATATACGGAGCGATGGTGTCCAGTGTGTGTGTCAGACCGTTTCCGGCATGCTTCAGCGCACTTTTTAATCCAAAGAAACCGACAACACTGAGGATGACGGTGATCACCAGCCATACGCAGGCGGCCTGGGCAAAGTGTTTGACGTTGAGATTCTTAGCCAGAACGGCCATCAAAATCATGGCGACAAAACCGATGCAGGGAATACAGAATAGAAGGATCAAACCTACATAGGCTATGGTGCTGAGAGGTTTGCAGGATTTCACCTTCGGCTCCTTGGCTTCCGGTTCGGGAAGAAATTCTTCCATCGGTTCGGATACGGCGGGAATTATTTCTTCGTCGCTGCACTCCACTTCCGACAAATCTTCACCGCAGACGGTACAAAATTTCGGATTGTCCGGCAGTACCGAATCACAATACGGGCATACTTTAGACATCAGAATCACTCCTTTTCTTTGCTATACGATAGCATATTTGAAGATGCCCCGCAAGAAAAGATTATGGATTTTTTGGTTTTTGTGATATACTAAATATATATGGAGGTGAGAAACGTATGCTGTTTTGGAAAAAGAAAAAAGAACTGGACAAGGAACTGCTTTTGGTGATTAATCCGTGTGCGGGACATAAGCAAGGAATGCGTTTCTTGCATCTGATTAAGGAGCAATTGGAAGTCGGGGGATACCGCACGGATGTGTATAAAACATCGGCTCGCGGTGACGCTACGGACTATGTGGAAAGAAACTCCCTTTGGTATGATGCCGTTGTGGCCGTCGGTGGGGACGGTACACTGAACGAAGTCATTGCCGGACTGATGAAAGCCAAAACGGAAATCCCGGTTGGCTACATTCCCGCCGGCAGTACAAACGATCTGGCCAGCAGTCTCGGCTTGTCTCCCATTCCGACACAAGCTGCGGCGGATATCGCAAACGGTACAATCCAAACGATGGATATCGGAGAGTTTAACGGACGTCCGTTTACCTATGTTGCTTCCTGCGGCATCTTCACGCATGCATCCTACACGGCCCCTCAGCAGATCAAAAACATTTTCGGTCATTTGGCCTATATTTTTGAAGGTATCAAGGATCTTAAAACCATCCATCCCATTCATCTGAAGGCAGAGACGGAGGAGGGCACATATGAGGATGACTACATTTTCGCCGCTTTGTGTAATTCCACGTCCTGCGGTGGTGTTCTGAAACTGGACAAAAATCAGGTGGACCTGAACGACGGGCTTTTGGAACTCCTTTTGATTCACATGCCGAAGGATGTGCTGGAGCTCGGACAAATTGCAGCAGCGCTGACATCTCACAAATATGCGGAGTGCCCGTATCTGGAGTTCCATTCGGTATCGTCCGTCACAATCACCGCGCCACCGGATGAACCGTGGACGCTGGACGGAGAACGGGAAGATGGAGCGGAAACCATTGTTATTAAGAATCATTATAACGCCTATCGCCTGTTACATCGAAAAAAAGTCGGTCACGAAGTGAAAAAAAGAATGAGTGACTGAGTTTCCTTGTTTTTCTTGACAACCGACCTATATAGTAGATATAATAGCAAATGATATCGGCTATGACGAAGTGCGCTTTGTGAATAAACGAGCAACAGGAAGAGGGTTCACCGACTGAGAGACCTTCGGCCCGCGTCACACGGCATTTCCCTTCTGAGCTTCCTGCGTGAACGGTCAGTAGTGCAGGACGGGACATCCCGTTACAGATGCAAAAGAGGCAGCCTTTGCTGCAACTTGGGTGGTACCACGGAGTTTACAGCTTCGTCCCTTGGAGGACGGAGCTGTTTTATTTTTTTGTAACAAACCGAAATTGAGGTGGAAATATGGAAGAAAAGATTAAAGAACTGCGCGCACAGGTGGAAGAGTCCCTGGCGACTGTGCAGTCCAAGGAAGATTTGGCTGCATTTTGGCAGACATTTCTCAGCAAAAAGGGAAGCATTCCCGGTCTAATGAAAGGTCTCGGTGCCTGTGCACCCGAAGAGCGCCCGGCCATGGGTAAACTGATTAACGAGTTTAAGGACCAGGTGCAAAAGCAGTATGAGGAAATGGCTGCTCAAATGGAAGAGAAGGAACTTGCGGAGCGCAACCTCAGCGAGCAGGTGGATATTACCATGCCGTCAAAGAAGCGGACTCCCGGTGCTCTTCACCCGATTACCATCACGAAAAACCAAATGATGGACGTGTTCTCGGGAATGGGCTTTGAAATTTACGAGGGACCGGAAATCGAAGACGATGAGCACAATTTTACCAGTTTGAATGTTGCCAAAAACCATCCGGCCCGTGATATGCAGGATACCTTCTACGTAACGGAGGATATTTTGCTTCGTACGCATACAAGTCCAGGACAGATTCGTGTGATGAATGCGAAAAAGCCGCCGATTAAGGTGCTGGTTCCCGGACGTGTGTTCCGTTCTGACAGTGATGCGACGCACTCGCCGCAGTTCCATCAGATGGAAGGCCTGGTTGTGGATAAAGGAATCACTCTTTGTGATTTGCAGGGAATGCTGGATGAATTCGTTAAGAAGATTTTCGGCGGCGACGTAAAAACCCGTTTGCGTCCCAGTTATTTCCCGTTTACCGAGCCCAGCGTCGAGGTGGATGTCAGTTGCTTTGAGTGCGGCGGCAAAGGCTGCAGTCTCTGCAAAGGAACCGGTTGGATTGAGGTTCTTGGCGGTGGTATTGTTCACCACAAGGTTCTGGAGAATTGCGGAATTGATCCTAGTGAATACTCCGGACTGGCTTTCGGTATCGGTATTGAGCGTATCGCCATGCTGAAATATGGTATTAACAACATCGGACTGCTGTATGAGAACGATTTACGTTTCTTAAAGCAGTTTAAGGATTAAGGGAGGCGACGAACAATGAAAGTACCGTTTAGTTGGCTCAAGGAGTTCGTCGACATCGACGTCACGGCACAGGAACTGGAAACGAAACTGTTTGACTGTGGTTTTGAGGTCGAGGAACTGATTGAAGTCGGTCATGACATTTCAGGTGTTGTGGTCGGTCTCGTAAAAGAATGTGAACCGATTCCGGACACCCATTTGCACGTATGTCAGGTGGATGCCGGCACCGGAGAATTACTCCAAATTTGCTGCGGCGCGGACAATGTATGTGTCGGTAAAAAATTCCCGGTGGCTTTGGACGGGGCAACCGTTTTGGCAACGGGAAAAGACCACAAGACGATTGAGGGCGTTGCGAAAATCAAAAAAGGAAAACTCAGAGGATATGACAGCTTCGGTATGCTTTGCAGCGGAACGGAGCTCGGCTTAAATGACGATTTGTACCCGGGTGCGGATTATTTCGGACTTTTGGTGCTTCCGGATGACGCCGAAATCGGTGCGGACATTAAACCGCTGGTCGGAATGGATGATTATATTTTTGATATTTCCATTACGGCCAACCGTGCTGACTGTCAATCGGTTCTCGGTATCGCACGCGAAGTGGCGGCGGTTCTGAACAAGCCTTTAAAAATGCCGGCCACCGATTATACCTGTACGGATTATGTATTTGACGGCCTTCAGATTCGTGTGGATGCACCGGATCTTTGCCCTCGTTATTTGGGACATGCCGTTCACAATATTACCCCGACCACCTCTCCGGCATGGATGCGTCGGTATCTTGCCTTGAGCGGCCTTCGCAGTATTTCCAACGTGGTGGATATTACCAACTATGTTATGCTGGAAATCGGACAGCCGATGCATGCCTTTGATATGGATACGCTGGAAAGCAAGCAGATTATCGTTCGTCGTGCCAATCCCGGTGAAAAGATTGTGACGCTGGATGAGAAAGAGTTTACTCTGACGGATCAGAATCTGGTGATTTGTGACGGGAGCAAACCGGTGGCTTTGGCCGGCGTTATGGGTGGTTTGAACAGTGAAATTACGGAGAACACCACTCAGCTTTTGTTTGAATCCGCCAAGTTCATGCGTGACAACATTCGAAAAACAGCCAGAAGCCTCGGACAGAATACCGATTCCTCTTCCCATTTCGAAAAGGGTATTTCGGAATACAGCGTAGAACTGGGTATGGCCCGTGCACTTCATCTGATTCAGGAACTCGGTTGCGGTGAAATTACTTCGAGTGCCTTTGATTGCTCGGCCGGCGCTCCGCGTGTGGGCAAAAGTTTTACGGCCACCTTCAGCGGGATTAATAAAATTCTCGGTATTTCCGTTCCGAAAGAAGAAGTTTTGGCCATCCTGAAGAAACTGAATTTTGAAGTGGAGGCCGATGGTGATACCATGCAGGTGGTAGCTCCCCGGTATCGTGAGGATATTGAGGTGGGTGAGCCTGATTTGGCGGAAGAGATTATCCGCGAATACGGATACGGTCATTTGGTCCCCACATTCCTGAAATCGGCTGCCGTAACAAACGGTGGATTGAATAAAGCTCAGCAGCATGCGGCAAAGGTTAAAACGACTATGTGTGCGGAAGGCTTTTATGAGGTTTCAACTTTAGCCTTCTATGCAGACAGCGACTTGGATGCGGTTCGTTTGGCTGCAGATGCACCGGAACGCAACGCCATTCATTTGCTGAATCCGATTTCTTCCAATTTGACGACAATGCGCACTTTGCTGGTTCCGTCCATGCTCCATACGGTTGTTGAAAACCTGAAGCGCGGAAATAACGGCGGCCGTATTTTCGAAATGGGCAATGTATATCGGCCGAAGCAGGTACCGATGACGGAACTCCCCTTGGAAATCCCGCATGTCGGATTTGCCGTGTTCGGTGATGAGGAAGACTTCTTTACGGTGAAAGGTGCTGTGGAGTCTCTCGGTGAGGCATTTGGCTTAACCTTTACCTTTGAGCGTGCCACCGATGTACCGTACTTGCACCCGGGTGTTGCCGCTGATATTATGTGCGGAGATACCAAAATCGGTTGTTTCGGAAAACTGGCCAACGAAATCGTGAAAGATTTGGATTTGCCGAAAGACAGCAAAGAAAGCCATCCGATTTATCTCGGAGAAATTGATTATTCCGTTTTGGAACCGCTGATTCCCGATGTGGTTCGATATCAGCCGATTTCCGAGTTCCCGGATGCCAAACGCGACCTTTCTTTGGTTGTTGACGAAAGCATGGCCTGCGGCGATATCGTAAGCGAAATCAAGAACGCCTGCAAGCAGGTGACAGATGTAGCACTCTTTGATATTTATCGCGGTGAGCAGATTGGAGAAGGAAAGAAGAGCATGAGTTTCAGCATTTCCTTCGCTGCCGGTGAAAAAGCATTGGATCCGGCTGACCTGGATCGATTCATTAAAAAGATTCTAGGTAATCTTAAATATCGTTTGAATATTGATATTCGCTGACAAAAAACAAGCGACTGAAAAATTTCAGTCGCTTGTTTCTTTTTTCTTGTTACGCGGTAAATGACGAAGGGGAACTTTTTGCATGGCATATCTATGTGCGTTAAAAGTCCGTCTTTTTTCGAAAATAATTTCGATATTGAATATTTAGGTGAGATCCAGGGAACAGGTAATCGTACAAATCCACCATATAGTCGTCGGTCATACTGGCAATGTAATCCACAACAATTTGATGGGGTTCGGTCTCTGCGTAAGGAACGTCTCGTTCATAATGGGCTTTTTCAATATAATCAATGTGTTGGGTGAAAATGGGAGACGTAGTACGGTTGTCTTGCAAATCTTTTAGAAAATGAACATATAAGCGTTCTAAAATCGGCTGAACGATGGTATTCATCTGTGTTTTTACGATATCGTTCTCATAAATGAGAGCATAGTTCTCTTTCTTTGCCGCTTTCACGGCCTCAAAATGGTCGGTGTCCATTTTGATATAGGGTTTTCCGTAACTGTTTTCAATAATATTGACAATCAGGTTGTTTATAATTTCAGCATTAATGGTTCCGATGGCTCCTTCGGAATAAGCATCTTCCGGGCGAAGCTTGGTTCGTGCGGCATCCTGACGGTCTTTCCCTAAATAGGCGATGATATCGGAAACGCGGACAACACACCCCTCCAAGGTGTTCGGAATTAACGAGGCGATTTTGTCGGGGTTTTTAATGCATGCTTCTATTTGGTCGTCAAAGAGAGAAAATTCGGTTTGCGCTTTTGGGTAATAGGCATCCAGCTCCATTTCGCCGTTGTGAGAAGCAATACCGTTTAGAGTTTGCAAACTGATGTTATAGGGAAAAATCTGGTCCAAAACGCGAACGGACTGAAGGTTGTGTGCAAAATGACGACCGGTTTCCGCGGCAGATACGATATCCAGAAATTTTTCTCCGGCATGTCCAAACGGAGTGTGGCCGATATCGTGTCCGAGGGCAATGGCTTCGATTAAATCCAAATTCAAATGAAGTGCCTTGCCAATGGTGCGGGCAATACGGGATACCAGCTGCACATGTAAACCACGCCGTGTGATATCATCGTTCTTGTATAAGGAAAAAACCTGGGTCTTGTCCGCATAGCGGTTATAAAACGGGCAGTGCATGATTTTGTCAATATCGCGAATGAACGCGGTACGCCACACATTGGCCGTGTCCTTATCCATCTTGCGGCGGATGACATCCGCATCCGAAAATGCATAGGAAACGAAGGTGCCTGTTTGATTTTCGTATTCGATTCGTTCACTGAGTTCCTTGGATAGTTGTTCGTATTGCGGCATACATCCACCTCCTTTTTTTGCATTATACTCCATTTTTGATTTGACGGTCAATGATTTGAAAGGACCTTTTTTGACATGGGGATGAATTGTGCTATAATGGTGCCAAAGAAGGTGTAACCATGGATGATACAAAGAAATGGGAGCTGTTAAGCCCGGAAGAGAAAAAGGTACAGCTCTACCTAAATCAAAAGAAAACACTGGATTTGTTTTTGCAAAAGGGAACCATCACACAGGCTCAGTATGACAAGAGTTTTGGAGACCTTACGGAAAAAATGGGGATGCAGGAATACAAGAATCCGTAACAAAAAGCCATGGCGTTTGTAGACGCCATGGCTTTTACTTTTTTGCAATTTGTTAGGCAATGTTAGCCAGCTTTTTACGAAGGCCTAGAACATCCTTCATATCAATACTGCCGTCGCCGTTAAAATCTGCGTTGTCGAGATTGATTTTTGCATCCAATCCGGCAATGTAACGACGCATCATCAAAACGTCTTTCATATCCAAACCGCCGTCGTCGTTTGCATCTCCGGCAAGAATGTCGGAAGAAGAAACATCAGGGGCGCTTGTGGGCTCCGTGGTCGGAGCAACGGTTGTGGTGGGTTTCTCGGTTTTTTCGGTAGTGGTGGTGGAAGGCGGTGTGCCGAAGCGGGCTTTCATCTTGGTGAACTTGATGTGATCCCAAACGACATTGCCATAGCCACCGATAACGGTGATATAATAGTTGTTTTCAATCATAGCCGGAATTTCTTCGTAGCATCTGGCTTTTACTTCAACAAAGTCATTGCCGATCGGCAGCTTATCACCTTCGTCAAACCAGAACTCAAAGTAGTAGTTGCTTTCGGTGTAAACCAGGATGGAACCGATGGTATCGTCGTCCATGCCGCTTTCCAGCACATATTTGGAATTGTGCCACATATCGTAATCAATGGAGCCATCCTCGATATAACCGCTGATGGTGATTTCATAATAGTCGCCCTCTTCCGGGTTGATCGGGCCACCATAGCCGTTAATGCTGTACATACAGAAACTGTTGTAATAGCCGGCAACGTCCTGCAGGCAGGCATAGGCCTTTTCTTCTTTGGTAACCGGTCCGTCCGGCGTATAGTCAAAAATGGTTTGCTCTTCGAAGTAGGTGGGGGTGGGTTTGCCGTTTGTGGTGGATGTGGTAATCGGCTCTTCGGCGGAGTTTTCCCCGCTTACATCTACGCTCTCTTCTTGAGTGACACTGGTATCTCTGAGGAGCCCGGCGGAAGTGAAGCAAACACACAGGCTGACAACCAATGTGCAGGCCAGAACAACGCTGACGATTTTCAAAATACGATTCATGATTTAATTCTCCTTGTTTTTTTTGTGCAAAACATTTACGTTGCCCGTTCAGACTTGTGAACTTCTTAAAAAGAGCAACCACCGTCGGTGCGACGGTTAATCAAGAGTATACAACGAATAGTCCGTTTCGTCAAGTTTTGCAATGAAGAAAAAGGACCTACCGCCGAAACGGTAAGTCCTTTTTGGTTACATTATGCTAGATATTAGAGACCTGCAATCTGTCTGCGAAGACCGAGAACGTCTTTCATATCAAGAGCGCTGTCGCCGTTAAAGTCGGCATTGGCAGCGTTGAAGCCTTCGACTTCCATTTTGGCGATAACCTTACGGATGGCCAAAACGTCTTTCATGTCGAGGTTGCCATCGGCAACGGCGTCACCGGGGAGAATGTCGCTGGGGGTGTCGTTGGATTCGTCAATAGACTCATCTTCAGAAGCATCCGGAATGCTTTCATCCTGACTGGGTTCTTCAGAAGGCTCGACAACGGACTCTTCTTCGGAAGTGGCAGCACTCGGCTCTTTTTCGGTAGTGGATTCCTCTTCGGAAGAGGTGGCTACATCGGCACGGTAAACGACAACTTTGATGTGGGAAATGGTTACGGTGTCGGTAAAGCCATCATCCGGATTGGCATCGCTGAAGTAGGCTAACTGAGATTTGCCGGACATAAGCGGGGCAAGAAGGTTGCCTTTCTTATCTTTTGCATCGGCAGCAAATTTCTGAGTGTATGTACCATTATTTGCGCCGATAGCCACACAGCCTTCGGCTTTGTCATCACCCCAGAACTCGTTGTCACCGGTGAAAAAGCCAGCGACGGAATAACCGCTGCCGCCGGAAACAGAACCGGTGGTGGTAACGAGATAATACTCGTTGCCTTCAATGTAGCCATTGTCAACAATGTCTTTCTGGACGATAGCATCAAGATCATCATTGTTGATTTTTTGGCCGTAATTCGTGATGGTCACGGTTTTGGAAAAGTCCTGATCAATGAGGACAATTTCCTGCAGTTCGGCTGCAGCACTGAAAGTGAGAGCCATGGTTGCGCCGACAATCAAAGCTAAGGTAGAAACGATTGTGACGACTTTGAGTAAGTTTTTCATTGGAATTCCTCCTAAAATATTTTGTCATCTTTTGGTGAGATTCCCATTCTCTCACCATCAAAGACACACCTATTATACATAAAAGAATAAATAAAGGCAACAAAAAATTAATTTTGTTTATCTTGTGGATAGACAATTCCGGTTTTTTTGCGAATGGTATCCATCAGTTTTCCGATGTACAGGGTTTCTTTTTTACCATGTACGGGACTGTCAAGAACACCTTCTGAAATGCAGGCGCAAAAGTGCCGAAGTTCATGCTCAAAACCGTTCCCGTCATAGGGCGTATCAATGTGTTCCTCGGTCCCGTCATTATGATAAATATGAATGGACTCGGGGGCGCAAAAATGTTCAATTTGAATATGGCCGGTGGTGCCGTATAATTCTCCGCTTCTCGGCTTTTGCAGCATGGTTGCACAAGACAGGTGAGACAGGATCCCGTCGGCATGCTGAACGAGTATGTCGGTTTGTGCATCGGTCCCATTATACGGTCGGCAAAACGCCTCCAATTTTTCGATGTCGGTTCCGCAAAACCATGTCATGAAATTCAGTTCGTAGATGCCGATATCAAGAAGCGCTCCGCCTCCGTTTTCCCGTCTCAAAACGTGGTGATTCAAATCGTCCAAACTCATGTCATAACAAAAACGTGCTTCCAGAGATTTGAGTTTTCCGATGGTACCGGAATTCATAAGATCAAACAGCTTCAGAGTGCCGGGGACAAATCGCGCCCACATATTTTCCATTAAAAGGCGTTTGTTTTCTTTAGCACAGGCAAACATTTTTTCCATTTCTTCAGCGTTGACGGCCAACGGCTTTTCACACAAAACGTGTTTGCCGTTTTGCATCATAAGGCAGGAGCACTGTGCGTGCAGGCTGTGGGGGACGGCGATGTAGGCGGCATCGATACAGTTCGATGCTGCCATTTCTTCATAAGAGCCAAAACTTTCGGGAATACCGAATTCCGATGCAAATGCATCCGCTTTCTCCTTTGTACGGGAAGCAACCGCAACGAGTTTTGCCTCGGGAACGAGAGCAATTGCTCTTGCAAAGCGGTGAGCCACTTTGCCGGTTCCGACAATTCCAAATCGTATAGACATAATGTATCCTCCAAAAAAAGGGTGCCGCATGGGCACCCTTTTGTTAACCTTTTATCGTGGAATTGGTATCTTTCTGAATAACATCGTGAGCGCCGCCCTCAACGATACTGGTTGAAGAAACAAGCGTCAACTTGGCTTTTTGCTGCAGTTCCCGAATGGTCAAAGCACCACAGTTGCACATGGTGGATTTGACTTTGCTGAGAGACAGGGCCACATTATCTTTTAAAGTGCCGGCATAGGGAACATAGGAGTCAACGCCTTCCTCGAAGGACAGCTTCTTGTCGCCACCCAGGTCATAACGCTGCCAGTTTCTGGCACGGGCAGAACCCTCGCCCCAGTATTCCTTATAGTAAGTTCCGTTGATGCTGACTTTGTTGGACGGGCTTTCGTCAAAACGGGCAAAATAGCGGCCGAGCATAATAAAGTCGGCACCCATTGCCAAGGCCAGCGTAATGTGATGATCGTACACGATACCGCCGTCGGAGCATACCGGCACATAGATGCCGGTTTCTTTATAATAGTCGTCTCGGGCTTTGCAAACCTCAATGAGAGCCGTGGCCTGTCCGCGACCGATACCCTTTGTTTCACGGGTGATGCAAATGGAACCGCCGCCGATACCGACCTTGACAAAGTCTGCACCGCAGTCAGCCAGGTAACGGAATCCTTCGGCATCCACAACGTTACCGGCACCGACTTTAACGGATTCGCCGTAATTTTCGCGAATCCACTGGATGGTCAGACGCTGCCATTCGGAGAATCCTTCAGAGGAGTCGATACACAAAACATCTGCACCGGCATTGACCAGGGCCGGAACGCGTTCGGCATAGTCGCGTGTGTTGATACCGGCACCGACAACATACCGTTTTTCGGCATCCAGAAGTTCGTTGGGGTTTTGTTTGTGGGAATCATAGTCCTTGCGGAAAACCATATAGCAAAGATTCTGGTTTTCGTCGATGATGGGAAGCTGATTCAGTTTGTTGTCCCAAATAATGTCGTTGGCTTCTTTCAGGTTTGTGCCGTCTTTGTCGGCAACAATCAATTTATCAAAGGGAGTCATGAACTCGGCGACTTTCATATCGAGGCTCATACGGCTGGTACGGTAGTCACGGCTGGTGACAATACCGAGAAGTTTTCCGTTGCAGGAACCGTCTTCGGTAATGGCAATGGTGGAGTGTCCGGTTTTTTGTGTCAGGGCAATGACGTCAGCCAATGTATTGTCCGGTTTCAAGTTGGAATCACTGACAACGAATCCGGCTTTATGGTTTTTGGCACGGCTGACCATGGCAGCTTCGTCTTCCACGGACTGGGAACCGTAAATAAAGGACACGCCGCCTTCGGTAGCCAAAGCAACCGCCAAACGGTCGCCGGATACGGATTGCATAATGGCGGAAACCAGAGGAATGTTCATGGCGATGGCAGGCTCTTCCCCTTTCTTGTATTTAACAAGCGGGGTTTTCAAAGAAACGTTTGCGGGGATGCACTCGCTGGACGAGTAGCCCGGAATCAAAAGGTATTCGTTAAAGGTATGTGCCGGCTCATTAATAAAAGTTGCCATGTTACTTCCTCCCAGTTGTGATAGTTTTGGATAAAATAAAAAATAGACACGCAGGCTTGCAGCGAGCTTGTCTATTCACTTTTACCGATTATATACGGAAAGCCTTTGCGTGTCAATGAAAAAAGGTCGCAATATGTGGTGAAAATTGGCATACTCAAGAGGAAAATCAAAATTTTTTTGAAAAATCCAAAAATTTTTGTTGCATTTTGAAAATGATGTGGTATAATAATCTGTCCAAGGGAAATCAGACGACGTTTTGGAAAGGAGGAAATGAGGTCGTCATTTGTACGAAAACAGGTTTCAGAATCGAAAGGGTGGTTGATTATATGAAAGAGACAAACCGTATTGCAGACAATGTTAGTAAGAATATCAGAACGATTTTAAAAGAACGGCAAATGAATCAGCAAGATTTTGCGGATCTCATTAATTACAGCTATAAACAAGCTGGCCGATTTCTTCGAGACGGCATTAAAGATCTGGATCTCATCCAGTATATTGCCGACGTTTTAAAAATAGAAGCAGGAGAGCTTCTCGGAATCGAGGAGCTCTCTCACTTTTTGTTTCACAAAAAAGTGGAAAAGTCCTGTACGGACAGATCTTGTCCTACGAATTTGTGCAGACTTGTGGTATAGTAGGTTCATCAGATGCAAACATCATAGAAACCCGTGGAAAATTACAGAAAGAATCAGGAAGCAAATGACATAATGAAATTTATTTTTTGAACGGGGGTTTTTCTATGATAATCAAAAATGAAGAAATGTGTGTTTGGCCCGGCTACGAAAAAGAGCAGGCAGTGCTGAAGAAATATATCCGACTGTTAACAAAGCCGGAACTGCTTGCCGAAGCCGGGATTTCCATGCCCAAGGGTCTTCTCGTATATGGGCCACAGGGTGTCGGAAAGACGGATTTGATTGTATCTTCCGTTCCGGACGGAGTGTCTTGCGTCTTAATCAATCTTTTGGCGGGCCAAGACTATGACGAAATAATCAAATCGATCACCAAAGGCTTCGAAGAAGCCAAATCAAAAGCGCCGTGTGTTGTGGTAATACAGCACCTGGACTATTTCCGCGACAGCTCCTATATTTCGGAAGCTGTGCTGCAGAACATCGGCGAACTGCGACCGTCAGACGGAGTTCTTGTTTTCGGCGTTTACGACGGAAAAAAAGAAAGCGGGAAGTTTTGTTCTTTTGACGGTTTAGATCAAAAACTGTTTGTTCCGTATCCGAATCAGTCCATGCGCACCTTGTTTTTGCGGAAAATATTGCAGAATGTTCCGCTCGAAAAACAAATGAATACGGAAAATGTTGCACGTATGTATGACAAAGAGACCTTCTCCTACATACAGCAATCCGTGAACCGTATTGTTCTGAATGCGGTTTTGGATGGTCGATCCTCTGTTACGGAACGGGATTTCTTTTTGGACCAAATCAACAACGATGAACTCTATCCGGTGGATGATATGACACCGGAAGAAGTCCATCGCGTTGCGGTCCATGAAGCCGGACATGCGGTGGCTGCATGGCTTCTCTATCCGGAAGCCGTTGTGGGTGTTGCCGTGCGGAGGCATCACAATCAGGCGGGGCTTTTGCATGTTGTTCCTGAAAAGTTTGTTGAAAGCGTTGCCGAAAAAGAGCAGAGAATTGTCGGTTTGCTGGCAGCGAGAGCTGCTGAGCGGATTGTGCTCGGAGAGAATCTGACCGGATCCGCGTCGGACATCGATAGCGCCGTAGAACAAACGAGAATTTTAACCGAAGAAAACGGGTCCTATGGTTTTGCTCCCACCTGTACAACCGTTGTCGAAGATATGTCCAAAACCTGTGCGGAAAAAGCAGTTTCCGCTTTGGTGGATATGACAACCGATAAGCTGAACGAGTTCAGCCGTCGTGCGGATACCCTTCTTCGTTCCAATCGAAAACTTCTGGATGCGGTTATCAGTGCCTTGGAGACACGCCGGATTTTGCTGCGTGACGAAATCTGTGAAATTGCGAAGCAGGTTTCCGAAATCTGCGATGCAGCCTGAAGCAATTTGGTTGAGAGGCCCTGCTCTCCGTTTGGAGAGAGGGCCTCATATTCTTTTGCACTATGATTGACAAACCGGGGAATTCGGTGTTAAGATTTCGGGAGAAAACAGATAGAGGCGCCGATAGAATGGAAACAGAGACACAGATACAACAAAACAGATTCTTGAAAACCGCTTTCGGGTTTGTCAAAAAAAATACAGTGATGGTAATTGCTTTTTTTGCAGCTTTGATTACGTCCGTTTTGGTTCCCGTTGACAAAGCCTATTTGTCCTATTTTGACCTTAAAACACTGACCTGTTTGTTTTGTGTTTTGGCGGTTGTTTGTGCACTGAAAAACATACGATTTTTCTATGTGTTTGCGAAAAAAGTGGTTCAGTTGTTCAAAACGGCCAGAGCCAGCATCCTGGCACTTGTGTATATAACGTTTATCGGTTCTATGCTGATTGCCAATGATATGGCACTGCTGACGTTTTTACCTCTTGGGTATTTTGTTTTGACCACAACGAAAAAAGAGAAATACATGGCATTCACATTCATTATGCAAAACATAGCCGCAAATTTGGGTGGAATGCTAACGCCGTTTGGCAATCCTCAAAACCTTTTCCTGTATACGAAATTTGAAATTGCCAACGGAGAGTTTATTAGAATTATGGCGCCTCCGTTTTTGTTGTCGGTTTTATTGATCACGGTTTGTTGCCTAGTGGTTGTCAAGCCGGAAGAACTGGTCATAGAAAACGAAACCGTGCATATGAGCGCTAAGCGAGTGTGCCTGTACATGGCTTTGTTTGCCTTGGCAATTGTCATTGTGTTTCGGTTTGTTCCGTACTGGATCGGTCTGGTGGTCATTCCCGTTTGCCTGTTTTTTGCAGACAGGAAGGCACTGAAAATGGTAGATTATCCGCTTCTGTTAACGTTTGTGTTTTTCTTTGTTTTTGCAGGGAATATGGGACGACTGGAGCCGATTCGGGAGTTTTTCTCCTGGCTGCTGGATAAGAACACGTTGCTTGTCAGTACGGTATCCTGCCAGTTCATCAGTAATGTTCCGTCCGCCATATTGCTTTCTCAGTTCACAAACAACTATGCAGACTTGCTTGTCGGGGTGAATATCGGCGGAGTGGGAACCCTGATTGCGTCCCTTGCCTCCCTGATAACTTTCCGGGAATATGTAAAACACAATCCGGGAAAAAGCGGCGCGTATTTTCTGGAATTTTCCCTATTTAATTTTGCCTTTTTGGTAATCCTTCTTATTTTCTCCGTTTGTATATGAGATTTGCGGATCATGTGGTATACTAAAAAAGAGGTGACAGGATTATGATTGGTGTCAGATGCAAAAAATTATATCCGTTATTCATATTGGAAGTGCTGAAAAAGCATTCTAATTGTGAACATCCCATGAAGCAAAAGGACATCCTCGAATGGGTGGAAAAGGAATATGGTGTCAAAATCGACCGTAAAAGTATTCGGCTGAATCTGGAGGATTTGATTAATGCCGGGTTCCCGGTTAGTGCGGATACTGTCGAACATACCGATAAGCAGGGAAATCCCTACGATACGTATACCAATATCTACTATGAATCGGATATTTCCGATGTGGAATACCGACTTCTTGTGGATTCTGTTCTGTTTTCACAAAGTATTCCGGCTAAGGATCGGGACCGCCTGATTGAGAATCTTTCCAAACAAACCAGTAAATATTTCACGATGCCGTCCATTACCTCGTGTGAGCTGGAAACCCGTGATGCGAATATGTTGTTCCTGACACTGGAAGTAGTGGGCGAGGCCATTAAGAATAAAAAACAGATTCGCTGTCATTATGATCGTTTTGAGTCGGATAAAAAGCTGCATCACCGAACCAATCCCGACGGAACGCCGCGTGAGTATCTCCTGAACCCGTATGACATTGTCGCAAAACGGGGAATGTATTATCTCATTTGCAACATGGACAACCGGGATTCCCTGGCCTATTACCGTCTGGACCGTATCAGCGATGTGGAAGTGCTGGAAACACCGCGCAAATCCATGACACGCGTGGAGGGCCTGGAGCACGGTCTGGATCTTTCCCGTATTATGCGTGGTCGCAATTTTATGTTTACCGGAAAACGGGTTCGCGCTGTTTTTGAAACAAGCGAGACATTAATCGGTGATGTTATGGATGCTTTTGGTTCCAACGCGGTGTCCTTTGTCCCGAAAGGGGATGGCATCGTAACGGTAACGGCGGATGTCATTGACCAGGATATGAAACTGTGGGCCATTCAGTATACGCCTATGGTGAAGGTGCTGAAACCGGAATCCCTGGCACAGGAAGTTTGTGCGGATTTGAAAGCCGCATTAGACCAATACAAGTGAAAAAAGAGAGATGCCGCGGCATCTCTCTTTTATATTTCTTTTTTTTCATACAGAACGATTTGAAAAGCCAGGCTGGTTTGCAGGCTTTCCAGCTTCTCCAGTTTCTTTTGGTCTTCCATCCCGGTTTTGTAATAATAGGGAGTCATTTTGAATATTTGCAGAATGCTGTCCGTATCCGGCAAATGGATGGTGTATTCGAGATTGCGTTTTGTTTTCGGAGAAAAGCCGGGCAGCGTGTTTTCCGGTGCCGGATTTTCATAGGGTACGTCGTATACGGCCTGCTTCAGTTCCCATAAATGTTTTTCCAGCGGAAAGACACACAGAAGGTATCCCGTGTCTTTTAAGACGCGGGAGAACTCTTCGGGAAAAAGCGGGGCAAAAACCGAGATGAGTACATCGGCCGATCTGTCCGGCAACGGCATGGAAGCGGTACTGGCCGTGGCAAGCTTCAGTTCATGGTTCCGTTTTCCTGCGGCAGCCAAAGCGTCTTTGGAAATGTCAATGCCGAAAACCGTGGCTCCGGTTTCTTTTTGAATGCGGTCTGTATAATACCCCTCTCCGCATCCGGCATCCACGAGTATGGATGAAGAATCCAGCAGAGGGTGTACGGTTTCCACGATGGCATCGCAAAGTGCCGCATAAAAACCTTTGTTCAGGAACTCCGTACGGGAGCGGACCATAAGTTTGTCGTCCCCGTGATGGCCGGAACTTCCGGACTGCAGCAGATTTACGTATCCGCTTTTGGCAATGTCATAGCAGTGCCCGTTTTCGCAAAAATAAGATTTGTCTTTTCGAACCAAAGGTTTTTTGCAGACGGGACACAAAAAGGATATCATTTGGATTCCCTCTTTCAAAGATCGATAATCGTAAGGTCCGGATCTTTTTCCAAAACGGCTTTGGGACCGACAACGCAATAGACGCCGTCACGTTCCATGGCTTCCAAAACGGGAAGCCAGGACAAAAGAGATTCCCTGGTGGTGGCGAGCATTTGCCGGCGCACCTCCACTCTTTCTTCATAAGAGTATCCGTTCAGGTAAGCGCCGTCCTCCTGGGCACCGCGCATGCGCGAGGTGACCAGTGGGTCACCGGAAGAAATAGAGGATATGATAAACTTGTCTAAATCCTCTTCACCGGATTCGGCAAACGCTTTTATAAACTCCGAAAGCGAATCAAAGGCATTCAGTGATTCGGCGGGGTTTGGATCCCGATAGGAATAGCAGAAATAATCTCCGGAACGTCTGCAGCTCATCCCCGTGCCATAGGCTCCGTTTTGTACACGGACGCGAACCCATAAATGAGATAAGGTGACAATGTTGGACAAAACGGCCCAATCACCGCCAAACGGTATGCCGGTTTGTTTCAGATGATATCCCTTTGCGGAATAGGAAATCTGTCCGGGAATGGCGATGCCGAGTTTTTTCGGGAATTGACAGCTGAAAGTGGTGCTTTCCGGTGCTTTATGTCCTTCCGGAAGGCTTTGCACAAATGTGGAAAGAGAGGCCGTGGCATCTCCGGTAATGCTGATAAGCAAATTCTGCTTGCAGAATAAGGAAGAACGCAAGGAGAAAAACGTTTCGGCCAAAGCTGCGGACCGTTCCTCAAAGTGTGCATTTAATTCACGAATGAATTTTGTATAGGTGACGCCGGAGGTGATCTCCGCAAAGGCATTTATGGCAGAATATGGTGCGCGCACCGCGGAAACAGCCAGGATGTGTCCGTCGGAAATGCATACCTGCCGGTTATAATCTTCCATCTGGGCAACAATGTCCCGAATTAAATCCGAACGGCTGAAATCGGTGTTCAGCAGGATTTCCGAAATGATTTCCAAAGCCTTATCGAGATTTTGCGGTAAAACACTTGCGTGTACGGAAATATAGGGCGTGCATTGGTCTGTATCATTTACGTCCTGGGTACAATCCGTTCGGAATTGCAGGCTGCCGATATACGTACGGGACAGCCTGTTCAGTGTGGCTACATCATACTGTTTCGTCGGGATTTCTCCGAACAGCTCGGTCATAATCGAGGCATTTTGAATGTCCTCGACGGAAAGGCCGGTCAGCTTGAAACGGAATGACACGTATAAAATGCCACAGCAGGGAAGCGGGTGGAACAGGGTACGGATGCCGTCCTGCAAAGATTCAACGGTTTCGGTTTTGGCCGGATAGACGTCGACTTCGGACAAGGGCAAGACCGGCAATGTTTCCAAAGCTTCTTTGGAGTCCGGAGTTTGCTGCCAAAGGGCAAGGTTTTCATTTTCCTGTTTTAAAATCGATACTTGTTCATCCGACAGGGATGCGATTTCTTTCTTGAGTCGTTCCTGTTCTGCAGCAGCCAGTTCTTCTCCCAGTGTGGAGGATGGAAGTACCGTAAGCGTACACCAGTTTTCTTTTTCGCATGCTTCCCGCAGATATGTAAGCATGTTCCCGTTTTGGAGAGATTCCCGAACTTCCGCGAAAATGCTGTCGGTCATAAGGAACGTGGTTGGATCTCCGCCGTACAGGGTGCTGTTGAGAACCGTAATGAGTCGGTACAAAGCCTGCGGTTCATTCTTTTCACGGGCGGCGAATTCAGCCCGGTTGATACAGGCAATCAAATCGTCTTCCGGAAGGCCCTCCTGAAGGATTTGGCTTAACGTATCAGAAATCACCTGTTTGATTTGTTCGATTTTGCCGGCATCGGTGTTGCGAAGAACCAAAATCAGGTACGGCTGGGCCAGACCGTCTTCCAGGCGAAGTTCCACATCTTCTGCCAAAGAGGCAGATAAAATGGCTTTCTTCAGAGGAGACTCATTGGTGGAAGCCAGGTAATAGCAAAGAACGGACAAAGCGGTGATGCGGGATGTGTCGTTAAAGGTTGTCATCACCTTGCCGAACGCAAGATAGTCACGGTTTTCTGCCGTTTCGGTTGTGTCGTAATAGGATGTCATGGACCCGGAAATCGGACGTTGGAACGATATTTGCGGCAGGTTTTCTTCCCGTGTATAACCGGAAAGATAGCTGTTTATCAGCGCCAGTGTTTTTTCAAGCGGCAGGTTACCATCCAAATAGAACTGGGCATTGGACGGATGGTAGAAGCGCTTGTAGGTTTCCACAAACTGGTCGTATGTCAAATCCAAAATGGTATCGGGTTCACCACCGGAATTGAAACGATAACAGGTGTCCGGGAACAGGAGTTTTCCCATATCCTGATCAATACGGGAATCAACGCCGGACATGGCCCCTTTCATCTCGTTTAATACCACACCGACATAGGCCGGATTTTCTCCGATTTCCGTATGATGGCCTTCTTGATAAAAGATATTCGGATTATGCAATAGGGCAGGAGCGAAAACCGCATCCAGATAGGTTTCCGTCAGATTCAAAAAGTCCAGTTCGTTTCGGCTGGAAACAGGGTAGACGGTTTTGTCCGGATAGGTCATGGCGTTTAGAAATGTATTCATGGAACTCTTCAGTAACTCCACAAAAGGTTCGCGTACCGGATATTTGTCGGAACCGCATAAAACGGAGTGTTCCAGAATGTGGAAGACACCGGTGCTGTTTTCCGGAACGGTTTTAAAGGTGACACAGAACAATTTGTTCAGTTCTCCGTTATCCATCCAAAACAGTTTGGCTCCGGTTTGACGGTGAATCATCTCCACCAGAGTTCCTTCAAAATCTTTTTCTTTCCGAATGGCGGTTATTTCAAAACCGGAAAATATATCTCCGATTGAATAGTTCATGCGTGATGCCTCCTAAACAAGCAAATTCTGTATGTATTATGTCACAAAAACAGTATTTTCACAAGGGCCGTTGTGTGCCGTTTTTGGTATGGCATATTTTTTGAAAAAGTGTAAAATAAGGAGTAACAAATAGTGCAAAAAATGAAGGAGTGATTTAGTAATGAAAAAATGTATAGCACTGCTTGTGATTTGTTTTATGATGGTGAGCCTTTTGGCCGGATGCGGTTTTAGTCCCTCACCGAAAGATTCTGTTCCGACGACCACTGCCGCAACAACCGGTACGGTTCGGCAATCAACGCAGACCACAACGTCCTCTGCTGTGTCGGTGGGGTCTACAACATCAACGGGCACAACGACAGAAGCCACCAAGCAAACGACCAAAAAGAAGAAAGCCCGGGAGTTGCCGCCTGTTACCGAAAATCCGAAAACGGAACCGACAAAGAAAACAACAAAGAATCAGAATATACCGGCAAGAACCCATACGACACAATCCGGTGTAACCCGTCTGACACAGTTTAAGCCGGTGCCGATCGACCGAAAGGAAAAAGCGACTACCACCCGTTCCTTTGATGTGGAGTATTATGTGAATTTTGCAAAGAATCTTGCTCGGGATATGGGATATATGGTCATTCCGGATGAATGTGTGATGGGAAGTTATGACACGCCGATTCGCGCCCATGCAGGGTGTATTTATTTGGAACGAGATTTGACCAGCCGTTTGAATTTTTATAAAAAAACCGAACCGGATGTTACGGTTGTTTGGGTTTGGTCTGAAAAAATCGCCGACGGAATCTATGACATTTATGTCGGCCGAGGCTGACAAATTCACAAAAAGCAAAAAAAATCCCCTTGACATTTTACAGACACATCTATATAATAATGCTTGCGCCTATAAAAAAGGAGCATGCATGCGCTGGTAGCTCAGCTGGATAGAGTGTTTGGCTACGAACCAAAAGGTCGGGGGTTCGAATCCCTTCCAGCGCGCCATGTGACCACTCTTTTGAGTGGTCACTTTTCTTTTTCTTTTTCCCGTGCGGGATATAAGTTCT
>JAZUDZ010000041.1:0-2275 GCA_045639905.1 Acutalibacteraceae bacterium
TTTGCTGCCGATGGACACGGTCATGGCACCGTTCTGCTGCAGTTCCGGATCGTTGACCGCCTCATGGTAGCGCATACCGATGTCGCCGTCCAGCAGCAGATCCATGGATTCGACCCTGGCGCTGTCCTTCCAGAAGGCGTACAGGGTCGTATCGGAAGTCTTATCCCATACCTTTTCGCCCTTGCCATCCTTGCCGATGTACCTGTCTCCCTCACCGTTTTCTCCGGTGTAGTAGCCCTCGAACACGTGCTTTTCCCAGGTGGGAACGATGACATTGGGCAGAACCGCGTCATAGGTCGCGGTGACGGATGCATCACCGCTGCCCCCGCCGTTATTCAGGGTGACAGTGTAGGTGTTCGTCGTCCACTGCGCGTAGAGAGTTGTGGCGACAGGGTCAACATTCGCCGCCTTGACCTGTTCTCCGGCGGCATACGCTGTGCCAGTGCCGTCCGCTTTGGTGTTCCAGACGTTAAAGGTATATCCTGTAACACCGGTAATGGCAGCCGCTGCATTTGTCGCCGCCGAGGTTTTCATGGTAACATTTCCGGGAGCCTCACCGTGGCCGTTGGCGTCATATGCCAGCGTTGCCGTATTCTCTGTCCACTGGGCATAGAGGGTGACGGCGGTGGGGTCAACATTTGCCTTCTTGACTTCCGCACCAGCCGCATAAGCCGTGCCGGTACCGTCTGCTTTGGTGTTCCAGCCGTTGAAGGTATAGCCCGTTGCGGAAATTTCCGCCTCCGCATTGGTTGCCGTATTATAGGTCATCGTGACCGTATTCGGAGCCGTGCCATGACCGTTGGCGTTATAGGTCAGATACTGATTCTGCGACCACTGAGCGTAGAGTGTCGTTACGGCATTGGCGCTGTAGGTAAAGTCGTAGTTTATTCCCGTGCCGTTTGCTGCCGTGTTCCAACCTTTCAGCGTATAACCGGGGCGGGTCGGTGCTTCGGTGGGAAGCGTACAGGCAACATATATGCGTTTATACACTGCATTCGGGACATTCGTACCGCCGTTGGCATCGAAATTCACCAAATAATCGACTTTTTTCTCACTTCCAAAACCCAACGTTCCAAGATTAACATCGGGGGTGTCAACGTACAGCACAGTTCCGCCGGCGACATAGGTTTTGGTGATTGAGATTTTTCCCTTCAAATGGACTGCGCACCATCTCTGATTGCTACCACCATAGCCGTCTTCAGAGTTATAAAGATATAATGCGTTTGCGTTATTGCCTGTTAAATAACTGGTTGTAGAGCTTGAGTTCATAATCGTAACATTGGGGCAACGGTAAATCTGAAATAAACCTCTACCACTGTAATTACACGATACTGAGTATCCATTCAAATCAATAACGAGGTTTTTATCATATGGTATTTTGATACGATTTCCACTAAGGTTCGCCGTCAATCGGATGTTTGTCTTCACATCAGCTGGTGCATTATTGATTGTGGTCAGCAAAGCCGATGCCGAGTTCACTTCCACCCATGTTTCCGCCGCATACGCCGTCACGGTCAGCCCGAGCATCAGAACGACCATGAACAGCAGCGTGAACAGCTTTCTTCTCCAATTCTTCATTATGTGATCTTCCTTTCTTAAAAGAAAATATTTTGTGCCAAGTTTATTCCGCCACGCCCGCCGAAACGAGCTTTTCTATCGTGGCTTTCACGTCCCGAAGCGCCTTGTCCATTGGGACGTTGTATTCCGACGTGAGCTTTACCGCGATGGCGTTTTCGTCCAGCCCCTCCGCAATGCCGTCATAGATGAAGCTTGCGGTTTCGTTGAGTGTGATGACACGGTGCGCCTCCGCGTATTCCTCCGTCACGGGTTCTTCCGAAAGCTCCCTCTGCCGTCTGACGGAGGCGCAACGGCTTTCCACGCCGATATCCAGCCCGGCAAGCCGAGCCGTGAAAAAGTCACTCAATCCAAAATCCCCGCTTTCGGGAGCAGAATGTCCTCATCCAGAGGCTCCGGCGGTTCCGTAGTCTCAGGCTGGGATGTTCCTTCCGGGACCTCTGTCATTTCCGTGGTTCCTATAGTTTCTGTGGCCTCCACTATCTCCATCTCTTCCGAAATACCGGCAGGTGTTTCCTGCGCCGGTTCCGGTGTTTTTTTCAGACACAGCACCAGCACTACCACCACAATGACAACCAGTGCTCCAATGAGCAGGATCGTTTTTTTATTCTTCATCGTTCCGACTTCACTCCGTGTTCTTCTTTGTTGCATTCGATCTCTTGCGTTTCCCACCGTTTTGGGTACAAAAAAACAATACCCG
>JAZUDZ010000042.1:0-2659 GCA_045639905.1 Acutalibacteraceae bacterium
CATGGGTTGAAACGGCGCCCAACCGGGCCGCCGTTGGAAGCGTGCCGGTTGGCCGCTTCCTTACCTTGAATAAAGTTTTGCTTTGGTTTTGAAAGTTTTGTGATACAATTATGAACAAATAAACTTATTGATTTGTTTATATTAAGTGAAAAGCCTTGGCCGTATGGTCGGGGCTTTTCAGTATGAATTACCGCGCAAACGGCCACGGAAGATTCTGTGATTTCGATTAGGGAACGCAAGTTTCACAATCAGGAAAGCAATTGACGTTTAATTGACGATAATTGTCTTCCAATAACATTCTATTCCTGCTTTTCCCCTTTTCCCAAGACAATTGACTATGTCGAAATGAATATCCACCGACACGAAGTGAGGTAATCTTCGATTTCATCGTCAATTTGGGTCAAATATGCGGCGAAGCTTTTTCTTTCCGAATAATAAAACTTGTTTTTGAGACGGATTTTTTTGGGAACGTAAAGACGCACGGCCGTGTGTCTCTACATGCCACCAGATTCTGACTCGACAAAAATCATACCTGTTATTTCCGCCGTATGTTTGTTTGACAACAATAACAACTTATGTGGAATAATATATACGAAAGAAATTGCATAATCAAAACATAAAGTTGTATTTTTTGCACTTGAATTGTAGACGATTTTTCATAACCGTCGCGTTGCACGAATCAGATAACAGGTTCTGCTGGTTTGTGCGATAAAATCGGATAAAAGGGACCTACTTAATTTAAAAAATCACTTTATGAACAAATTAAAACTGTTTGCAGTTGCGTTAGCTGTTTCGGCGTTGGTATTTACGTCGTGCAAAAAAGACCCCGTTGATCCCACTTCATCTGAAACGATGTATGTCATGGGTACTTACAAAAACGAATCATTTCTAATGACCAATGATCAGATACACTATTTCCAGAGAACAGACGATAAGGTATTTGCTGCCCTTGATATGGTTGTCCGCGATAATGGTGATGTCTTTGTAGCGGGAGAATTAGATAGTTATGGCTTTGACGCACTTCCACAATCTGCATTGTACAAAAACAATGAGGAGTGCAGCGAATACACATTTGATGCTTCGACGTTTTGCGGCATAGCATTCAAGGATAATGGCGATTTTGTCCTTACCGGACTTCAATGGGGCCAACCGGCAGTGTGGGATGGTACAAACGTTCAGTATTTGCCCATCGTATCAGGAACCGAAATAAGTGTGTGGGATATCTCATCCATTGAATATGTCGATGGGAACGAATTCATTGTCGGCGCATATATGAATCGCGAGGGTGCACATACTCCCGTAGCATGGATGAATCGCCAACTTGTTGAAGTGGGGCAGATGGACAATGCTTCGACAATGGCTTTCGCTGGAACATTAACCAATGGTACAAATTTCAAATTGGCTGGTTTTCATGCGGAAACAGATGGAACTTTTAAAGCTTTCGAATACAATAGTCAGCAACAGAGTTTCACCCAGATACCTTACCAATGGTCAGGGTCAAATACCAGCATGGTTTACGGTCTTGTCAATTCTTCAAAATGGAATGATGCCTCCGGTAGTATTTATTCGTTGGTGACCGAGTATTATTCACATAATCACATTAACCCCATAACAGGAGAAATCGGTGCTGTCGATACCATCAGTGGAGGTTCCTATATTTTGAAAGATGGCCAAGTGATGCCTCAAACGGTATACCAATATCCTAAGGAGAACACACTCGCTTCAATCATTGACATGTCGGTGAACTCAAAGGGTCAAATCGTAACGGTGGGAACCCTTTATGACAAAGAGTATCATGGTGTAAGACCTGCCTATTGGGTGGATGGCGAGTGCCACATCATCAATCCGGAGCGTGTCAATGATGATGGCGTAGCTTCGAAAGTCATCATTAAAAGCATTAAGAAATAAGAGTGCAATACTCTGTCAAAAAAACAAAAGCATAATCAAAATTTATGCTTTTGTTTTTTTGTGCCATGTATTTTCTCTCGTGAGCATTCGACTAGAAAAACAAACATGAAGTTGAAAAAATGCATATTTTATTGAAAAATGTTTATGGAATGCCTTCACCAGTCCGAACCGATTGCCGCTCATACTCGCAGAGCGGTCCAAAGCGTCTGGAAGACGCTACCTCGGTAACCATGTACGCCGCAGGCGTGCGTGGCAGCGTCCCGACAGGCGCATCCCACCAGGCACATCCGTCATACGCATCCGTCATACGCATCCGGCATACACATCCGTCAGGCAGCGTCCCGCCAGGCACATCCCGCCAGGCACATCCCGTCAGGCACGTCCGTCAGTCCCCGTCCTCACACATATATATAATAAGGTGTCCTCCGAAAAAGTCCCGAGTCGAGTCCGTCCCGAACCGCCTTGGAACGGCATGAAAGCCGTGAAACGTGTGCGGATTCCCGCCGGAAACGCGCGGAAACGCGCGGAAAACGTCGCGTTCCGGCCCCGGAAAAGCCCCCGGAAGCCGCAATTTCCGCCAAAAAACCGCCTTGCGGCAGCAATTATTGCAAAAAGCGTGAAATTTATCTATCTGATATTCAGATGGAATGTAAAAATATTGAAAAATAATGAAAATAGTTGTTGGAGGTAAGGGAAAATGTAGTACTTTTGCACCCGCAAACGAAAGGAACGGGGGGCTGAAAAATGAGAG
>JAZUDZ010000043.1:0-9382 GCA_045639905.1 Acutalibacteraceae bacterium
GTATTGGAACACCCTTTCGGACAAAAAATATTGAAAGGAAATTCCACTATGAAATACGATGAAGAAAAATTAAAAGAGTATCCGGAAATTATGAACAAGGAGCAGCTGAGAATAGCATGTCATATCAGTAAACGGACTGCCCTCTTTCTTCTGCAATTTAATTTGATCCCGAATACCTGTACCGGAAAGAAAACCCGATGCTATAAAATCCGTAAGCAGGACATAATTGCTTTTATGAACGATCGTGAAGTTAATCCGCAAAGGTATATCGCGCCTGAAGGCTGGTATCGCTATGGCGACAGCAGCGTAAAGCCGTACAAGATTCGTATCCGACCGGCAGTTGCTTTTAATGCGGAAAAGACACGACACTTCTATGAATATGCTCTGACTGCCTATCCGGATGTTCTTGACGTTCAAGACGTTGTAGAGTTTACCGGATATAACAGACGAACTGTTGGAGCGTGGATTCGAGCTGGGAAACTGAAAGCTCTTGAGCTTCCGAACAAGTATGTAATCCCTAAATGCTATTTAATTGATTGGCTCAGTTCAACGGAGTACGATAGTATTATACGACAGTCGTCCAAACATGTAAATATCCTATGGACTATTTCTAAATGGAATGATGGGATAGCGAATGAAGAATAGGTAGAATAGTAGAGTCCTTTTCCCGCGCTGCGAGAGAGGGACTCGCTTTTTTTGAGAAGGAGAAAAAATTCAAAAAAGTAGGTCGAAAAAAGGTTAGATTTGTTGCATTTTGCGTCAATGCTTGTTATAATTTTATTGTATATGCAATTTTGATTTGGTGATGTCCATTTTATGGGACATTGGTTGTGAGATAATCAAGATGGAGAATTCTATCGGGAGGATATGACTATGGCTGACATTAAGAAAGAACAAGAACGCGAGGAGTTACATCGTGCCATTTGGGCGATTGCAGATGACTTGCGTGGTTCTGTGGACGGTTGGGACTTTAAGACCTACGTTCTCGGCACTATGTTCTATCGCTATATTTCCGAGAACTTGGCGAACTACATTAACCAAGGCGAAATTGAAGCCGGCAACGCTGACTTTGATTACGCCAAAATGTCGGATGCACAAGCAGAGGAAGCCCGAGCAAGTCTTATCAGCGAAAAAGGATTTTTCATGCTCCCGTCTCAACTGTTTTGCAATGTTCGAGCAAAAGCGGCTACGGATGAGAACCTCAACGAAACGCTGGAGAGAGTGTTTAATGCCATTGAGGATTCCGCAAAAGGTAGCGTGTCCGAAGCGGATTTTGCCGGTTTGTTTGATGATTTTGATGTCAACAGCAACAAGCTCGGCGCAACTGTTGCCAAGCGCAACGAGAAGTTGGCGAAGCTGCTCGATGGTATCGGCAATATGAACCTCGGTGACGTAAAAAATCACGATATTGATGCGTTTGGCGATGCCTATGAATACTTGATGACGATGTATGCGTCTAATGCCGGCAAATCCGGTGGCGAGTTCTTTACTCCGGCGGATGTTTCCGAATTACTTACCCGGCTCGGTACGGTTGGTAAAACCGAAATCAACAAGGTGTACGATCCGGCGTGCGGTTCCGGTTCGCTGCTTTTGAAAGCGGAAAAGGTGCTTGGCAAGGATGCGGTTCTCAACGGCTTTTTCGGTCAAGAAATCAACATCACAACCTACAACCTTTGTCGTATCAATATGT
Source organism: Acutalibacteraceae bacterium (assembly GCA_045639905.1). Classification (GTDB taxonomy): domain Bacteria; phylum Bacillota; class Clostridia; order Oscillospirales; family Acutalibacteraceae; genus RGIG426. The sequence continues at coordinate 1,691 of JAZUDZ010000043.1, forward strand.
TCCTCCACGACATTGGCTTTGATAAGTTCGATATTGCTTGCGAGGATACGTTGACCAGCCCGATGCATTGGGATGACGAGCCGTTTGAGTTGATTGTTTCCAATCCTCCGTATTCTATCAAATGGGCGGGCGACGAGAACCCGTTACTTATCAACGATCCGCGTTTTGCACCTGCCGGTGTGTTGGCTCCGAAATCCAAGGCGGACTTGGCGTTTATTATGCACAGCCTTTCGTGGTTGGCTCCCAACGGTACGGCGGCTATTGTTTGTTTCCCCGGTATTATGTACCGTGGTGGTGCCGAAAAGAAAATCCGCCAGTATCTTGTGGATAACAACTTTGTGGATTGCGTGATTCAGCTTCCGTCCAATCTGTTTTTTGGCACGTCGATTGCTACCTGCATTATGGTGCTGAAAAAGGGCAAAACGGATAATAAAACGCTGTTTATCGATGCCACTAATGAGTGTGTGAAGGTTACGAACAACAACAAACTCACGCCGGAAAACATTGACCGCATTGTGGCAACTTTTGCCGAGCGTCGGGAGGACGAGCATTTTTCGCATCTTGCTACTTACGACGAGATTGCGGAAAACGATTTTAATCTTTCTGTTTCCACTTATGTGGAAGCAGAGGATACCCGTGAAAAGATTGATATTGTCAAACTGAATGCGGAAATTAAAGAAATTGTCGCCCGTGAAGCGACCTTGCGTGCCGAAATCGATGCTATTATTGAGGAAATTGAGGTGGGCAAATGACCAAACTTGAACAGTTGATAGCGGAACTTTGCCCGAATGGGGTGGAGAACGAGGATCTTGAAAAGGTATGCGTTATTTCTAAAGGCGTGCAATTTAATAAGTCTGATATGCATGATGAGGGTAGCTATCCTGTTATTAACGGCGGAATAAATCCGTCTGGTTATATTGAACAGTACAACCAGGAGGAGAATACAATAACTATTTCTCAAGGTGGTGCTTCCGCTGGTTATGTAAATTGGCTTGAAATGAAGTTTTGGGCCGGTGCACATTGCTATGTCTTAAAACCCACAGAAAAAGTGTTGAACAGATATTTATATCACTTTGTAAAGGCGAACGAAAGAAAATTGCAAGAATGCCAATATGGCGCTGGCATTCCAGCACTGGGCAAAGCTACGGTTGCAAGACTTTCCATCCCCGTTCCTCCCATTGAGGTTCAGCGTGAAATTGTCCGAATTTTAGACAATTTCACGGAGCTTACAGCGGAGCTTACAGCGGAGCTTACAGCGGAGCTTACAGCGAGAAAGAAACAATACGAGTATTATCGTGATAAACTGTTAAATTTTGGCAATATAGGGGGGGTACAAAGGGTTAATCTCGGAGATGTTGCTCTTGTTACGAAACTGGCAGGATTTGAGTTTACAAACTATGTCCAATATTCGCAAGAAGGACAAATCATTGCATTAAGAGGATTAAATGTCAAAAATGGCCGGCTTGATTTAACCGATGTTAAGTATATAGATAAAAGCGATTTTTCTAAGTTGACCAGGAGCAAACTCCAAATTGGAGATATGCTTTTCACTTATGTTGGCACTGTCGGTCAAGTCGCATTGGTTGATGAAGATGACAAATACTATTTAGCTCCAAACGTTGCTTTGATCCGGCTTAATACTAAGGAAATATTACCGAAGTATATGATGTATTATTTTCAGACAAGTACCTTTTGGCGTGAGCAGATTGGCAAACTTTTACAAGCTTCTTCAATGCAAAATCTCCCCATGGAAAAGATTAGAAAGTTCCAAATACCAGTGCCATCGGCAGCTGTTCAAGAAAAAATAATTTATACACTCGACAACTTTGAATCAATATGCTCTGACCTAAAAATCGGTCTTCCTGCCGAAATTGAAGCACGCAAAAAACAATATGAATTTTATCGCGACCAGCTCTTGACATTCGCAGAGGGCGGTGCGACAATTTTGACAGACAGACAGACAGACAGACAGACAGACAGACAGACAGACAGACAGACAGACAGACAGACAGACAGACAGAATCTAATTAGGCTTATTCAGTATGTGTTTGGCTATTGCCCTGTCCGTTTGAGTGATATTGCAACTATTGCTCGTGGTGGCAATTTCCAAAAGAAGGATTTTGTCGAAGTAGGAAAGCCCTGTATTCATTACGGACAGATGTATACCCATTTCGGTATCCATACAACAAAGACTCTTACCTATGTGGCGGATGACACATTTAAGAAATCCAAACAAGCTGTTCCCGGCGATATTGTGATGGCTGTCACCAGTGAGAATGTGGAAGATGTTTGTTCGTGTGTTGCGTGGCTTGGTGATGAACCTATCGCTGTTAGTGGGCATACCGCCATTATCAGCCACAATCAAAATGCAAAGTATCTGTCGTATTGGTTTCATACCGCAGATTTCTTTGTTCAAAAGAAAAAGTTGGCGCATGGAACAAAAGTTATTGAAGTTACGCCAAGCGCATTAGGCGATATCATTGTTCCATTGCCGCTTCTTACAGAGCAAGAGCGTATTGTTTCCATTCTTGACCGCTTTGATGCGCTCTGCAATGATATCACCGCCGGACTCCCGGCAGAAATTGAAGCACGGCAAAAGCAGTATGAGTATTATAGGGACAAACTATTATGTTTTAAGGGGGAACCTACATGAAAGGTGTAATCTATATTCTTACGAATCCTTCATTTCCAGATTATATCAAAATCGGTTATGCTACGGATATTGAAAAACGCTTAAAACAATTAAACAGAAGCGAGACGATTCCGTTTGCGTTTCGCGTTTATGCGGTTTATGAGGTTGATAGTGCTCTGACCGATAAAGAGTTGCATAAATTGATTGATAGTCTTAACCCGGACCTTCGAACCATAGAAACCTTTGATGGGAAGGAACGAGTTAAAGAGTTTTTTGCTATGTCACCTGAAGATGGCTATGCATTGCTTGAAAGCATTGCAAAAATCAGCGGTACCAGTGATCGTCTGAAACGAATGGAGCCGGAAGGCCACGAAGTAATAGACGAAAAAATCGCTGAAGAAGTACGCGAAAGTGTCCGGCGTGGGCCGTTCCGTTTTAGCCAAGTTGGAATTCCTTTTGGTGCGGAGATTGTGTTTATTGACGATTCGACTGTGAAACCGACAGTGATTGATGATAGGCACATTGAGCATAACGGAGAGACTACTTCTGTATCTGCTCTTGCACAGAAATTAAAAGGTTTTGACCATCCGGTTCAAGGACCGCTTTGGTTTACATACAAAGGGAAAAAGCTGGCAGATTTAAGAGCAGAAATCGAATCAAAGCAATAATTTTGGGAGGGCAACCATGGCCTATTTCAATATAGTAGCGCAGACAACTGAAAACACGGTCGTGACCGAGTATGAGCCGGTTCAAAAGCGCAGCGAAGCGTATCAAAGCGAAGCGGCGTTGGAACGGGAGTTTATTCGGATGCTCACCGAGCAGGGGTACGAGTATCTGCCTATCCATTCGGAGGCAGAGCTTGTGGCTAACTTGCGCACAAAATTGGAACAGCTCAACGGCTATACCTTTACCGATGGAGAATGGGAACGCTTTTTCTCGAATTCTATTGCCAACCAAAATGACGACATCGTATCGAAAACCCAACGCATCCAAGAGGACTACGTGCAGGTGCTGCGCCGGGATGACGGTTCGAGCAAGAACATTAAGCTCATTGATAAAAATAACGTCCACAACAACTTGCTTCAGGTAATCAACCAGTATGTTGTAGGGCAAGAAGACGGTGCGGCTCACGATAACCGCTATGATGTGACGGTTCTCGTCAACGGCTTGCCACTTGTCCACGTGGAATTGAAACGGCGCGGTGTGCCGATTCGTGAAGCGTTTAACCAGATTGAACGGTATCAGCGCGACAGTTTTTGGGCGGGTTCCGGACTGTTTGAATACGTGCAGATTTTCGTTATCTCCAACGGCACGAATACGAAATACTATTCGAATACGACTCGTTGGAATGCGATTAAAGATGCCAAAACCGGCAAGGTTAAAAAGGAAAAGACCAGCAACAGTTTTGAGTTTACCTCGTTTTGGGCGGATGCCGGAAACCGCGTTATTCCGGATTTGGTGGACTTTACGCGGACATTTTTTGCGAAGCACACGATTCTCAACGTGCTGACCAAATATTGCGTGTTTACCTCTGAAAAACTGTTGCTTGTAATGCGCCCGTATCAGATTACGGCGACCGAGCGTATTCTTTCGCGCATTGATGTGGCGAACAACTACAAGAAATACGGCAACATTGCCGGTGGCGGATATATTTGGCACACTACCGGTTCCGGTAAGACTTTGACTTCGTTCAAAACGGCTCGGTTAGCATCGCAACTGTCGTACATTGACAAGGTTCTGTTTGTCGTTGACCGTAAAGACCTTGACTATCAAACGATGAAGGAGTATGACCGTTTTGAAAAGGGTGCGGCAAACTCCAACAGCTCTACGGCAATCCTCAAAAAGCAATTAGAGGACGATAACGCACATATTATCATTACCACGATTCAAAAGCTGGCTACTTTTATTAAGGCGAACAAAGACCACCCGGTGTATATGAAACATGTGGTGATTATCTTTGATGAATGCCACCGTAGTCAGTTTGGTGATATGCATGCTGCTGTCGTAAAGAATTTCAAGAAATACCACTTGTTTGGTTTTACCGGCACGCCCATTTTCTCGGTGAATGCCGGTGCTTCTACCAAAGATCAATTCTTTACCACCGAGCAGACCTTTGGCGATCAGTTACATACCTACACGATTGTGGATGCCATTAACGACCATAACGTGCTTCCGTTCCGCGTAGACTACATCAAGACGATGGATTCGGACGATTCTATCGAGGATGAAAGCGTGTGGGATATTGACCGTGAGAAAGCGTATATGGCTCCGCAGCGTATTGCACTTGTTACGAAATATATTCTCGACCACTTTGACCAAAAGACGTATCGGAAGGGTTATGGGCAAGCATACACTTTAAGCACATTGACAAATATTGAAGATGTGGCAACTGCCGGGCGTTCCGAGGTGGAGGAAGTTAAGGCAAAACAGCGAGTAATTGGCTTTAACTCCATTTTGGCGGTGTCTTCGATAACGGCAGCCAAACTGTATTATAACGAGTTCAAAAAGCAGATGGCAGCTGATCCGACCAAACGCATTCGTGTGGCGACCATTTTCAGTTACGGCGCAAACGAGGAGGAGCCGGACGGACTTCTTGATGAGGAAAATCCGGAGGATACCACGCGGCTTGATCAACCGTCTCGTGATTTCTTGGATGGGGCTATTCGGGACTACAACGAGATGTTCCATACCAACTATTCTACCGATGGCGATAAGTTCCAAAACTACTACAAAGATGTTTCACTCCGGATGAAAAATAAGGAACTTGACTTGCTGATTGTTGTCAACATGTTCCTTACCGGTTTCGATGCGACTACGCTCAACACGCTGTGGGTAGATAAAAACTTGAAAATGCACGGACTTATCCAAGCATTCAGCCGTACAAACCGAATTTTGAATCGCGTAAAGGATTTTGGCAACATTGTATGTTTCCGCAATCTGCAAAGACGAGTGGACGATGCCATTTCGTTGTTTGGTGATAAGAATGCGTCGGGTATCGTGGTGCTGAAAACCTACAAAGATTACTACGACGGTTATGTGGATGGCGAAGGAGACGAGCATCCCGGCTATGCACAGATGGTAGATGAACTGCAAAATCGTTTCCCGTTGGGTGAAACTTTGGAAACGCTACACGACAAAAAAGCGTTTGTTTCGCTTTTCGGTGCCATTCTTCGAATGAGAAACCTGCTCTCTGCGTTTGATGAATTCGAAGGACAGGGTATTCTTTCGGACCGCGACATACAGGATTACACGGGCCGGTATCACGATATTCGTGAGGAACTGAAGCCGAGACCTGGGATGAGCACGGATGTCACTGACGATATTGTATTTGAGGTGGAGTTGCTTCGCCAAATCGAAATCAACATCGACTACATCCTCATTCTTGTTAAGAAATATCATGACTCACATTGCTTCGACAAAGAGTTGCTAATCGATATTCACAAAGCCATTGATTCCAGCTTGGAACTTCGTAGCAAAAAAGCTCTTATCGATAGCTTCATTGCCGGCATCAACGATGTGGATGATGTGATGGCGGAGTGGCATAGCTTCGTGGCTGAAGCAAAAGAAAGCGAATTGGTTTCTATTATTGAGGAAGAAAAACTCAAGGAAACGGAGACCAGAAAATATCTCGAAAACTGTTTCCGAAACGGTGAGATCAAAACGACTGGAACGGATATTGACAATTTGATGCCGCCTACATCGCGTTTTGGCGGAGGAGATCGTGCAGAGAAGAAACAACGGATTATTGAAAAGCTTCAACGATTCTTTGAACGGTTCTTTGGGATAGGATAGGGTTTTAGGGCTTCCCCTGACAAGCTGAATTGGGCCCACAATTCGTTGCTTGCTGAGACGATTCTAAGTTAAGGTGTGGTTATTTGGCCACACCTTAATTTTTTCTTCAAAAAAGTATTGACAACCGAACAAATGTTCTGTATAATGTGAACACAATATCACAAAAGAAATCCTTTGTGATACCCAAAAGGCTAAAAAGATAATTGAATATAAAAGATTTCTAATCGTGCAAGCGGAGCAGGATCCAGTAATGGACTGAAAAACTTCCAAGCGCCGTATGAAAAATGGAACAGGGCAATAGTTCTGTTTTATTTCTCATACGGCGCTTTTTCTTTTGTCTCAATTATCGAATGGCATTAGTGTATTGCCCGGCATTTTTGGCCATATAAATGCCAGCTTTCCGGGTTGTATAGAGGACGTTTTTACTGCAGGAATTACGTCCTCAAAATTGAATCCGATAGGAGGTGAAAAAAGAGTGGAAAATGCGTGGCCCGGGAATCAGTTGTTCCGGTATATTGAAATCCCCTGGGTGCTTTGTGAGGATGAACAGTACAAGTCTCTTTCTTTGGAAAGTATCGCGTTGTACGGCATCTTACTTCAACGTGCCCAGCTTTCAAAGAAAAACGGATGGATAGATATAGAAAACGGACAAGTGTATATATACTACACGAAAGAAAATCTTGAAAAAATATGTCATTGTGGTTACCAACGCGTTAAAAGAATGATGGATGAACTTGAGAAGGCCAACTTGCTAACACAAAAACGACAAGGACTTTGCAAACCGAATAAACTCTATGTCCACCCGTTTTCCACAGAAAACGATTATTTTTCGAGCCGGAGTTCGGAAAACCCAAACTCAGGAGATGCAATATTCCCTATTCAAGATACAGAAGAATCAAATGCAAGTAATAATAATTTTAGTAATAAGATAGATAGATATGATGTTATGCAATCGCGCATAAAAGAAGCGATTGAATATGACTATCTTATTCAATATAACAACAAAGGCATTATCGATGAAATTGTATGCTTGATGGAAGATACGATGGGAGACATGAGCGAAACCATTTGTATTGGAAAGCGACAATATCCAAGAGAACAGGTAATCAACCGATTCAAAATGTTAGATGCAAGTCATATTGAATATGTGCTTGAAAGGATGAAGGAATCGGGAGAAACCATCCGCAACATTCGAGCCTATTTGCTAACAGCCTTATACAACGCACCGTCTACAATAGAAACGTTTTATACAGACGATGCGAAGAAAA